>CAJMRT010000004.1 GCA_905215855.1 uncultured bacterium
TCTTCGACCAAAGACTGTTGTCGATAAGTCTTATCATAACATCATCATCGCCCCGAGTGTTAAAATAAACATTGCTCAGAACATTTGCGTCAAGTGCGTTTATGATATCCTTGAATGTAATCTCTTTAAGGTCTTTTGCAATAACATAACCGCCGTTTGAACCCTTCTGACCTCGCACAAGTCCTGCTGAGCTGAGTGACGAGAGAATCTGTTCAAGATACTTTTTAGATATATTTTGCCGTTTGGCAATTTCGGGGGTTGTTATCGCATTGCCGTTTAGTGAGTGTGACGCAATGTCAATAACAGCGATGATTCCGAATTCCACCTTTGTTGAAATCTTCAATTTTAGCATCTCCTTTCCGTGCGTTTTGTTTGCTGAAAGAGTATATAATAATGGTAACAGTTTTTAATTTAAAAATCAATACCTACTAAACAAATATGCATTGTAGGAAATAATGGAATTACGGCAAATTTTAAAGAAAAATTGTGCAACAGGTAAAATCTTATAAAACCTATTGAAATACTATGATTAATGGAGTATAATCTACCTATATCAATCGAAGCCGTCAGACAAATTCCTACGACGGTCTTACACAAAAGGGTTGGTTGTATGAAATTAAGGGGTTGGTGATATTATGGAGTTTAACACCGCATTACTTCACAAGGGTTTTAACGGTGAAAAGGTTTTTGGCTCAACCTTAACTCCCATTTATCAGGTCAGTGCATTTTCGCACAGCTCTGCCGAACAGCTTGAAAAGGTGTTCAACAACAGAGCTCCCGGCTACGCCTACTCTCGAATAGGCAATCCCACGGTAACATCTTTTGAGAACAGAATTGCTTCCATTGAAAACGGTGTCGGTGCGGTTGCGTGTTCGTCAGGTATGGCAGCCGTTACGATGGCACTCCTGAACATTCTTGAATCAGGTGACGAAGTAATCGCAAGTGCAGGTCTTTTTGGTGGAACAATTGATTTGTTCGGAGATCTTGAGCCTTTCGGAATTGTTACACGATATGTCAACAAGGTGACAGCCGAGGAGATTGAACCGCTCATAAACGAAAAAACAAAAGCAGTCTTTGCCGAGCTTATCGGCAATCCCGGACTTGAAATTGCCGATCTTGAAGCTGTATCAGAGCTTGTTCATTCACACGGTGTTCCGCTCATTATTGACAGCACAACGGCAACTCCGTATCTTATTCAGCCGTTTGAACACGGTGCGGACATCGTTGTTCATTCCTCGTCAAAGTACATTAACGGCGGCGGAAATTCAATCAGCGGAATAATCGTTGACAGCGGCAATTTTGAATGGAATACGGAAAGATACAAAGGTCTTGCAGAGTACAAAAAATTCGGTCGGCTTGCGTATGTTGCAAAGCTGAGAAACGGTATCTGGCGAAACATAGGCTGTTGCCTTGCACCGTTTAATGCTTTTATGAACTCTGTCGGACTTGAAACACTCGGACTTCGTATGGAGCGTCTTTGTTACAACGCTCTTGAGCTTGCAAAGTTCTTTGAAACACAAAACGGAATCAAAGTCAACTATCCTGCTCTTGAAGCTTCTCCATATTACAGCCTTTGTCAAAAGCTGTTGAAGGGAAAAGGCGGTGCAATCCTCACAATCAGGGCAGGAAGTAAAGAAAGAGCGTTTAAGCTTATCAACAATTTGAAGTATGCAACAAATGCAACAAATATAGGCGACACAAGAACACTTGTAATTCATCCGTCAAGCACAATTTACGCTCACGGAACAGAAGAACAAAAAAGAAACGCAGGCGTGTTTGATGACACAATAAGAATCAGCGTCGGCATTGAGGATATTGAGGATTTAAAGTCTGACTTCAAACAGGCTGTAGACAGTATAAATGTGAATGAATCGGAGGAGTAAGAGAAATGGCAGTTGATTATGCTACGCTTAAAAAGGGCGGCTTTATGCGTCAAAAACAGAAAAATAATTTTTCGCTCAGGCTAAGAGTTGTAGGCGGCAACCTCACAGCTAAACAGCTTGCGAAAATTGCCGAGGTTTCGGAAAACTACGGTGACGGTTATGTTCACCTCACATCAAGACAAAGTGTTGAAATTCCTTTTGTAAAGCTTGATGATGTTGAGGCAGTTAAGGACGCACTTGCCGAGGGCGATGTTGAGCCGGGCGTTTGCGGTCCGAGAGTAAGAACAATTACAGCCTGTCAGGGTGAGGCAATTTGTCCCAGCGGTTGTATTGATACATACGCTCTTGCAAAGGAGCTTGACGACAGATATTTTGCAAAGGAACTTCCGCACAAGTTCAAGTTCGGCATAACAGGCTGTCAGAACAACTGCCTTAAAGCCGAGGAAAACGATGTCGGTATCAAGGGCGGAATCAAGGTTTCATGGAAAGAGGACGCTTGTATCGGCTGCGGAGTCTGTGTAAAGGCCTGCCGTCAGGGTGCAATCACTCTTGAGGACGGGAAAATTTCCGTTGACAATTCAAAGTGTAACTACTGCGGCAGATGCTTCAAGGCTTGCCCGACAGATGCGTGGGACACAATCCACGGCTACATTGTTTCATTCGGCGGACTTTTCGGCAACTCAATCAACAAGGGTGAAACAATTATTCCGTTTATTGAAAATAAAGAAAAACTTATGGAAATCTGTGACGCCGCTCTTAACTTCTTTGCAGAAAACGCAAAGCCGAGCGAACGCTTTAAGTTTACAATCGACAGAGTAGGCAGAGAAAAATTTGAACAGAGAATTTTGGAGGTTTACAATGGCTGATTTTGTAATTGACGATACAGTAGATATTACCGATGTGGTATGCCCGACAACTTTTGTAAAGGCAAAGGTTGCCCTTGAAGAACTTGACGAAGGTCAGATCCTTTCAATCAAAATGAATGACGGCGAGCCTGTTCAGAATGTTCCGAGAAGTATCAAGGAAGAGGGACACAAAATTCTCAAGCTCATTGACAACGAGGACGGCACATATGACCTGATTGTTGAAAAGGTTGGTGATTAAATGCCGCAGAGAGTAAGCAAAGACAATTTTCAGAGCGAAGTTCTTTCAGCCGATACACTCGTGCTTGCAGATTTTTATTCCGACAGCTGTATCCCTTGCAAAAGACTTTCACCCGTACTCTTTGAACTTGAAAAAGAGTATGAGGGCAAGCTGAAAATTGCAAAGATAAATGTTAATTTTGATTCCGAGCTTGCGTCGGAATATAAAGTACAGGCGGCACCCACACTCGTTTTTTTCAAAAACGGTGAAGAGAAAGAAAGACTCAGAGGTGCGGTCAAAAAATCAGAAATAATCGAAGTGACAGAAAAACTTATTAAGGAGTAATCGTTATGACAATCACAGTTGCAGGAAACAAAAAGGAAGTTGCAGACAATCTTACGGTAGCACAGCTCATTATTGACGAGAATGTTGAAACACCCGAGTATGTAACCGTTACAATCAATGACGAATTTGTTAAGAACGGTACATTTGAAGAAACAACCTTAAAGGACGGCGATGTTGTAGAGTTCCTTTACTTTATGGGAGGCGGTCAGTAATGGCATTTTCAAACGAACAGCTTGAAAGATATTCAAGACACATTATTCTTAAAGAGGTCGGCGCAAAGGGTCAGAAAAAGCTCCTTAACGCAAAGGTTCTCATTATCGGTGCAGGCGGCTTGGGCGCTCCTGCCGCAATGTATCTTGCCGCCGCAGGTGTAGGTACAATCGGAATTGCAGATGCAGACGAGGTTGACCTCTCAAATCTTCAAAGACAGATTATCCACTCAACACAGGATATCGGCAAGCCGAAGGTTGAGTCGGCAAAGGAAACAATGGAGGCTATCAACCCCGATGTTACCGTAAAGATATACCACACATTCGTTACAAGCGAAAATATTCTTGACCTTGTAAAGGAGTATGACTTCATCATTGACGGTACGGATAACTTCCCGGCAAAGTTCCTTATCAACGATGCCTGTGTAATGGCTAAAAAGCCTTTCTCACACGCCGGAATCATCAGATTTAAAGGTCAGCTTATGACCTATGTGCCGGGTGAAGGACCTTGTTACCGTTGTGTATTCAAGAACCCTCCGCCAAAGGATGCAGTTCCAACCTGTAAGCAGGCAGGTGTTATCGGTGCAATGGGCGGTGTAATCGGCAGCCTGCAGGCAATGGAAGCAATCAAGTACATCATCGGTCAGGGCGAGTTGCTCACGGGCTATCTTCTTACATATGACGCACTCAAAATGGAATTTCGCAAGGTGAAACTTCCGAGTGACACACACAATTGCGCAGTCTGCGGTGACCATCCGACAATCACAGAGCTTATCGACTACGAACAGGCAGAATGTGACGGTGTTCATTTATGATAAAACTTACAAAAAGTGACTTTAAAAAAATACTTGCTCACGCTGTAAAGGAGCTTCCCGATGAGGCTTGCGGTCTTATTGCAGGAACGGTTGAGGACGGTGACAAGGAGATTAAAAGGGTTTATCTTCTTACAAATATCGACCACTCAAACGAACATTTTTCGCTTGATCCAAAGGAACAGCTTGAGGCAATCAAAGATATGAGAAAGAACGGATTTGTTCCTCTCGGCAACTGGCATTCACATCCCGAATCGCCGTCAAGACCGTCTGAAGAGGACAAAAGACTTGCCTTTGACAGCAAGGCAAGCTATATGATTCTTTCGCTTATGGACAGAGAAAACCCCGTTCTCAATTCATTCAAAATTACGGGAGATACAGCAGAAAAGGAAGAACTTGTTATAGAGTAAAGGAGGGAGATTATGTACGACATCGTGATTATTGGCAGCGGTCCCGCAGGACTTTCAGCCGCAATTTATGCACAGCGTGAAAACCTTAAAGCGGTTGTGGTTGAAAAAGAATTTATGGGTACGGGACAGATTGCCGAGAGCGAGAGAGTAGATAATTACCCCGGACTTTACGGTGAAACAGGCTTTGACCTCGGAGAAAAGTTCAGAACTCACGCCGAAAAACTCGGTGCTGAATTTGTTGAGGGAGAGGTTACCGAGGTTGAAAGAGTTAACGGTAACTTCTCCGTAAACATTGACGGCGGTGAAAGTCTTGAAACAAAAACCGTAATCTATGCGGCAGGAACACAGCGCAGAAAGCTTGGCGTAAAAGGCGAAAAGGAATTTTCGGGTAACGGAGTTTCATATTGTGCGGTGTGTGATGCGGCTTTCTATAAGGATAAAATTACCGTGGTAGCAGGCGGCGGTGACACTGCTTTGGGTGACGCACTTCTGCTTTCAAGATTCTGCAAAAAGGTTTATCTCGTTCACAGAAGGGATTCCTTCAGAGCAGGCAGAGCCTTGCAGAACAGGGTGTTTGCCACGGAAAATATTGAAGCTCTTACAAATGCAACGGTATCTGGAATTAACGGAGATACAAAGGTGACTTCGGTCACGCTTTTACAAAACGGAGAAGAAAAACAGCTTGATTGCAACGGTGTTTTCGTTGCAGTCGGAAGTGTTCCCGATACAAAACCTCTTGCAAATCTTGTCAAAACCGACAAGGACGGTTACATTATTGCCGATGAAAGCGGAAAAACCTCCGCAGACGGTATTTTTGCAGGCGGTGACATCAGAACAAAAGCACTTCGTCAGGTCGTTACAGCCGTGTCGGATGGTGCAAACTGTGTGATTTCGGCAGAAAAATATCTTGACGAAAAACAATAACGGCAAGGGAGTGAAATCCTATGAAAACAGAAAAAATAAGCACCGATGTCCTCATTATAGGCGGCGGAACGGCAGGCTGTTATGCGGCTCTGACCATTTCCGAAAATTCGGACAAAAAGGTTCTTATCTGTGAAAAAGCACACATCAAAAGAAGCGGTTGTCTTGCCGCAGGTGTAAATGCTCTTAACGCATACATTGTTGAGGGCAGAAAACCGCAGGACTATGTTGACTACGCTAAAAAGGACGCCGACGGGATTGTCAGAGAGGATTTGCTCCTTACCATGTCCGAAAAGCTCAACGAAGTAACCGACAGACTTGAAAAACTCGGTCTTGTAATTTTAAAGGACGAGAACGGAAAGTATGTTACACGAGGCAACCGAAACCTTAAAATCAACGGTGAAAACATAAAGCCGATTCTTGCGGACGCAGTCGAAAAGGCAAAGAATGTAACGGTTCTCAACCGTGTCAATATTTTTGATTACTCGGTAAAGGACAACAAAATCAACGGTGCATTCGGATTCGGCATTGAAAGCGGAATTTTCTACACAATCGAAGCAAAGGCTGTCATAATTGCCACAGGCGGTGCGGCAGGACTTTACAAGCCGAACAACCCCGGATTTTCCCGTCATAAGATGTGGTATCCGCCCTTTAACACAGGTGCAGGCTACGCAATGGGAATCAGAGCCGGTGCAGAGATGACAACCTTTGAAATGCGTTTTATCGCACTCAGATGCAAGGACACAATCGCTCCCACGGGAACTCTTGCACAGGGTGTAGGCGCAAAGCAGATTAATTCACTCGGCGAGGTTTATGAAACAAAGTACGGACTTACAACTTCCGAAAGAGTTTACGGTACGGTAAATGAAAATCAGGAGGGCAGAGGTCCCTGCTACCTCAGAACAGAGGGAATCACAGCCGAGCAGGACGAATCACTTTTAAAAGCCTATCTCAATATGGCACCTTCGCAGACAATCAAGTGGATTGAAAGCGGAAGAAATCCATCACGGCAGAATGTTGAAATTGAGGGAACAGAGCCGTACATCGTAGGCGGTCACACGGCAAGCGGTTACTGGGTTGACACAGACCGTGCAACCACAATTGAAGGACTTTTTGCAGGCGGTGATGTTGCAGGCGGTTGTCCGCAGAAGTATGTTACGGGCGCTCTTGCAGAGGGCGAAATCGCAGGGCTTTCGGCAGTTAAATACATTGACAGCAAAGAAAGCTTTGAGAAAATCAGCGATGAAGATACAAATTATCACCTCAGAAAAACTGAGAAATATCTCACAGACCGCCATTCACTCTACACCACGGAACAGCTTGAAGAGGCAATGCAGACGGTTATGGACAGCTACGCAGGCGGTATAAAAACAAACTACCGTTTCAACGAAAAACAGCTTGACATTGCCGACTGCAAAATCAGACAGCTTGAAACGCTCACAGATGACCTCTATGCAGAAGATTTTCAGGAGCTAATGTATATCTGCGAGCTTAAAGAAAGGCTTACGGTCTGCAAAAGCGTAATTGCTCACCTCAGAGCGAGAAAGGAAACACGCTGGCACAGCTTTGCCGAAAACCTTGACTATCCCGAAAAGGACGACAGGAACTTTAACAAGTATGTTAATTCCCGTCTTGAAAACGGCGAGATAAAAATTATTATTCGTGACCTTGTAACGGGAGGTGAAAAGTATGAGCATAGTAATTGACAAGTCCAAGTGCATAGGCTGCAAAAAGTGTCGCAATGTCTGCCCCGGAAGTCTTATCAAGACCGACGAAAACGGCAAAGCGTACATCAAATATCCCAAGGATTGCTGGGGCTGCACCTCCTGCATAAAAGAATGTCCCGCATATGCAATCAGCTTTTTCCTCGGTTCCGATATCGGCGGTATGGGCAGTAAGGTTCACACCGAAAAGAACGGCGATATCCTCTCGTGGTTAATTGAAAAACCGCATGGCGAGGTCATTAAGATTGACATAAATCAAAAAGAATCAAACAAATACTAAGGAAACACTTTGTAAGTATTTCCGTGAAAAGGAGATAAGGTATGAGTCAGCTTTCACATTTAGATGAGCTTGAAGCAGAAGCTATATACATAATCAGAGAAGTTGCGGCAGAGTGCGAAAAGCCTGTTATGCTCTACTCAATAGGCAAGGACAGCTCGGTTATGCTCCACCTTGCAATGAAGGCGTTTTATCCCGAAAAACCGCCGTTCCCGTTCCTCCACATTGACACAACATGGAAGTTCAAGGATATGATAAAATTCCGTGACGACACAGCAAAAAAGCTCGGAATTGAAATGCTCGTTTACACCAATGAAGAAGGTGTTAAAAAAGGCATCAACCCGTTTGATCACGGTGCGGCTTACACAGATATTATGAAAACACAGGCTCTCAAACAGGCTCTCAACAAATACGGCTTTACTGCGGCATTTGGCGGCGGCAGACGAGATGAGGAAAAGTCAAGAGCCAAGGAAAGAATTTTCTCTTTCAGAAATAAAGCACAGGCATGGGATCCTAAGAACCAGCGCCCCGAGATGTGGAAGCTTTACAACACAAAAATCAATAAGGGCGAAAGCATTCGTGTGTTCCCGATTTCCAACTGGACAGAAAAGGACATATGGCAGTACATTCAGAGAGAAAAAATTGACATCGTTCCGCTTTACTTTGCGGCAAAAAGACCTGTTGTTTACCGTGACGGCAACATTATTATGGTTGATGACGATCGTTTTCCGCTCAAAGAGGGAGAAGTACCCGAATTGAAATCGGTTCGTTTCAGAACACTCGGCTGTTATCCTCTTACAGGCGGCATAGAGTCAACTGCAACAACCCTTGATGAAATTATTGACGAAACCCTCAGTTCCGTTTCTTCGGAGCGTACCTCCAGAGTAATCGACAACGAGGCACAGGGCAGTATGGAACGCAGAAAAAGGGAGGGTTACTTCTGATGAAAGGTTTACTTAAATTTATTACCTGCGGCAGTGTTGATGACGGTAAATCAACACTCATAGGCCACATACTTTATGACGCAAAGCTTATTTATGCCGATCAGGAAAAGGCTCTTGAGCTTGACAGTAAGGTCGGCAGTCGCAGCGGTGACATTGACTATTCGCTTTTGCTTGACGGTCTTATGGCTGAGCGTGAGCAGGGCATCACAATTGATGTTGCTTATCGCTACTTCACAACCGACAACCGCAGTTTTATTGTTGCCGACACACCCGGTCACGAGGAATATACAAGAAACATGGCTGTAGGCGCATCTTTTGCAGACCTCGCAGTTATCCTCATTGACGCATCACAGGGCGTTCTTGTTCAGACAAGACGACACGCAAGAATCTGTAAGCTTATGGGTATAAGACATTTTGTCTTTGCCGTTAATAAGATGGATTTGGTAAAGTACAGCAAGTCACGCTTTGACGAAATCGTAAAGCAGATTGAAGAACTTAAAAACGAGCTTTTACTTGACGATATCTACATCATTCCGCTTTCCGCAACAGAGGGCGACAATGTTACCGTAAAGTCCGAAAACATTCCGTGGTACAACGGTGTTCCTCTGCTTCAGTATCTCGAAACTGTTGATGTTGATTCCTCGGAAGAGGAAGAAGGATTCTATCTTCCTGTTCAGCGAGTTTGCCGTCCCGACCACACATTCAGAGGCTTTCAGGGACAGATTGAGTCGGGCAGTATCAGCATAGGCGATGAAATCGTAACACTCCCGAGCAATGAAAAGGCTCATGTAAAGCAGATTCTTATGACAGATAAGGATGTTAAAACCGCTTTCAAGGGACAGCCCGTTACAATCACACTTGACAAGGAAGTTGATGTATCCCGTGGCTGTGTAATTACAAAGGACACAAATCTTGCGTCCTATCAGGAGCTTACAGCGTCAATTCTCTGGATGGATGACGAACAG
Source organism: uncultured bacterium (assembly GCA_905215855.1). Taxonomy (GTDB): domain Bacteria; phylum Bacillota; class Clostridia; order Oscillospirales; family Acutalibacteraceae; genus Ruminococcoides. The sequence continues at coordinate 9,574 of CAJMRT010000004.1, forward strand.
CTTACAGCCGGCAAGGATTATCTTGTAAAGCTCGGCACAAAGACTATTTCGGGTATCGTTTCCGAAATCAAGTACGCTGTTGATGTGAACACAGGCGAGCATATTCCTGCCGATTCACTCACAAAGAACGGAATCGCAGTCTGCACAATTTTGCTTGCAGAGCCGATTGCGGTTGACCTTTTCTCAAAGCATAAAACACTCGGCGAGCTTATTTTGATTGACCGTGTGTCAAATATGACATCAGCCTGCGGTGTTGTTGATTCGGTTGAAGAAAAAGCCGATGATGCAAAAAAGGCGTCATTCGTACTCGGCTCACTTGAGGCAAGAGGTGACATCTTTGAAGAGTTTTTCTATGACACTTCAAGCCTTAATGTTCTCAAATATCAGCCTGTTAAGGAAACCTATACAAAAGGGGACACAATCCCTGTTGAGGGCGAAAGCTATAAGTATCCCGACAGCTTTGATATTATAGTTCTTCGTGACAGCGTTGCCGTAAAGGTTCGTGACCGCAAGATTACCGATATCGTTCCGACATCGGAGTACAGCTACGGCGGTGTTCCTGTTGTAAACGGCAGAGGCTTTGAGGTTCTCGCCGACAGCAACGAAAAAATTCAGCAGTTCCTTTCCGAGTACTCAAAACTTGACAATATCAACGATGCAGACTTTTTTGCAAAGTGGGTTAAGTTTGATACATACAGAAAAATTGCAATTCAAAACAGATAACAGGTTTATTTATTTTAACTCATTCGCAGAGGGCATTGTCATTTGGTAATGTCCTTTGTGTTTTTATGACTTTCTTGCCGAAAAACTGACCTTGCTGCCAAATTGTTGCATTTATAATTTTTATTCTGTATAGTGTACTTACACAAATAAAATTTAAAGGAGTGCTTACAAATGAGCAAAACAGCGGCAGTATTGATCACATTTTTCCTCGGTGAACTCGGTGTTCACAGATTTATGACAGGCAAAATCGGAACAGGTATCATCTGGCTTTTGACCTGCGGTGTATTCGGAATCGGTTGGCTTGTTGACTTTATTATGGTTCTCACAGGCAAGTTTACGGACAAGGACGGCAATGTTTGGGGTAATAACTGATTGAGAGGTATTCACTGTGGCATTTGGTGTAAAAGTAAAAAATATTAAAACAAAGAATACTTATTCGATTGAAAGTCTGTATGAGGCAATTAAGGACAAGAATTTTTCGGCAGGAGTTCCCTCGCTTACAAAGCACGGAATGGCTACCGTAATAACCTTTCCCGCACTTGACAGTCAAAATCAGGTGTGGATTATGAAGAGCGGTTTTGGCAAGGAAACGCAGAAATTCTCAATTCAAAAGTCCACTCAGGCGGGTATGGACAATGTAGCCAAAAATGCGGCATTGGATTCAATCACAGGCGGGCTTTTCAGCGTTGGCGGAATGGTCAGCGAAAACACAAAAAAGTGTGAAAAACTTGTTGACGCAACCGCAAAAGAACTTTCAGAAATGAATCTGTAACCAAAGTCGGCACGATTTTCGTGTCGATTTTTTCTTGCCAAAAACTGCCTTTAACGGTACAATTAGGTGGGGTGAGATTATGTTTTTTAACGATTATTACAATTCTCCGATTGGCAATATAACTATGGCATCTGACGGTGAGAGCCTTTGCGGTTTGTGGTTTGATGGACAAAAGTACTTTGCGTCAACCGTAAAAGGTGAAACTGAGGATAAAACCCTGCCTGTTTTTGAACAGACAAAAAAGTGGCTTGACATATATTTTTCGGGCAACGAACCCGATTTTATGCCCAAACTTTCGCTTAACGGTTCAAAGTTTCGCAAGGCTGTATGGGATATTCTCCTGACAATTCCCTACGGCTCTGTTATGACCTACGGTGAAATTGCGAGAATTATGGCAAAACAGAGTGGTATTGCCAAGATGTCCGCACAGGCGGTCGGCGGTGCTGTGGGACACAATCCCGTGTCGATAATCGTGCCGTGTCACCGTGTTGTGGGAACAAACGGAAATCTTACAGGATATGCCGGAGGCATAGATAAAAAAATCAGTCTTCTCAAAAACGAAAAGACTGATATATCAAAAATGTTTGTGCTTAAAAAGAATTAACTAATATTATTTATTGCCCAACCTGTGGTTATCGCAAGCCTGTTTTTTGACAGGCTTGTTTCGATTTTACCGCCGTTTTTTTCGGCAAGATTTTTCAAAGTTTTATACGCAAAGCTGTGGTACAGAACATTGTTCTGTGCCTTTTTTATTTCATTCTTAATCGGAAAACTTATACTGCAAAAGAGAAATCCTGCCCTTGTTTCCGCTTTAAGTGAGATAATCTGTTTTCCGTTACCGCAAAATTCCTTTGCATTTTCAAACGCAATGTCAATCATATTGTTAAACAAAACGCAGATTTCAAGATTGTCGGCAGGCACATTTGCAAGCGAACCCTCAAATGTGATTTTAATATTTTCATCTGCATTTTTCTGCTTATCGCTTAAAATCGCATCGGTCAGATCATTGCCCGTGTTGTACAAAATCTGAAATGAGCTTATAATCTCGCTGTCATATTTTTGCAGGAGAGGGATAACCTCATCATATTTCCGACTGTTGATAAGCGATTTTAATCCGATAGAAAGATCGTTGTAATCGTGTCTTATTTTTCGCAGTTCATAACCCGAAGTTGTAATGCTTTTGTAGTAGTTAATCTGTGCGTTCAGCTGGCGTTCGTAGATGTCTTTTTCGTGCATGTACTGACTCTTTTTTATCTGGTTGTACAAAAGAATAGGAATCGAAAACGAGAATACAACCGACACAATCAAGGTCAGAATTTTGAGCGCAATCGTTCTGTAATCAGATGACGGAATTATGTAGTATGTGCCGAAAGTCGCCATACTTCCGCCGAGATAAAGGAAAATCAATATCATAATTATTGTCGGTTTGGTAATTGACTCAACCACAAGCTTTGTCTTGATTTTCAGCGGACTTGACAGGAGTACAAATATTCCGAAAACAATTAGATTAGAAATAAGTTCAAAGGCGGCAGAGCTTTGAGAGTTTAACTCTATATGTAAAATTGAACATAATAATTGATCTATGGAATAAATAAAAAATGTCAATCCGGAAAAAAACAAGGAAGAGAATATTAACATTATCTTTCTGTCGTGTCCGAGTAAAACAGGAAGAAATGTTAATGCAATAAAATACAAAACCGGCAGAATTACATACCGTTGTTCATTTTTTAAAAAACAAGTAACCGAAGCGGTTAATATTATAAAAATTAAAGACAGGGCAAAATATATTTTATACTTGATAATTGAAAATATTTTTGATGTAAAATAAAATACCGCAACAAGTCCGATTACAAGCTCCGCATAGCTGTAAAATAACATAAATTATAACCTCACATAATTTTTTTCAAGAAAATTCATATATGATGTCCGAAAGGATTTTTGATAATTTTTACTGAGATAAGCCACCTCTCCGTTGCTCAGATATACCGTATCCGATGAGTATGATTTTATATAGTGAAGATTTACCACATAAGAGCGGTGAGTTTTTACGAAACAGTATGCAGGCAGCAGCTTTGTAACCCCTGAAAGAGTTTTTGAGCAGTGCATAACCTTGGTATTTAAATGAATGTTTGAGTATTTTCCGTCTGCCTCAATAAAGCAGATTTCATTTGAGTTAATTTTTTTCAATTCCTTATTTTGAATAAGAGTTATCGGATAATTAGCATCTACAATTTTTACATAGTCGTCAATTGCCTTGAAAAATTTTGATTTGTCAATCGGTTTCAAAAGAAATCTGAATGTGTTCACTTCAAACGCATCAATCATAAAGTTGGGATAAGATGTCAGAAAAATTATGCAGGAAAGCACATTGCGTTTTCTGAGTTCCTTTGCAACAGTCAGTCCGTCCGTATTGCCAAGCTGAAAATCAAGCACGATTATATCGTAATTATTCTCGGAATTCAAAAGCTTTTCACCGCTTTCAAATTCGTCAATATCAATAATTATACGATTTTTCTTTGCGTATGTCAAAAGCAGCTTTTTTAGCTCTTCGATTATGTATTTATCGTCATCACACAAAGCCGCAAACATATTTTCACCCTCTTACTCCCAAAACAGAGTATCTTGCTCCAAACTGTATTTATATTGCCTTTTTTGTTTGCTATTGTAATCCCATACTATAGAATAAAGGGGGAGCAAAAAGTGTTTGGTACAATTTTCAAATGGTTTTTCGGTTGGCTCTGATGCCTGAAAAATAAAAGGCAATCGTTTGATTGCTTTTTATTTGCAAAGTAATTTCACTCCCGAAAACCGCACTTTTGCTCCTATCGGTTCACTTCTCCTATACAATAAATTATAGTGTTTAAGCACCATATTGTCAATAACACAGTGCGTAGTTGCATTGCTTCTGCGTGGTATTTAATCGAGTAAGAAAAATTGACAATATTTTTAAATTATGATATAATCATCCATATTCTTATAAGCGAAAAAGGAGAGGTGTCAGTGATGGATAAGGAATTTGCTATAATGTTTGGAATTATAGCAATAATTTTTGCAATTGTAATCTGCATTTTGTTAAAAAAAGGTGTTAAAAAGACGGCTTTGGTTTGTATCTTCATAGCTTACATAACAGCTGTTGTGTGCATAGTTTTCTTTCCAATACCATATGACAGTGAACCAATTGTATATTCTAACGGATATACATGGTATAACTTTGTGCCGTTTGCAATGATTACAGAGGCTGTCAGTAACGGTTTCGGTGAAACGGCATTTTTACAGATTTTCGGCAATATATTCTTATCTGTTCCGTTCGGATTTTTCGTTATGATGTGGATGAAAAATCCTAAGCTTTGGAAGATGTTTGTATTTGCTTTTGGTTTTACCGTTACAATTGAGATCACTCAGATGTTTCTCGGTTTTGCAATCAACAGTATGTACCGCAATGTTGATATTGATGATGTAATACTCAATGCAACGGGTGCGTTTATCGGTTTCGGTATTTATAAGATTTTACCGAAGTCATTTAAGCAAATGCTCACCGCATAATTAAATACATAACTACGGCTCTGTTTTATTTGGACAGAGCCGTTATTTTTTGATGATTTTATTCTAAAAACCCTTTTACTCCCAAAAACCGTTCTTTTACTCCAAGGTATATTTATTTTCGACTTTGAATATTTAAAATGTAGACAGAGATTATTATTGGAATCTTGTTTATCAATTTCACAGTAAGTGCATAATTTGACAAGCATTTAACTTTACCGTCCTTGTTCTGTTTTTTTGCAGAGCAGGGGCGGTGCTTTTTATGCTTGCCGTTATTATAAAATATAAAAACAGCGGACAATCCATTGATTCGGAATGTCCGCTGTTTTGCCTTTTATTATGACTTGATTTTGTAATATTAATCGAAGAAGCCAAGACCTCTTAATGCGTTGATGAATCGTTTCATATAGTCAAGCGAGGTAACGGGCCATACAAATCCCATTCTGTAAAGAACCTGCATTGTATATGTGTTGCTCTTGCCGACTGTAAATGTCTTTTGACCGTGAGCCATGTTCTGATATGCAATCATACTTGAAAGAATCTTTGCTTTTTCGGGATCCTGCTCGGCTCTGTCAAGTGCAATCATATATTCCTCATACTCTGCACCCTGTGAATGAAGTCCGATTTTATTCATCTCGGTGTAGAGGTCACCCATAATGAGAGTATGGTTGTTGAACGGGTGGAACACGGTGCAGTCTTTCGGGGCCTGTGCAAGCAGAAGAATTGCCTTTGCCACAAAATCAATCGGAGAAAGCTCAAACGGCATTTCCATTGCTTCGTACGGATATTTACCGATAAGAAGCGTAGATTTGAGTCTGCCCATAAATGTGTTGGTGGTGAAATTAATCTGATATTCACCGTCGCTGTTTCTTGCGGCGAGTGTGCCTACACGCATAATCTTTGCGTTGAAGCCCTTTGAAACCTCTTCAAGAATCGCTCTTTCAGCAAGGAACTTTGACAAGGTGTACTTTGAACCCTCATGCTGACCAAAGTAAAGTTGATTTTCTTTGAGCTTGTCAACAGAACCTTGTTCGCCCACAAACATACCGCCAACGCTCATTGTTGACACATGAACAAGCCTTGCATTAGCCTTTTTGCAGAAGTCAAGCACATTGAGAGTACCGTAAAGGTTTACATCTTCAATGTCTGTACCCTTTGAGAAGTGCTTAACATTTGCGGCACAGTTGATGACCGTGTTAATGTCCTTGTCAATAAATTTATCGAATGATTCACGGTTTGTAACATCACCGCTGATAACGGTAACTCTGTCGGGATATCTTTCTTTCAGACTTTCTTCAAAGTAGTAATAGTAGATTGAGTTCATTCTGTTTTCGGCAGGATTATTGTTTTTGTCACGAATCATGCAGTAAACCTTGCCGTTATATTTGTGAAGAAGTTCGTAGAGAATGTGTACTCCAAGGAAGCCGGCAGAGCCTGTCAGAAGAACATTGCCGAGTTTTTGAAGCTCACCGTTTTTGAATGTGTCAATATTATTCTTTTCAAGAACTTTATTGATATTTGTATAATCGTAGTCCGAAAGATTTTCAAGGTCGTCTTCGGCTGAATCATCCTTGCTCACAAATTTTGCAAGAGTCTGCGGAGTAGGATTTGCAAATATGTCGCTGTATGCAACCTCAATGTTTTTCTTTGATGCGGAGATTACAATTCTTGTTGCTGTAAGCGATGTTCCGCCGAGGTCAAAGAAGTTATCGTCTGCAAAAACATTGTCAAGTTCAAGAATTTCTGCAAAGATGTCGCAGAATGTTTTTTCAAGTTCATTCTTCGGCAACCGACCGCTTTCGGATTTGTTGCTTTTAGGGTCGGGAAGAACCTTTGTGTTGACCTTGCCGTTTGGTGTGAGAGGCATTTTGTCAAGCTGAACATACGCACTCGGAACCATATAATCCGTGAGAGATTTTGCAAGCTCAGACTTAATTTCATTTGGCTCAATCTGTCTGTCGGCTGTATAGTAAACGCAGATTGCGTCAGCCTTGCCGACCTTTCTGATTAGAGCAATTCCGCTCTTGATTCCGTCTACTGCGGTCAGACACTTTTCAATTTCACCGAGTTCAATTCTTAAACCTCTCAGCTTAACCTGATTGTCTGTTCTGCCGAGAATAATAACATCGCCGTTCGTTGTCCATTTTGCATAGTCGCCCGAGCGGTAGGTGCGTTCACCGTTGAATTTGATGAAAGCCTTTGCAGTTTGTTCGGGAAGTTTGTTATAGCCGAGCGCCACACCGCATCCCTGAATGAGAAGCTCACCCACAACTCCGATAGGGAGAAGATTGTTGTCTGAGTCAACGATATATTCCGTGTAGTTGCGTAACGGCCTGCCGATTGAAATTTCGTCTGCATTCGTAAGATTTTTTGCGTTTGAAGAAACCGTGATTTCAGTCGGACCGTAGGTGTTGATTATTGTTGCGTTCGTCTTTTCACGCAGTACCCTTAATAGCTTGTCGGGATATTTTTCACCGCCCGATAGTATAACCTTGCAGTTTGCCATTGCTTCTGCAAATTCATCAAGCTCCATATACTGCAAAAGTCTTGACGGTGTAGAGTTGAACGCATCAACATTGTTTTCTTTAAAAAATTCCGCAAGTGACAATGGGTTTACCGTCTGTTCATCGCTTGCAAAAACGAGTGTAAGACCGTTGCAGAGCGACAGCATGGTTTCCTTTAGCGACATATCAAAGCTGATTGTAGTTACAGAGCCGTATGCGTGACAGTTGTCAACAACCTCTTTAACCTGAATGTTTGAGTCGCTGTATGCAAGGTAGTTTGCAATGCCGATGTGGCGCAGCATAACGCCCTTTGGCTTGCCTGTTGAACCTGAGGTGTAGATGAGGTACGCAAGGTCGTCAGGCTGTACATCAACATTCGGATTTTCTTCATTATTGCCCGAAAGAAGTTTTGAAACATCAACCGTGCGGTCATATTTATTGAGCAGTTCGCCCTCGGTAATTACAAAGTCTGCGTCGCTGTCCTCAATAATACTGTCGATTCGCTCCTTTGGATAGTCGGGACATGACGGAATAAACGCACCGCCTGCCTTGAGAATGCCGAGAAGTGATATGAAGAATTTTGAGGTTCTTTCAAGCAGAATAAGAACCTTTCCACCCTTTTCAAGACCTTTTTCAATGAGTGAGTTTGCCGTGATATTTGCAAGACGGTCAAGCTCTTTATAGGTCAGTTTGCCGCCACAAGCCGAAAGTGCAATTCTGTCGGGATTTTTTGCAACCTGCTCTTCAAACATTTTGTGAAGAAGTTTTGTCTTAACGGGAGCAATTTCTGTTGACTTAAAGCTTTCAAGCTGTGCAATTGCGGCGTTGTCAAGGAGTGAAACCTTTCTGATTTTGCCGTTTGGATTTTCGATAATATGTTCAACAGCGCAGAGAACGGATTTTGCAAGCGTTCTCATAAGTTCACCGCTGTAAAGTGCGTCATTGTACTGAACCACAACGCTCGGCTTGCCCTTGTAATCCTCAATGTGAACGGCTGTTTTGAACTTTGCAGTATTCATTTCAAGGTAATCACGGTCAACAGCTTTGCCGTCAATTTCAAGGTTATCAACAACACCAAGCTGATATTCGTACATAATGTTCGGCGCATAGCCGTATTTTGCACAAAGCTGTGCGTAGGGGTAAATTTCATTTTCAATTGAATCCGTGAAAACAGCTTTGCTTTTTTCAACAAATTCAAGTGAGGTGATGTCCTCAATTTCAATGCCGAGTGCAAGAGTTTTTACAAACATACCAAAGCAGTTTGTAAGCCGCATATCGCTTCTGCCGTTGCTGATTGTGCTGATGTAAACATTTCTGCTATTCACAAATCTTGAAACAGCGTAGAATGTGCCGGCAAGGAAAAGGTGGGCGGGAGTGATTCCGTGCTGTGAACAGAAGTTTTCAACCCTTGCCATATCAACGGGGACTGCCTGAGATGCAAGAGCACCGTCCTCTGCATGACCTCTGAGGTCTGCTGTAATTTCGCTTGCAGAGTCAAAATTCTTCATCATATTGTCGAAGAACTTTTCAGCATTATTAAATTCATCACTGCTTTCAGCCTTGATTTCATTCTCTGCATAATCAAAGTAGGTGTAGCTTTCAGGCTCAATGTTACCTCCCTCATACAGCGTTTTAAGCTGTTCAAAGAAAAGTGCAACGGACGCACCGTCAAAGATAAGGTGGTGGAAATCCGAAAGCAGATATACCGCCTTTTCGGTTTCTGCAACCGAGATTCTGAACAGCGGTGCTTTCATAAGATTGTGCGGTTTTACAAAATCCTTTTTGTAGGCTTCAAGCTGTTCTTCCGTAAGCTTTTCAACGGGAACATTCGGTTTTGCAGAGTCAACATATGCCTGCTCAATATCATCGTTTTCAAGTGAAAGGTGAGTCATAATATATGGGTGAGCCTTGATTACCTTTATAACGCAGTCGGCAAGCTTTTGTGCATCGACTGATTTTGAAAATGTGAGAATTGACGGGATATTGTAAAGTGTGCTGTACAGATTTTTCATACAGTCAATATACACACCGAGCTGAGTCTTTGAAAGGGGATAGAGAGCCTTATGTTCTTTTTTTTCTTCTTTTTTGACAGTTTGCGGATTTGCCGTACCGCTGAACATAAACTCCTGAAGTTCGTCCTCAATCGAAAGAACCGAACAGCCCTTCATCATCTTTTTAACCTGTGCCTCAAAGCCGAATGCCTTGTTGAGCTCAACTGCAAGCTTGATAACCGAAAGCGAGGTCATACCTGCGTTGATGAGATTTTCGGAAATATCAAAATCGCTGTGTCCGATAATCCTTTCGATAATTGCGGAAATTTTCTTTTCAAGGAATGTTAGTTCCCTCGGAGCGGAATTTTTCTTTTTTGAAGATTCTGCCTTGATTTCGGGAAGCTTGCGCTTGTCAACCTTGCCGTTTACATTGAGCGGAATTTTGTCAATCTGCATCGTAGCGGCGGGTACCATATACGGCGGCTTGTGTTCAAGAATAAATTCGTTGAGCTTTTGAATGTCAATTTTTCTGTCGGCAACAATGTATGCGTTAATGCATTGTCCGCCGCCATCAAGCTTTCTTGCGATTACAGCTGTGTTTGTAATGCCGTCATATTTGCGGATAATCTTGTCAACCTCGGAAAGCTCAATGCGGAATCCTCTGATTTTAACCTGACCGTCATTTCGTCCGATAAAATCAACCTTGCCCTCATCTGTAAGGCGAACAATGTCGCCTGTGTGATAAAGCCTTTCGTAACCGTTTTCATTGCAATACGGGTTCTTTTCGTATGCTTTTGCAGTTTGTTCGGGACGGTTAAGATAACCTCTTGAAACCTGTTGACCTGATACACAGAGCTCGCCCAAAGCCCCTGTCGGAAGCCGTCTGCCGTATTTGTCTGTTACATAAAGCTTGATATTGTCAAGCGCCTTGCCGACAGGAATTCTGTGATAGAGTTTGTCAACGGGCTGTGTTGTGATGTAAACCGTACATTCTGTCGGACCGTAACCGTTTATAAGTTCAAAATTCTTTGGCGGTTCAAGGGGAACAAGCCGTTCACCGCCCGTAAGAAGATATTTGAGCGAGTGGTTGTCAATTTCGGTTGCAAACTGTCTTGCAACCTGTGTTGTCATAAATGCGTGGGTGATTTTGTTTTCTTCAAAATATCTGTTCAGCCTTACAAGGTCAAGTCTGATGTCCTCCTCAATAATGTGAAGCTCGGCACCGCCGATAAGCGCAGGATACATTTCACTGAGGCAGGCGTCAAAACCGTAGCTCGCATATGCCGAAATAACGCTGTGTTCGTCAATGTTAAAGTTTCTGATATGAAAATCGCAGAATGAACGAACATTTTTGTGTTCAAGCATAGCACCCTTTGGAGTGCCTGTTGAACCCGATGTATAGATAAGGATAAACAAATCATCGGGTGAGGGCTTTGCAAAAACTGCGTCTGATTTCGGAAGATTCGGAATATCCTTTGTAAGAAGAATATCACCGCTGTAATCGGGCAAAAGCTCAAGCAGATTTTCGTCCGCAATGAGCAGCTTTGCGTTTGCGTCCTTAATCATAAACTGAAGTCTTTCGGGCGGATATGACGGATCGAGAGGCTGATATGCCGCACCCGATTTCAGCACACCGATTGACGCAATCGGCATATATTCACACCTCGGAATCAGGATTGAAACAACCTCTTCTTTACCGATACCCTTTGAGTGAACATAACCTGCAATTCGGTCTGTAATCTCATCAATTTCAGCGTAGGTGAACTTCTTTTCTTTATATACAACCGCTGTTTTGTCGGGAGTTTTTTTGCATTGCTCCTCAAACAAATCAACAACGGTTTTGCTGTCGTCAAACGGAAATTCCGTTTTGTTGAAGTCATCAAGCTCTGCAAGCTGATTTTCGTTTACAAGCTCAACTTCGCAGAGCTTGGATTTTTTAAGAAACTGCTCAACAATCTTTAAAAAGCTGTCGGCAAACGAACGGACAGTCTCCTCTTTGAATAAATCGTTTCTGTATTCAAAACGCAATTCAAAATCTGTTTCCGATTCAAATACCATAACATTCAGTTTTGAAATGGCACTTTTTAACGGAACGAGTTTTAATTTTAGGGTCTGACCGCCTATTTTAAAGGTGTTGAATATGTCAGCCTGATAGGCAAGCATAATGTCGGCAGAGAGGTCATAGTCAGACGCAAGCTTCATAAACGGATACCAATCGTTTGCAACTGTTTCCTTTATGCTCCTGCGTATTTTTTTGAGGTAGTCCGAAACTGTATCTTCTTCGTCAATATTTGCGTGGACAGGAAGTGTGCGAACCATCATGCCGACCGTATTTTTAAGCTGTTTGTCAAATCTTCCGTGAGTAACCGTGCAAACCGTTGTTTCGCTCTGATTTGTAAACTTTGCAACTGCGTATTCATATGCACCGAGGAAAACTGTATACGGTGTAATTTGGTTTGCTAAGGCAAAATTGCGAACATCCTCAACGGAGAATATGCCGTTCGTGGATAATTCAAAAGAACCGTTCGGTTTGTCCTCAACCTCTGAATCCTCCGCAAAATCCTCCGTTATTTCCGACTTTGACTCAACAGCCGAAAAAATGCTGTCATAGTAGTTCTTTGATTTTTGATATTCTTCGGTTTCTTCAAGCTTTTCCTCAAAAACAGAAAGATCAAGCTGAGAAAACTTTTCGGGTTCAAGCTCTTTCCCGTCATATGCAAGCGCAATGTCATTGCAGATAACCGAAACAGATGTGCCGTCCGAGATTATGTGGTGAAGGTCCATTGCAAACATAGATTTGTCACCGCATTCAAAAACCGCAAATCTGAACAGAATGTCTTTTTCAAGGTCAAACGGCTTAACAAAATCTTTGCCCGCCTGTTCAAGATTGTCAACCTGTACGACAGGAATGTCAAATTCAACGCTGTCACGAGGCTTCATCATCGGACTTCCTGTTGAACTGTCGATTATAATTTTCATAACAGGATGATTGTCAACAGCTTTTCTTACGGCATTTATCAGCCTGTCGGTATCAAGACTGCCCTTGTCAAAAACATAGGTGCAGGGAATGTTGTACATTGTGCCTTTTGGATTGTGCATACACGAAAGATAAACACCCATCTGGCTCGGTGTAAGAGGATAAAGCTCTCGCTTTTCACCTTTGTATGTATCAAGCAAGTTGATTAAATTACTCATAATATTCAACTCCGTTTGTTAAAGTTTAATTATTGTGCGATTGAAACCAAGCGCCCTTGAATATTCAACCTTATCCGAAATCGCCTTCACAACTGTGAGAGGACTCATCTCAAATTCCTTGTCGTCATTGAGCGGATCAAATTCGTCACCGTTGTCACGAACAGAAATAATGGTTTCTTTTTTATCGGCAAAAATTCTGATGTCGATGTCTGCAAACTTCTTTTTGCCTTCCATTCTTTCAGCGCAGTTTGCCGCCATTTCTTCAACGGCAACGGCAATTCTGTTTGCACGGCTTTTTTCGATTCCGTTCTTTGAAAGGAAAGAAGAGAGGTAAAGAGAAACACCTGCCGCATTTTCTTTTGTCCCTTTGAATGAAAGGGCAAGAAGCTCGTTGTCCTCGGTTTCTTCAAGAAGGTAAAAGTTTTTATACTTTCCGCCCGATTTTCTCTTTTCGGCAAGGTCAATAAAATACACAACTACAAGTGTTCCCGCCTGTGCAACCACGAGTGAATACCATACGCCCGTGATGCCGAAAAATTTGCCGAGAATTAAAGCTGACGGAATGAGTATGACGATTCCGTTGATGATTGAAATTGCAGTAGAAATAGCTCTTTTCTGCGTTGCCATATAGTAGTAAAGCAACAAAAACGAGAATGAAAGTCCGGGGAATGACAATGCGTTGATTCTCATTGCCGGAACTGTGTTTGCAATGTCTGTGGGTGAAGTGATTCCGAAAAATTTAATTATCGGTTCAGGCTCGATACAGATGAAAAGCATAATTACAACGCTTGAAACAGCAAGCACCCTTGCGGCTCTGCGGAATGCATAGCGCACACCGTCATAGTCCTTTTCACCAAGACAAACCCCGATAATCGGAATCATTGTCTGACTTGCGCCAGTGATGAACATTGACATAAAAATTTGGCTTGACGAGCATACCGAATATGAAACCATACCCGCACTTCCGCCTATGCTCTGAATAATTGTGTTTAAAAACAGCATTTTAACTGTTATCAGCATTGTACCTAATGCTCCCGAAAGTCCGATTGTAACCATTTTTCCGAGAAATTTGAAGAACTGAACGGGATTTCTGAGAATTGAAAAGTCAAAGTGCAATGTGCTTTTCTTCATGATGAAGTGTGTTGACATCATCACAAACCCTACCGCATAGCCTGTTACGGTCGCAATTGATGAGCCTGCAATGCCCATTTTGAAAGCACCCATAAAAAGGAAGTCAAGTCCGAGATTTACGGCATTTGCCACAATTACAATGTTTGATGCAAACGCAGGTCTTGCGTCTGCTCTTACAAAGTGAATTGAACACATGAGCAAAAGGTAAATCGGTGTGCCGATTATGAACGGAACATAGTATTGATACAACAGCGATTTAAGCTCTGCGTCCTTTGTAAGCAACGAGCTTATCGAGTCGGCAAGCGGCAGCTGAATTGCAATAAAAATTACGCTGAGTGCGATAAGTACGATAAATGTTGAAGTGAAAACACGGTTAGCCTGCTTTTCGTCACGCCTGCCCTTTGTAAATGAAATTATCGAGGACGCACCGAGTCCGAAAAGAATAGTAATCGAAAAATAAAACTGCGAAATAGGGGACATAAGGTTGATTGCCGCAAGTGAGTTTTGCCCCAGAAGATTGCCTGCAATAATTGAGTCCACAATCATCGCAATGTTTGTTGCCATAGCCGTCAGAACTGTCGGAAGAAAATATTCCGTGTATTTTTTGTTGACGGTAACGGCATTTCTGCCAAGTACGGTACTGCTCATTTTAACTCCTTATCCCTGCTCAATGTCAAGGTAGTCAGACATCCCCGTCATTGAGAACAGCTCCATAATTGTGTTGCTTACATTGACAATTTTAAGATTTCCGCCCTTGCTTTTTAGGTTTTTATAAAGTGCAAGAATAACCCTTAGTCCCGAGCTTGAAATGTACTCAAGGTCTTTAAGGTTGAGAGTTACGGTTTCAACCTCGTCAAAATCAATGCTCTTTGCCTCGTCATCAAGCTGCGGTGCTGTCATTGTGTCAAGACGGCCCTTGAGTGTGATAATAACATTCTGATTGCTTATAGCCTTATTGATTTCCATAGTTAGTTCCTCCAATAAATTTTATTCTTAATTTCAATCGTTCAACATTTCCATTATAGTGTCAATACCGTGACAAAATACTGACAATCGGATTATTATAACCTGATTTTGGAAACATTGTATTATTCGGTTTTGAATTTTGAGTGAAGAATAATTGATTTTTTAAATTAGAAATTTTTTGTGATTGTAAAAATGTTTTTGCCGTTAGATCTTTCATAGGAAAGAGCGTCGGAAAGTTTCTTTGTCATGAAAATTCCCAGACCGCCGATGCTTCGTTCCTCAAGCGGAGCGTGAATGTTCGGCTCTGCAATTTCAAGCGGATTGAATTTTTTTCCGCTGTCAATGAATTTTACAACAATGCAGTCTGAAAGTTTGCTAACTTCAATTTCAGCCTTGCCGATATTTTCACCGTAAGCATAGTTGCAGATGTTTACAAACACTTCCTCGCAAATCAGTTCAAGTTCAAAAACAAGCTTACCGTCTGCATTTTCACCAAGCATTTTTGTCACAAATTCTATAACATTCGGCAGATTTTCCTTAACGGCATCAACGCAGACGATTGGCATAATTCTCACTCACTTTCAAAACACCTGTTTCAACATAATGTACAGTTTTATACAGGTACTTAATCACAAAAATTATACAACATTTTGAAGAGGAAATCTATAGAATTTGAAAAAATATTGCTAAATTGTGAAAATATTTTAATTAATTGCGTTTGTCCCGCATTTTTGAAAAAACAAAACCGTGCAAAACAAAAATTAGTTTTGCACGGTTTTATGGTCTTTATTTACTTTCCTTATCGATTTCGTCAAGCGATAATCCATATTATAAAACCTGAAAAAGCCAAAATCAATAATAGCCTAAAATTAGTTTCTAAATTTGGCATTACTCACAAAGAAAAGAGGTAAGTTTTGTTGCACTTTACCTTTTTGAAAAGCGGTTGTAAATTTGTGTAATATATTATTTACTTTTGCCGAGTTAAATATTATAATAAAAGGTATGCTTGCAAAATATATCTGCAATATTTTGTAAAAAATGAATTTAAAGTATGGAGTTAAAAATGGGTGGGAAAAATTTAATAAAATCTAACCGAAAGGTTATTCTTGAGGGAATGCGTGACGGTATTCCGATTGGCCTCGGCTACCTTGCCGTTTCGTTTTCACTCGGCATTGCCGCAAAAACTGCGGGACTTAATGCGTTTCAAAGCTTTCTTGCAAGTCTTTTGTGCAACGCATCGGCAGGTGAATATTCGGGCTTTACCGTAATTGCGGCTGATTCGTCATATTTTGTAATTGCGCTTGCAACCCTTGTTGCCAACGCAAGATATCTTCTTATGAGCTGTGCGTTAAGTCAGCGTATTTCAAAGGATACCTCGATTATCCACAGACTGTTGCTCGGATTTTTTGTTACAGACGAATTTTTCGGAATTTCAATTTCACGTTCGGGCAAGCTGAATCCTTTCTATACCTACGGTGCAATTCTCATAGGCTGCCCGTGTTGGGCATTCGGCAGTATGCTCGGCACAATTGCAGGCAATCTGTTGCCACTTCGTATTGTCAGCGCACTAAGCGTTGCACTTTTTGGAATGTTTCTTGCAATCATCGTTCCGCCGTCAAGAAAGAACAAAACACTTCTCGGAATTGTACTTGTCAGCTTTGCGGCAAGTTTTGCATTTGCATATCTTCCCGTCATCAATCAGATTGACGAGGGTACACGCACGATTATTCTTACAATCGTAATTTCGGCAGCGGCGGCATTACTGTTCCCTGTCAAAGAAGAGGAGGAGAACGAAAATGTCGCATAATCCCTATATATACATACTCATTATGGCGGCTGTAACATTCGCAATCCGTGTTCTTCCGCTTACACTTGTTAAAAAGCAGTTTACAAACACATTTGTGCGTTCGTTTCTCTACTATGTGCCGTATGTAACGCTTTCGGTAATGACATTTCCGGCAATAATCAACGCAACTCACAGTCCGATTGCAGGCATTGCAGCCTTTGCGGCAGGTCTTGTGGCGGCATGGTTCAACGCAGGTCTTTTCAAGGTTTCATGCGTATGTTGTGCGGTTGTGTTCATTCTTGAATTTTTTGTGTGACATTTTTGACGCATAGCCTGTTGTTTAATTAGTTCGGAAAGTTTTGATTAACTGAAAGGATTTTTAAAATGAAGTTTTTGCATATTTCGGATTTGCATATTGGAAAATATGTGAACGGCTACAGAATGCTTGATGATCAACGCTATATGCTTGAGCGGATTGTTGAGATTATAAAAGAAAAAAATCCTGACGCTTTGCTGATTGCAGGTGATATTTATGACAAGTCTTTGCCGTCTGCCGAGGCAGTTGAACTGTTTGACAGCTTTATGACTGAAATTGCAGGGCTTCACGGCAAAACAGGGTTGAAAACCTTTGTAATCAGCGGCAATCACGATTCGCCCGAAAGAATCGGTTATTTCAACAAGCTGATTGAACTCAACGGAATTTTTACCGACGGTGTGTTTGAAGGTGTTGCAAGAAAAAATACTGTTGAATGTGACGGGGAAAGGGTTAATATTTTCTCGTTGCCGTTTATCCGTCCGTCATTTGTGCGTAAGGTATATCCCGAAGAATCGGCTAAAATTACCGACTATACAACTGCTGTCAGGGTTGTGTTTGCTCATTCCGAAATCAATGCCGATGAAACCAATATTTTGATTGCTCACCAGTTTGTAACGGGCAGTGAAACCTCGGGTTCGGAGTCAAGCCTCGGTACGCTTGATAATGTTGAACCGTATGTTTTTGACCCGTTCGATTATGTTGCACTCGGTCATATTCACGGTAAGCAGATTATGGGCAAAAACAAAAATATTGCTTATTGCGGTTCGCCGATAAAATATTCAAAAACTGAATGTCGCAACAAAAAATGTGTGATTTTCGGCGAGCTTTCAAACGGAAAATTAAATCTTGAAGAAATTCCCGTACAGCCGTTGCATGATATGAGAATCATAAAAGGAACTCTGCGTGAACTTGTAGAAAATCCGATATCCGACACATATGACGATAAAACCGATGACTATGTTTTTGCCGAGCTTACGGACGAAAATCCCGTTACAAATGCATTTTCAACGCTTGAAAATATCTATCCCAACATTATGGGGCTTGAATATGTCAACAGAAAAAAGAGCATTGAAATGACTCCCGAAATGTACGGTAAAACAGAGGGTAAGAGCAATATTGAACTATTTTCGGATTTCTATAAAATGCAGAACGGAAAAGAGATTGAACCCGAATCCGTAAAAATTATTGAGAGAATTTTCAAAGAAATCGGAGGTGTAAACGATGAAACCGATTAAACTGAAAATGAGCGCTTTCGGACCGTATGCCGATGTTGAAACGGTCGATTTTTCGGCATTTGACGGCAAAGGGCTTTTCCTCATAACAGGTACAACGGGTGCAGGCAAGACAACAATTTTCGATGCAATCTGCTTTGCTCTTTTCGGTGAAACAAGCGGTTCTTCACGAAACGGCGAAATGCTCCGCAGTAACTTTGCAAAACCGCTCACACGCACCTATGTTGAGCTTGATTTTGAACACAGGGGAAAGAAGTACCGCATCTTCAGAACCACCTCGAATGAGGTCGCAAAAAAGCGTGGAACAGGCAGTAAAATAGAGGGTGCGTCAGCAGAGCTTGCCGGTGATGACATTACAACTCCGCTCACAAAAACGGGCGAGGTCAATAACAAAATCAGCGAAATTATCGGCTTGAAATGCGATGAGTACCGCCAGATTGCAATGCTTGCACAGGGTGAATTTAAGAAATTCATTGAGTCGGGAAGTGAAAAGCGGAGCGAGATTTTTCGCAAAATTTTTCACACGGACATCTACAAAGAATTTCAGGATAAATTGAAAACAGAGTCAGCCGAAAAGCTTGAAGAAAAGAAAAAAGTCTGCGAACTTATCAAGTCAAAAACTGTTGCCGTTGAAATCCCCGATGATGACAGCTTTGCCGAAATCAGCGATAAAATCAACCTCTATGCCGACAGAACAGACCTTACGGTAATTGATATTGAGCAATTTCTTTTGCACCTATCGGTACTTTCCGAGATGCAGAAAAAGGACAATACAGAAATTGAAAAAAAGCGAAAAGAGCTTGAAAAGACAATTCTTGAGGAAGAAAAGAAAAAGGCTCTTGTAGTTGAAATTAATAATAAATTCGATACTCTTGATACCGAAAAGCTCCGCCTCGAACAGCTTTTGCAGAGCAAACCGCATTACGATGAAATGCTCAAAAAAGCTGAGAATGACGAAAAAATACTGTACTCCGTAAAGCCAAAATATGACAGCTTTGCCGAGTCACAGAAAAGATATGATTCGGCACTCAAAAACTGTAAAAATGCGGAAATAAACAGAAATTCCGCCGAAGAAAATTTGAAATTAAAACAGAATGTTTTTGCCGAGAAAAAGTCGCTTGAGGGCGAAATTGCAACGCTTAACGAGGAATCGGGAAAACTCCGTGCAAAGGAAGATACTTACAGAAAATATTTTAACCTTACGGCAAATTTGAGTGTATATGAATCAGTTTTGCAAAATTCTGACAAAGAAATTTCAAACAACAGAAAATCTTATTCTGATACGGAAAATCTAAAGACAAAAGCGGAAAAATTTATCTCCGAAAACAGCGACACAGAGCAGAAAATCTTTGAAGCCAAGAGCAAAATAACCGCATTGAAGGACAAATCAGGCAAGGCTGAAAGGCTTTCTGCCGAATATGAAAGCCTCGCAAAAATCAATGCAAAGTTGACTAATGCAAAAGCAGAATGTGCCGACCTTGCAAAGTCGGCAACGGCACTCAACAACGAGTACAACGAACAGCACAATATCTATATAATGAATATGGCAGGCGTGCTTGCCGACACACTCGAAGATGAAAAGCCGTGTCCCGTCTGCGGTTCATTGCATCATCCGAATCCGGCAAAACACAGCGAAAATGCCCCCGACAAGGATACACTCGATGCTTTAAAGGCAAGGTGTGAAGTTGCTGAAAATGCCGTTCATAAAAAGTCAAATGAGGTCACAAGGCTTGAAACGGAATCAGAATCCGCAAAAACAAATGTCACGGAATTTGCGAATGCACTTGAGGTTGATGCCGAAACACTTTCATCTGAAATGATTTCACAGCTTTTGTCGGAACAAAAGAAGCAATTAAAAGCGCTTGAAAACGAAGCTTCTGACCTTGAAAAAGTCAGAGAACAGCGTGAGGTCTGCCAGGCTGAAATCTCAAGGTTTGATGAAAAGCTTAAAAAGCTTGACCTTGTTCATACAGAATTAATCCGCAAAAATGCTGACGCAAAAAGCAAATATAATTCCGCAAAAGAAGAAACTGAGAGCCTTAAAGTGGAGATAAAATACTCATCGGTTGAAGAACTTTTGAATGCGGCAAAGGCTTGTGCCGACAAGGCAGAGCAGATTAAGTCTGAAATCGACCTTGCGCAAAGCGAGCTTTCAAAGGCAAAGTCAGATTTTGACAGCAAGCTTTCTGCTGAAAACGAAACTGCAAAACAGCTGAAAAGTTTTGAATCTGAACTTGAAAACAAAAAAACGGAGCTTGATATTGTTCTTTCAGAGAATAATATCTTGGAATGTCCCGATTTTAATTTGTTGACCGAAGATTCCATAAAAGAATTAAAACGAGAGGCAGAAATCTTTACCGATTCTCTGAAAAAATCTCGGGCAACGGTTGAAGCCTGTGAAAAATCAGTTGAAGGAAAGCAAAGGGAAGATGTCCTTAAAATCAATGAACTGATTGATAGCTATACTTCTGAAAAGGAAAAATGGGACAATCTTTATACCGCAGGCGACAGAAGTCTGCACAATAATCAAAACATTTACAACAGCGTTGAAAAGCTGAAAAATGACTTTGAAGAAAAGCTCAGAATAGCAGATGTTTACGAAAACCTCAAGAAAACCGCCAACGGTGAAATTGTTTCCGATAACAGCAAAATCACCTTTGAACGCTACATTATGGGTTCGTATTTTGAACAGGTTTTGTACTATGCTAATCTGCGTTTTTCAAAAATGACTGGCGGTCGCTATGAAATTGTCCGTGGTGAAAGCCGTGACAAGCGAATCAGTGCAGGACTTGAAATCAGCGTTCGTGATAATTTTAACAACAAGGAAAGGGATATTTCATCTCTTTCGGGCGGAGAATCTTTTCAGGCGTCACTTGCACTTGCACTCGGACTTTCCGACATTATTCAGCAGAGAAACGGCGGAATCAGACTTGATTCAATCTTTATTGACGAGGGATTCGGTTCACTTGACAACGACAGCCTTGCCTCTGCAATTGAAACGCTGAATGACCTTACAGGCAACGGCAACCGCCTTGTGGGTATCATTTCCCACATAAGCGAGCTGAAAAACAGCATAGGCAACAAAATCGAGGTTGTCGGCACAAAGTTGGGCAGTTCAATAAAAATTATTACAGATTAACATATCATATTATGCAGCGGAGCAGAGATTTTCTGTTCCGCTATTGTATTTTAAAATTTATTGTGCTACAATGTAGTTAGCAAAGACTAACTATAAGGAGGTCAATATGCTTTTAAACGGATTGATTATAATTTTAATACCGTTTCTCGGAACATCACTCGGCTCAGCCGTTGTACTTTTTTCAAAAGGTGAGCTCAATCAAAAGCTGCAAAAATTTCTGCTCGGATTTGCATCGGGAGTAATGATTGCGGCATCAATATGGTCGTTGTTGATTCCGTCGATTGAAATGGCAGAAAGTCAGAACATAGTTGCGTGGATTCCAGCGGCAGTCGGATTTTTGCTCGGAATTGGATTTTTGCTTTTGCTCGACAGCGTTATACCGCATATGCACCTTGACAGCGACAATCCCGAGGGCGTTCGTTCAAGCCTTTCAAAGAACACTATGCTCGTTCTTGCCGTTACCTTGCACAATATCCCGGAGGGAATGGCGGTAGGTGTAACATTTGTCGGAGCAATTTCCGATAATACCGGAATAACCGTTGCAGGCGCATTGGCTCTTGCGGTAGGTATTGCAATACAGAATTTTCCCGAGGGGGCAATAATTTCACTTCCGCTCCATGCAGGCGGAGCGTCACGCAAAAAGTCATGCTTTCTCGGAATTATGTCGGGAGTTGTAGAACCTATCGGTGCTGTGCTTACGGTGATTTTTGCAGGAATAGCAGTTCCGTTGTTGCCGTATCTTCTATCATTTGCCGCAGGTGCAATGATATATGTTGTAACCGAAGAGCTTATTCCTGAATCACAAAACGGCAAGCATTCCAATATCGGAACAATCGGTGTTGCAATAGGATTTACGCTGATGATGGTTCTTGATGTTGCTCTCGGATAAATTTTTTTATAAAATCGGAAAATTTTCACTTTGCAAATTCTTGACAAATTTGTCATATATTATATAATTAATGGTAAAGTTGTTGTGTAAAACAACTTAAATATATGTACATTTGTGCATATGAGTGTTAAAGGAGGACTTTATATGTTGAAAGTATTCAAGAACGAAAAATTATGGTGTGCAGTTGCAGGCGCAGCAGCAGTAATCGTAGGCAAAAAGATACTTAAAGCAGATAAAACCCGCAGTCTTGCAGTTACAGGTCTTGCAAAGGGTATGAAGCTTCAGAAAGATGCAAAGGCAGCTTTCCAGAATATGAAGGATGAAGCTTCGGATATCTGCTATGATGCTAAAACAGAGGCAGGTATTCACGAAGATGCTGCCGCTGAAGAAGTGACAGAATAATGAAATTTAAAATTGTCTATGACAAGCCGCAGAGAATTCGTTTTCGCTGCGGCGCATATGCATTTGATAAGGAGTATGAGGGGGCAATCTATAATGTTGTGACCGCATCTCCTTATGTAAATTCGGCACAGGTAAGTTCTGCAAACGGCGGTATTCTTGTCAATTACACAAAGGGCAGCAGAAGTAAAATTATCGACCTTGTAAGAACTATTAATGTAAAAACTCTTAAAAAGAATGAACCGAGTGCAGAATTTGGAATTCAGAAGATTGACAGCGATTTTCATGACAATCTTTTCACTCTTGTTGCAAAGCACTATCTTTCAAAGATGTTCCTTCCTGCTCCGATAAGAACGGCAATCACTCTTTACAGAAGTGCAAAATATATTAAAAAGGCTCTCAAGACTCTTTGGAACGGTAAACTTACCGTAGATGTGCTTGACGGTGCATCTGTTGTGGCATGCTTGTGTCAACGCAAGTTCAAAACAGCCGCAACGGTTATGTTTATGCTCAGAATATCGGGCTTGCTTGAAGAATATACTCACGCAAGGACAAAGGCGGTTCTCACAGACAGCCTTGCAATCAAGACCGACAGGGTATGGCTTGTTACCGATGACGGTGATGTTCTCATTCCGATTGAGGATCTGCGTGTCGACGACAAAATCCGTGTTCAGACAGGCAAGGTTATTCCTGTTGACGGTGTTGTTGCAGACGGTGAGGCAACCGTAAACGAGTCGTCAATGACAGGCGAGCCGTTGCCTGTATTAAAGCGTGAGGGAATTTCCGTTTATGCAGGTACGGTAATCGAAGAGGGCAGTATTGTTGTAACAGTCCGTCAGCTTGCGTCAAATACTAAAATCAGCAAGATTATTGAGCTTATCGGCAACTCCGAGGAACTCAAGGCAGGTGTTCAGAGCCGTGCCGAAACTCTTGCCGACAGAATTGTGCCGTTCAGCTTTATCGGATTTTTTGCAACTCTTATCTTCACAAAAAACATCACAAGGGCAGTTTCACTTCTTATGGTTGACTACTCCTGTGCAATCAAGCTGTCAACCCCGATTGCCGTAATTTCGGCTGTCAAAGAGGCGGCTGACAACGATATTACAATCAAGGGTGGAAAGTATCTTGAGGCTTTTGCAAACGCTGACACAATCGTGTTTGATAAGACAGGTACTCTCACAAACGCAGAGCCTGTTCTTGAAAAGGTTGTTGCATTCGGCGATTATACAGAGGACGAGGTTCTCAGAATTTCTGCCTGCCTTGAGGAGCATTTTCCGCACAGCGTAGCAAATGCCGTTGTAATCGGTGCTGAAAAACGAGGAATTTCTCACTCCGAGGAGCATACCGAGGTTGAGTATGTTGTTGCTCACGGTATTGCAACAACACTTCACGGTCATCGTGCAATAATCGGCAGTAAGCATTTTGTTGTTGAGGACGAAAATGTTACCGTTACAAAGGAACAGCAGAATATTATTGACGAAAAATCCGGCTCATGTTCCGTGCTTTACCTTGCAATCGGCGGTGAACTTGCGGGCGCATTGTGCATCAGCGATCCGCCTCGAAAAGAAGCAAAACAGGCAATTGATATGCTCAAAAAACAGGGCATAAAGAATGTTGTTATGCTCACGGGCGACAGCTACAGAGCCGCAAAGGCGACTGCCGCAATGCTCGGAATTACCGACTATAAGTGTCAGGTTCTCCCCGAGGACAAGCACAGATATGTTGAAGAAATGAAGCAGAACGGTCAGAAGGTAATTATGGTCGGTGACGGTATCAACGATGCTCCGGCACTTGCCGCCGCAAATGTTTCGGTTGCAATGAACGATGCGTCCGACATTGCCCGTGAAACTGCGGATATTACCATAAAAGGCTCTGATTTGCGTGCGCTTGTGCGTGTTCGCAAGTTGAGCAAAGACCTCATGAAACGAATCAACAAAAACTATCGTTTCATAATTGCTTTCAATTCGGCACTTTTGCTTTCAGGCTTTATGGGCGTTATTCAGCCGTCGGTTTCGGCATTTTTGCATAATGCGTCAACTATGATGATTTGTGCAAAGAGTATGACTCCGCTGACAAAGAAAAATGATAAAGGCAAAGCTTTGTCACTTCCCGAAAAAGCAGAGCAGTAATTTTAGCGAATATTTATAAGTGAATATTTCAAAAAACAACCGCTGTCAGGTTTAATCCCGACAGCGGTTTTGTGCTTGATTAAGCGGATTTTTTTACTTTTATATACGCATAGATGTAGGCAACGGCAATGCTTATCAGAAGAATTGCAACCATAATAAATGTTGAATTTATTCCCTTTATGAATGAGCTTTCAATGATTGTCAAAACTCCGGTAACTACAAAGGCAATTCCGCCGGCTCGGTTTGATTCATACCACGCCAAGTCACTGCTTTTAGTCCATGATGTTCTTACTCCGATAAACGAATTTCGTTTTGTTTTCGGAAGAAAGTTGCCTGCAATAATCAACATCAAACCCATAACCGTATTTATAATGAACGGCACATTATCTGTAAAAGTTGTGCTGTCGGGCTTTAAAACTGCCAGAATGAGAAACATCAATTGAAGAATATTGAAAGCCGCAATGATTGATGTCACATGTATCGCAGTGATTTTTGCATTGTTATTTATCTTTTCAACGCTGTTTGTGCTGTATTTAGTATATATCTTGGTATACACCATGTAAAATGCATACATAAACAGAATGATTGCAGGGAAAATGAAGTTTTCATATTTTGAACCGTAACGGTCAACAGCACCGCTTGCGTTGTAGTGCATGGGAACGGTGTCATTCATAAAGAATATAAATACGGAAGTAAGCAAAGTGGGCAACAGCGAAAGTACAAGCATAATTTTATTCAGCTTTTTCATAAAATCAACTCCTAAAATTGTTTAAGCCACATTATGAGTTCGTCAAACAGGGTTGTGTTAAGCTCATAATAAACATAATTTCTTTCTTTTGATTCAATCACCAGGTCGTTTTTTTTTAACAGATTGAGGTGATATGAAAGCGATGCAGGTGAAATTCCAAGTTCTTCGGAAATGTCGCCTGCAATCATTTTTCTGCCTTTCAGCATTGTCAGAATATTCCTTCTTATCGGATCTGAAAGTGCTTTAAGTGTACCGTTCAGTGACAAGCAGATACCTCCTCACAAAGTTCTATCACAGCTATTTAAAAAATATTTTAAATAGCTTGTAGCTTTATTATAGCCTGATTTACCGAAAAGTCAAGAACTATTTAAAAATATTTTGAAATAGATTTTAAATACCTCTAACGAATATTGCAGAAAAAATAAAAAATTTCTCTTGATTTTCTTTGTTGAGTGGTATATAATAATACTCGGTTAGCATAGGCTAACTATTTTGAATAAATCATGTGGACTTCCCTTGCGGGTACCGAAAGCCTTTACTCAGGAGGATGTGCTTACCTCCCGAGAGGGTTGTCTGCAAGAAAAAAGTTAGGAGAATTATAATGACTTATTTAGAAATTGAAAAAGTAGTCGGCAGAGAAATTCTTGACTCCCGTGGCAATCCGACAGTTGAGGCAGAGGTAACACTCGTTGACGGTACTGTTGCAAGAGGTACTGCCCCAAGCGGTGCGTCAACAGGCGAATTTGAGGCACTTGAACTCCGTGACGGTGACAAGTCAAGATATCTCGGCAAGGGTGTTTCAAAAGCAGTTGAAAATATTAACACAGTAATTAACGATACAGTTGCAGGAATGGACGCATCTGACATTTATGCCGTTGACAAGGCTATGATTGAGGCTGACGGCACAAAGGACAAGTCAAAACTCGGTGCTAACGCAATTCTTGCCGTTTCAATCGCAACAGCAAGGGCAGCCGCAACAGCACTCGATATTCCGCTTTACAGATTCCTCGGCGGTATTTCGGGCAACAGACTTCCTGTTCCTATGATGAACATTCTCAACGGCGGTGCTCATGCCGCAAACACAGTTGATGTTCAGGAATTTATGATTATGCCTGTAGGAGCACCGTCATTCAAGGAATGTCTGCGTTGGTGTGCAGAAGTTTTTCACGCACTTGCTTCCCTCCTCAAATCAAAGGGACTTGCAACATCAGTAGGTGATGAAGGCGGTTTTGCTCCGAACCTTGCAAGTGATGAGGAGGCTATTCAGAATATTCTTGAGGCTGTTAAGAATGCCGGCTATGAGCCGGGCAAGGACTTTATGATTGCTATGGACGCCGCATCTTCCGAGTGGAAAGGCGAGAAGAAGGGTGAATATGTTCTTCCTAAGGCAGGCACAAAGTTTACATCGGCAGAGCTTATTGACCATTGGAAAAAGCTTGTTGAAAAGTATCCTATCATCTCTATCGAGGATGCACTTGACGAAGAGGACTGGGAGGGCTGGCAGCAGCTCACAAAGGAACTCGGCGATAAGGTTCAGCTTGTCGGCGATGACCTCTTTGTAACAAATACAGAAAGACTTGCAAAGGGCATTAAGCTTGGCTGCGGCAACTCAATTCTTATCAAGCTTAATCAGATTGGTTCTGTTTCGGAAACTCTCGAGGCTATTAAAATGGCTCACAAGGCAGGCTACACAGCCATTTCATCACACCGTAGCGGTGAAACAGCCGACACAACAATTGCAGACCTTGCCGTTGCTCTCAATACCTGCCAGATTAAGACAGGTGCTCCGAGCCGTTCAGAGCGTGTTGCAAAGTACAATCAGCTCCTCAGAATTGAAGAGCTCCTCGGCGACAGCGCAGTATATCCGGGTATGGACGCTTTCAATGTAAAAAAGGCTGATTAATAAGATACTAAGACAGTATGTTTTCATAATATTATTTTCCCTAATGTTTCAGAGCAGAGTCGTTTTTTCGGCTCTGTTTTGTTTTTGCTGAAACCTTAGAATAACAAAATATTGACAATTTGCAAATTTTTATCAAAACGGTTGTATTCTTAAAACAGTCAATAATAATCGGATAATGTGAAATACTTATTATTTGGTTATAAAATTATGCTGTAATAAAATAGGACAAAATCAATACTGTGCATTGTGTAAAGTTTTTTCAAAACAAAAGCGTCTTTATTTCGTCATTCCTATACATTTACATTCACAAATCGCTGTGCTATAATCAAGTGCAGAAGTACCGCACCGCTTGGCAGTGCGGTACTTCTTAGGATTTCAGTCTAATGACTGAAATCCCGAGGAGCTATCGCTCCTTTGCACAGATTGCAATCTATCGCACACTCTGCTTTAAATCTGTTTGCTATATACAACATACTCTGCCTTTGAACAATCAAAATCAGAGTGTTGCCAAGACTTAAATTTAAACGAAAAAGATATTAAAAACATAAAAATTTTTGATAAGAAGTGTGAATGTTATGAATGGTTCAAAATCTGTTAGAAATCTGACTCAGGGAAAAATTTCAAGTCAGATTTTATTTTTTGCAATTCCCGTAATAATCGGCAACCTTTTGCAGGAGCTTTACAATGTTGTCGATACGCTGATTGTCGGGCAAACTCTCGGTGAAATCAAGCTTGCGGCGGTCGGTTCAACGAGTTCGCTCAACTTTTTTGCACTTGGATTTTTCATAGGACTTTCCGCAGGCTGTTCGGTAATCACTTCACAGCATTTCGGTGCAAACGATATGGAACGGGTGAAAAAGAGCGTTGCCGCCCACATAATAATTGGCATTGTGTCGGCTGTTGTGCTTACTGTTTCGTTTGTACTTCTTGTTAATCCGCTGCTTACAATGCTCGGAACAACCTCGGATACATTCGAGTACGCAAGCAGATATCTTACAATAATTTACCTCGGAATCCCCGCCACAATGCTCTACAACCTTACGGCATCACTCCTGCGTTCGGTTGGTGACAGCAAAACTCCGCTGTATCTGTTGCTCTTTTCATCCGTAATGAATGTCGGACTTGACCTGTTATTTATCATAGTGTTCAGGTGGGATGTTTCGGGTGCGGCAATTGCAACGGTAATCTCTCAGCTTGTGTCGGCGGTTCTCTGTTGCGTGTACATTTTTTTCAAGGTGAAAATGCTTTTGCCGAACAGAAACAGCTTTAAAAATTTGACTTCAACTGTACGGGATGAGCTAAAAGTCGGTTTCCCGATGGGACTTCAAAACTCAGTAATTTCAATCGGAATGATGGTTTTGCAGTATTTCGTAAATCAGTTCGGTTCATATGCCGTTGCCGCCTACACAATCGGCAACCGTGTTCAGCTTCTCATCCAGAATCCGATGAACTCAATGAGTACGGTTATCGCAACATTTGCAGGTCAGAACGAGGGCGCGGGAAGATATGACAGAATCAAAAAAGGCGTTAATTTCTGCCTGTTAATTTGCATTGCATATTCAATCGTAATCGGTGCGGTTTCAATGATTTTTGCTCAGCCGATAACAGGAATCTTCACAAGCGGAAGCTCACA
Source organism: uncultured bacterium (assembly GCA_905215855.1). Lineage (GTDB taxonomy): Bacteria > Bacillota > Clostridia > Oscillospirales > Acutalibacteraceae > Ruminococcoides. Next base: position 38,570 of record CAJMRT010000004.1, read on the forward strand.
GCAGACTATTGATTATTCCGTTCAGTTTATCTTCTGGAACTGCCCGTTTGAGTGGTCGCTTGCTATGCTGTTCATCTATCGTGGAACAATTCAGGGACTTAAAAACGGCATTGTGCCTATGATTGGTTCGCTTATCGAAGTTGTTATGCGTATTATGACGCCTGTTATTTTCAGTTCTGTAATAGGTTACGCATCAATCTGTGTTGCCGGTCCTGCCGCATGGACAGGAAGTATGCTCCTTATGATTGCGGTTTATTATGTTAAAATAAGAAAACTTTCAAAGACGAAAACTGTTGTGGCAAATTAATCCTTTATGTGGTACAATATTCCCTGTGATTATAGTAACGAAAGGGATTTTTATGATTTGCTTTAAAAAAGTAACAAAACAAATTTGTGATTATAAATCTGTAAAAGAATTATACTTTTCCGCATTTCCTGCCGTTGAGAGAGTACCGTTTTGGCTTTTGATGAAAAAATCAAAAAATGACGGTGCAGATTTTTACGCAATTTATGATGAAGAAAAGTGGATTGGACTTATCTATGCAATCACGGACGGCGAAGTTGTCTATGTGTACTACTATGCAATTTCCGAAAAGGAGAGGGGACACGGAATCGGAGTCGCCGTGCTTGATGAATTTAAAAATCTATATAAGGGTAAAAAGATTTTTCTTGCAATTGAACAGCTTGAAGAAGAAAATGCCCCCAATCAAAAACAGCGAATGAGTCGTTATAAATTCTATCAGCGTTGCGGATTTTTAAGGCTGAATGCAAAGATTATCGAGGCGAAAATAACATTTGATGTTATGGCATACGGCGGTGAAGTCAATCCCGAAAGTTATAACAAAATGATGAAAAAATATCTCGGCAAAATTATGTCGCGCTTCATCAAAACAGAAATGAAGGGCAGCGGAAAATATTTTGAATAATAAAAACGGGACAGCACGATTTCATATGTGCTGTCCCTGTTTTGTTGTGTAGTTAATTATAGTGTTCCGAATAATGATGTGCCTTGTCAAGCAGCATATCCTTAACCTTCATCAGCCTTGTACGGCTGCTGCGGTCATTTTCTTCAAGCTTCATCGAGATGTATTTGATTGTTTCCTGATATCTTGGAATCATAACATGCTCAAGCGAATTAACACGGCGGCGTGTCTTTTCAATTTCTGCCGACATAAGCTCACAGCTTTTTTCAATTTCAGCGAGCCTTATCAGGTCGGGCAAAAGTTCGTTGAGTGACATAACCGCATCATCAAGTTCAAACGAAGTAAACGCAAAACCGTATGGAAAAATATCACCCTCGTTGCTTGTTCGTGTGCTTGATGAAAACTGCGGAATATCAACGCTCATAACATTTTTTGAAGAAAGCTCAAGGTCAATTCTCTGCTTTGGTGACATCAATGAGGCGTCCAGAGCCTCTTTTGACATAACCGCACTTGCGTTCACAAAGTGGTTGTTGCACTCTGCAAGCTCTCTTTCAATCTTCTCGCGAAGCTCCTTGTTTTCTCTTACAAGGTCAAGAAATCGGCGCATCAGCTCGTCACGCTTGTCTTTTAACATTTTATGACCACGGGTTGCGGTTGCAAGCTGTTTTTTCAGCTTTGTCAACTGCATACGGGTGGGATTAACATTCATAACTGCCATTAGCAAACACCTTCAATGCGATTATTCTTTACCGTAAAACTCGTCAAGCATATCGTCCTTAATTCGTTTAAGTTCACTTCTTGGAAGAATATGCAAAAGCTTCCAGCCGATGTCAAGTGTTTCTTCAATTGAACGGTTTGCGTCATAACCCTGTGAAACATACTCGCGCTCAAATGCCTCGGCAAATTCGGCATACTTTTTATCCATATCGGTAAGAGCCGCCTCGCCGAGAATTACCATAAGCTCTCTTGCGTCTTTACCTCTTGCATAAGCGGCAAAAAGCTGGTTCATGGTTGCGGCGTGGTCTTTACGGGTTCTGTCGGGACCGATACCCTTGTCTTTAAGTCTTGAAAGTGACGGAAGAACATCAATCGGAGGAGTAATTCCCTTTCGGTAAAGCTCACGGGATAGGATAATCTGACCCTCTGTGATGTAACCTGTAAGGTCGGGAATCGGGTGAGTCTTGTCATCTTCGGGCATTGTAAGAATCGGAATAAGAGTGATTGAACCCTCTTTGCCTTTAAGTCTGCCGGCTCTTTCATACAATGTTGCAAGGTCTGTGTACATATAACCCGGATAGCCTCGTCTGCCCGGAACTTCTTTTCTTGCGGCAGAAACCTCACGGAGTGCGTCGGCATAGTTTGTGATGTCGGTCATAATAACGAGAACATGCATTCCTCTGTCAAATGCAAGATATTCAGCCGCCGTGAGTGCCATTTTAGGAGTTGCAATACGCTCAATGGCAGGGTCGTTTGCAAGGTTTACAAACATTACGGTTCTGTCAATAGCGCCTGTTTCCTTGAATGACTGAACAAAGTAGTCGGACTCTTCAAATGTAATACCCATTGCGGCAAATACAACGGCAAACTGCTCATCCTTGCCTCTTACAGCCGCCTGTCTTGCAATCTGAGCGGCAAGCTGTGCATGGGGAAGACCCGACGCCGAGAAGATAGGCAGCTTCTGTCCTCTTACAAGCGTGTTAAGTCCGTCAATTGCTGAAATACCTGTCTGAATAAATTCCTGCGGATAGTTTCTTGCGGCAGGGTTCATAGGTGTTCCGTTGATATCAAGCCTTTTTTCGGGAATAAGAGCAGGACCGCCGTCAATCGGATTTCCAAGACCGTCAAATACTCTTGAAAGCATATCGGGAGATACGGGAAGTTCCATTGAACGACCTAAAAATCTTACCTTTGAATTTGCAAGGTTAATGCCTGCGGCTGATTCAAAAAGCTGAACAAGTGCGTTTGAGCCGTCAACCTCAAGAACCTTGCAACGGCGTGTTTCACCGTTCGGAAGTTCAATTTCGCCGAGCTCGTCATATGTTACGCCCTCAACATCACTTACCATCATAAGAGGACCTGCAACCTCTCGTATTGTGCGGTATTCCTTCGGCATCAGTCCTCACTCCTTTCAAGTACATCCTTAATTTCCGAATCAAGCAGAGCCTTGATTGACTCGAACTCGTCCCGAACCTTATCCTCGGGTACATATTTATATCTTCCTATGCGTTCACGAACAGGAAGGTTGACAAGCATTTCAATGTCTGCACCGTTTGCAAGAGCCTCTTTTGCTTTGTCATAGTAGGCAAGAATTGCCCTCATCATAAGCACCTGCTTGCCGAGAGATGTGTATGTGTCTGTCGGGTCAAATGCGTTCTGGTGCAAGTAGTCCTCACGGATTGAACGGGAGGTTTCAAGCTTAAGTCTGTCGGGTGCGGAAAGTGCGTCCATACCGACAAGGTTTACAATTTCCTGAAGCTCGCTTTCCTCCTGCAACAGCGACATAAGTCTGCCGCGAAGCTCCATAAAGTCGGGAGCGGCATTCTTTGAAAACCAATCTGTAAGTTGGTCTGTATAAAGCGAATAACTTGTCAGCCAGTTGATTGCAGGGAAGTGCCGCTTGTAAGCAAGGTTTGCGTCAAGTCCCCAGAATACCTTAACGATTCTGAGTGTTGCCTGTGATACAGGCTCTGAAATATCACCGCCCGGAGGTGATACAGCACCGATAACGGAGAGTGCGCCTTCCGTGTCCTCACTGCCGTTTACGATAACACGGCCTGCTCTTTCATAGAACTGAGCAAGTCGGCTGCCGAGGTATGCGGGATAACCCTCTTCACCGGGCATTTCTTCAAGACGGCCCGACATTTCACGGAGAGCCTCCGCCCAACGGGATGTTGAGTCAGCCATAAGTGCAACCGTGTAACCCATATCACGGAAATACTCGGCAATAGTAATGCCTGTGTAGATAGATGCCTCACGGGCGGCAACAGGCATATCGGATGTGTTTGCAATAAGCACGGTTCTCTCCATAAGAGAGTTGCCTGTGCGTGGATCTTTAAGTTCGGGGAACTCGTTAAGAACATCGGTCATCTCGTTACCACGCTCACCGCAACCGATATATACAATAATATCGGCAGCAGCCCACTTTGCAAGCTGATGCTGAACAACAGTTTTGCCCGACCCGAACGGTCCCGGAACTGCGGCTACACCGCCCTTTGCAAGCGGAAAGAGTGTGTCGATAGGTCTTTGACCTGTGGTAAGAAGAATATCGGGGGAGAGCTTTCTTTTATACGGTCTGCCCACACGAACAGGCCATTTTGTGCACATATTAATCTCTGCATTGCCCTTGTCTGTTTTGAGAACAGCAACTGTTTCGTCAATTGTAAAATCACCCTCGCTGATGCTCTCAACAACACCGCCTGTCTTGTTCGGAACAAGAATCCTGTGAAGAACAGCGTGTGTTTCCTGAACAGTACCGAGTGTATCGCCTGCCGCAACTGTGTCGCCCTTTTTAACAAGTGGAGTAAAGTGCCACTTCTTTTTGTGGTTAAGTGACGGAACATCAACGCCTCTTTTGAGGTTTGTGCCGGCAACCTTCATAATCTCGTTAAGCGGTCGCTGAATACCGTCATAAATTGAACCGATAAGTCCCGGACCGAGTTCAACGGAAAGCGGAGCGCCTGTGGATTCAACAATCTCACCGGGTCCGAGTCCCGAAGTTTCTTCATATACCTGAATGGATGCCCTGTCACCGTGCATCTCAATTATTTCACCGATAAGTCGCTGACTGCTTACACGCACAACATCGAACATATCGGCATCACGCATACCCTCGGCAATTACCAGAGGACCTGCTACCTTAGTTATAATTCCAGATTTCAAATTCTTACACCTCAATCATTGAAGATAATGTCCGAACCGACTGCCTTTTCAACAAATGACGACAGTCTTTTTATGCCGATTCCCGTATTGCCTTTTACACCGGGAATAGGAATAACGGCAGGAATGAGCCTTTCCTCATATCTTTTTCGCTCTTTTTCAACAAGTCCGAACATTTCCTCGGTAATAAAAATTACCGCATAGTTGTCACCGTCAGCAATCTTTCTGAAAAGATGCGGTGCGGTTTCGTTGTCATCACACGGATAAATGTCCATGCCGATTGCCGCAAAGCCCTTTATGCTTTCGCTGTCGCCGATAACGGCAATATTTTTAGCCATAAACTTCACGCAACCTTTCTTTTACGGTTTCATAATTTGTCTTGGTGCGGATTCCGCTTGCAATAATGTGAATAACTTTTTTCTCTGTTTCACTTGCAATCAGATAGCCCGTAATCGGGTCTGCACCGTCACCGCTTCTTTTGCATTTTTCTTTTGCAAGGCTCATAAGCCTGTTGTCAACAAATTTTTCAAATGCCGACGGAGAAGCCATATACTCTTCAACAGCCTTGTTACAGCCGTATGCCGAGATTTTTGACAGCACATCAAGCGTTGGTTCAAGTCCCTTTACGCTTGCCTCAATAACCCTTGAACGGGGGAAGTCCTGCACATCACAGATTGCATTTTCAAGAAAATCCCTGTCGCAATCGGCTTTTGCTCCTCTTATGGCTGTCTTTACATTATTATAAAATACTGTAGCTTTAAAATATTCGGACATAAATTCGCTGTCGGATTTTTCGGATGTTTTCAGAACAAGCTCCATAAAAGCTCTGTCAAGAACCGCATCGCTGAGTCTTGCGTCACCTGTGTGTGCAAGAATTTCATATGCCTTGTCACAAGATGCGGAAAGTTCTTCGCCCAAAAGTGAAAACTTTCTGTTCTCAACCGCCTGTTTAAGCGTTTCTTCAGAGAAAGTACACGGCTTTACCAAAAGCTGTGAATACGGTCTGTTTGAAAGCGTTCCCTTTAAAACAGCTTTAAGGTTGTGAAGGTCGTTAAGATAGAAGAACGGTTTGAATATTGCAAAATCGGGTGCGGTTCTTTTGAGATATTCCCACACATTTTCGCTGTGTGATTTCAAAATATCTTCAATGTCATCGCCCTCGCCGTAACCCTTGTCCGAGAGGTATCTGCAAAGCTCGTTCACATTTTCACAACCGAGCATATGCTCAATGTCGCTGTTTGTAAACAGGTTTTTTTCTTTAGCACGGACGGAGCCGATGGAAAATTCATAAGATAATGCCATCATATTCCTCCCTATGCCTTAAAAAGTTCCTGATTTATAAAATCCTCGATAATGTCACGCTTTTCGGACAGGATTGCCGAGAAGTCCATATTTTCTTCAATGTCACCGCATTTAAGAATAAATCCGCTTTCAATGTCACACGGCGTTTTTGAAAGCTCTGCTTTTACACCGCATTTTTCAAGCCTTGCAAGAAAATCCTTCGGAAGTCGGTTCATATCCTTTTTGTTCAAAAGCACAACACCGCTCATTCCGTTTAACTTTTTTGCAAATGTGTAAATCAGTTCAAAGTAATCTTCATCGGGAAGATTTTCCATTTTATTAAGAATTTCACTGTATGTCTTGTCAATTTCTTCACGCCTTCTCTTTAGGAAAGCGTTGCGTGTTTCAAGGTCGCAACGGCTCTTTGAAGCCGCCTGCATCTGCTTGACCTTTGACTGTGCCCTGTCGGCAATTTCGGCAGAAATCTTGTCGGCATCAAGCTTTGCCTGTGCCATAATCTGTGCGCATTTTTCATCGGTTTCAGCACCTATTTTGCTGATTCTTTCGTCACAGTCAAGACTTATGCGATTTAAAATTTTATCACCGCTGCTCAAAGTGATTCCACCTTTCTTTCGTAATTTTCGTTAGTCGGTTATCAGATGTTAAGGTTTGGAACTGTGATAACAACGAGAAGTGAAACGATGAATGAAAGGAGAGCGTAAATCTCAACGAGAGTTACGGAAACCATAGCCTTTGAGAAGTTTGAATCGTCCTTTGCGCTTAGTGCAATACCTGAAACGGCTGCCTTGCCCTGTGCAAAACCTGAAATCATACCGCCGATACCGATAGCAAGCGATGCTGCAAAGTATGCAAGTCCCTGTCCGATTGTCGGAGCTGTGCCGCCGAGAACGCCGCCGCTTACGAGAATAAGGAAGCCTACGATAAATCCGTAAAGTCCCTGAGTACCCGGGAGAAGTGTGAGAACGAGCATTTTACCGAATTTTGATGAGTCCTCGGAAAGAACTCCCATAGCTGCCTGTGCGGCAGAGCCTACGCCTCGTGCAGAACCTACGCCTGCAAGTGCTGTTGCTATTGATGCGCCTAAAAGTGCGAAAAATATTCCATTCATTTTGATTTGTCCTCCTGAATTTTAATATATTTACTGTTGAGCTTGAACGGCTTAAACTGTTTGCCGCCGCCCTCATAGAATTTTCCGAACATTTCAACATACTGAAGTCGCATTGTGTGAACATATGAACCGAGTGCGTTGAGTCCGATGTTGATTGCGTGTCCGATGATGAACACGATAACGAGTAAGATAATTCCGAACCAGCTCTTGCCGAACATGGTTGAAAGCATATTGAACACCTGAGCCATAACTCCCGTTGTAAGTCCGAGAGCAAGAAGTCTAGAGTAGCTCAGAAGGTCACTGATGTAACCTGTGATGTCATAGAGAGAGGCAAGTCCGCCGATGACCTTGCCGAATCCCTTTTTGTTTCTGCCCTGTGTGAGAACAAGACCGATTGCACAGAAAATCGCAATGCCTGCTCCTACATAGATGAGCGTCTGACCAAACGCCATACCTGCCGCCAAAATGGCAAATCCGATAAGCATAAGCATCCAAAGTCCCGTGTCAAAGAACGCTCCGCCGTAATCCTTGTGCTTTAGGCAAACATAGAATTTGCAGCCCATACCGACAAGAATGTGTACAAGACCGAATGCTATTGAAATAATCATCAGCATAAGTGCGTCCTTTTGCGGGTCAATTGTCGGCCACGGGAAGATTTGCTTCATCGTAATGTTTGCACCCGTAAAGTAGTTGTAAAGGGTTGCGGGGGCATCTCCGAAGAAGCTTGCAAAAACAAGTCCCCAGAAAAATGTTGAAATACCGCAGTACTGGAACAGCTTCAAGGTGTTTCGCATTTCCTTGTCAGGCTTGAACAGCTTTATTGCAAGTCCTGTTCCTATTACCATTAACAGTCCGTAGCCTGCGTCCGAGAACATCATTCCAAAGAAAAAGTAGAAGAAGAACGCAAGCAACGGCGTTGGATCAATATCGTCATGCGACGGGGGAGAGTACATATTTACAATGCTCTCTGCCGGTGCTGCAAAGCGACTGTTCTTTAGTTTTACAGGAGCTTTTTCCTCGTCAACATCGCCGAATTCAACATAGCATACAGAAACTCTTTCACAAAGCCTTTCAAGCTTTTCACAGTCCTCCTCAGGAATGTAACCCGAAATAACAAAAACATTCCGTGAATGCTGAAGTTCACCGATTACGCTGTATTTATCGGCTCTGATTCTGAAATAATCCTGTGTATCTTTAATATCTTTTCGTCTGTCTGCAAAGGAAATGATTTCTTTTTTTGCGTTTTCCGTATCATCTTCAAGCTTGTGACTTCTTTCAACAAGCTTTTTTGATTCTGCCAAAGGGGGAATACTTGAGTTCGTAACAGGTTTTGCAAAACCGATATCACGCAGAGCATTTTCTGCAAGCTCCTTTTGAGTAATCGGTGCAAAAAGTACAATACAGGTAAGCCCCTCGTTTGCAAATTGAATTTCAAAATCAAATTCAAGCTTCGGAGAAGCCTCGGCAAGTGCCTCTGAAAGCGATACCTCGTTGTACTCCTTTTGAATTGAGCCTATGAAAACAGCCGTTGTTTTTGTGTCCTTTGCATTAAGCGGAATGTCAAGATTCTTCCACGGCTCAAGCTGTGCAAGAGCGGTTTTTATGCGAATCCGTTCCGCAGAATTGTCGGCAATCTGTTTGTTAAGCTCACAAATTCTGTTGCACACATCAATAACTTCGCCTGCATTTGATGCGATAACTCCGATTTCATCGGGATCAATCTCCCGCCGTCCGCAAAATGCGGAAAGCATACTTTTCTTTTCGGGAGAGTTGCTGTCGAGAATTTTCAGAGCGTTTTCACTGAGAGTAACATTCCGCTCGAAAATCTGAATTTGTGAGGTCATATCAATCTTGCCGAAACCTTTTCTGCAGGTTTCGGTCTTTTCAATCTGAACCAAACCCGAATCCTGCAAATGTTCAAGAAGTCGCTTTCTGTCCTGTCTTAGGGCAATAATCCGAACCGACTTCATTTTAAGTTTTGCCAATTTCTATCACCACGCTTCTTTCATTGCAACCGTTTTAAAGAGAGAGCCTTTGTATAGCCCCGTCAATAACACGCTTGCGGTTTTTGTCTGCAGTTTGAGAGAGAATGTCGCACTCAAGATTTGCCTTTTCAGAGGCTTTCTCAAGCTCTTTTTTGCCCTCTTTCGCAGTCTTTTCAAAAAGCATATCGGCATCCTTCTGTGCCTTTTCCTTTGCCGAAAGCACAACATGTTTGGCATCTGCCTTTGTCTGTTCAACCCTTTCTGCTGATTCTGCTCGTGCATTTGCCTCACGCTGTCTGCAATCCTCTTCGGCATTGTAAATGGCATCCAGCATATCTTTTGCCATTGTTATCCTCCTTTGCTAAAAAATACATAAAAATATTTATGAAGAATACACTATTTTGTTTATTCTATTCCTAAATTGTAGCACAATTATTTTAAAAAAGCAATCAACATACATTAAAGTTTGCCCAGTTTTTTATCATTTTCTTCCCTGTGACCGCAGTTGCGAGTGGTTTTACAGCATTAATTTGCGATAAAAGAAAAAACACCGCATAATACGGTGCTTAAAAAATTAATTTGCTTATTATCTTACTTACTGTCTTGCTTACTGACTTGCTTATTATCTTGCGTGTTGTGGACAAAACAGCGATATTTTAGTCTGTAAAACAGAAGAAAGCCGTCCCGAAAAAATTCGGAGCGGTTTTCAAAGCTACGGTTATTCGGCAGGCGTCCCATTCTCCTGCATCTTTCGGGATTCCCCTGTCAGTACCATCGGCGTGTGGATTGTACGAAATCTTCCACCTCGGATAACTTCTAAACTTATTCTAACATTATTTTAATAAAATTGCAAATAAATCAAGGTTGAAATCCGATACAAAAAGTTGTATTATATGAGAGTAAAAATATGGCGGTAATCCGCTTGGAGGACTGTGTATTTATGAAAGAAATCAAGACAAATGTAATGAGAATTTTAGACAAAGAAAAGGTTGAATATACTCACCACGAATATCCTCACGGCAAGGACGCTGTTGACGGTGTTACTGTGGCTACGCTTATGAATCAGAACCCCGATTATGTTTTCAAAACTCTTGTAACAAAAGGTATGGGCAGAGATTATTATGTGTTTGTAGTTCCTGTTGACCATGAGCTTGACCTGAAAAAATGTGCCAAGAGCGTTGGTGAAAAGTCGGTTGAAATGATTCCTGTAAAGGACATTACAAAGGTTACGGGTTATGTGCGTGGAGGCTGTTCACCTCTCGGAATGAAAAAGCAGTTCAAGACAACCTTCCACATTACAGCCGAATCAATTCCGAAAATTATCGTGAGCGCAGGCAAAATCGGATATCAGATTGACCTCAAACCCGAAGATTTAATCCGCCTTACAAACGGTCAATGTGCCGATATTATTAAAAATTAAAAGGTGTATTGCATTGGATATTGTTGACAAAAATATAGACAACGGAAATGCTTTTGACTGGGGCAGAGTGTCAGCCGAATATGCAAAATATCGTGATATTTATCCGCAAAAATTTTATGATCAAATTGTTGACAGGGGGCTTTGTGTAAAAGGTCAGAAAATTCTTGATATTGGCACCGGAACAGGAGTTATTCCGAGAAATATGTATCGCTATGGCGGAGAGTGGGTTGGTACAGATATTTCAAAAGAGCAAGTTGGTCAGGCTCGTTTATTATCAAAAGGAATGAATATAAAATATTTTACTGTAGCAACAGAGAATATAAATTTTCCTGATGAATCGTTTGATGTTATCACAGCTTGTCAGTGCTTTTGGTATTTTGACCACTAAAAGATTATGCCTGAACTTTACAGAATGTTAAAGCCAAATGGCAGGTTGTTAATTCCTTATATGGCTTGGTTACCGTATGAAGATGAGATAGCAGGGCAGAGTGAAAAACTTGTATTGAAATACAGTCCCGATTGGAGCGGTGCAGGTGAAACTATTCATCCGATAAATATTCTGAAATGTTATGAACAAAAGTTTGATTTGATTTATCACAACGAATATCCGCTCAAGGTGCATTTTACAAGAGAGTCATGGAACGGCAGAATGAAGGCTTGCCGTGGTGTAGGTGCGTCACTCTCAAAAGAAAAAATTGAATTGTGGGAGAATGAACATAAAAATTTACTCTTAAAAATTGCACCGCCTGAATTTGATGTGTTGCATTATGCCGCAATTGCTGAATTAAAAGTAAAGAAATAATAACACCCCCGACTAAACTGTTTGGTAAAGTCGGGGGTGTTGTTTATTAGTATGTTTTATTCGTCAATAAATTCAAGGTCTTTGTCACTTACTTTTTTGAGTTCCTTTTTATTAAACAAATTGTAAATAACAGGAACGATGTAGAGCGTCATAAATGTTGCATAGAGCAAACCACCGATGCAGACAATTGCGATAGGCTGCATCATTTCTGCACCTGTGCCGATTCCGAGAGCCATAACAACAAGACCGAGAACGGTTGTGAGTGCCGTTATGAGTATAGGACGCATACGGGTTTTGCCTGCCTCAACAATTGACTCAATTCTCTCCTTGCCGTCAATACGAAGTCTGTTGATGTAGTCAACAAGTACGATACCGTTGTTTACAATGATACCGCAGAGCATTACAAAACCGACAAGCGATACAACGCTGATGTCAAATCCTGTGATTAAAAGTGCGAGGAAGCCGCCCGTGAATGCAAGCGGAATTGTAAACATAATAATGAACGGTGATTTAAGGCTTTGGAACTGTGCAACCATAATGAGGTAGATGAGAATAATGCCGAGCAACAGCATAAGCATAAGCTGTGAAACTGCCTCCATTGTCATTTTGTCTGTACCTGCATAGTCGATTGAACAGCTGTTCGGGAGCTTGTAATCGTTCATTGCGGACTTTACATTGTTTGAAACAGATGTAAGGGTGTAGCCGTCCTTGACTTCGGCGCTGATTGTAAGATAACGCTTTTGATTTTCACGGCTGATTTTATCCATAGTTTCCGACTTTGAAATATCCGAAACAGAGGAGAGTTTAACTGTCTTTTCGTTACCGCTTGAATCCTTGTAGGTAATGTCAATGTCACGGAGATTTTTCGGAGTAACGGTTTCGCTGTCATCCTTTACAACCACAACATTCATATCATTGCCGTTATCATTCGTAAGAGTGGCAGCGGTTTTTTCTGTTGAAATTGCTGCGGCAACCTGCTGATAAACCTGTGCAACGGTAAGCCCCTTTTCAGCGGCTTTTGACTTGTCAACAGTAACCTTTATTTCGGGAGAAACAGCACCGATGCCGTTGTCAACCGATGCAACGCCTTTAACCTTTTCAAGTGTCTTGCCGATATCCTCGGCAGTGCTTTTGAGTGTGTCAAGGTCGTCACCGTAGAGCGTAATCTGAACGGAACCGTCACCCATAAGGCTTGACATTGAACTTGAAGTGCCGCCGCTTACGGCAGCCTCACCGTCAAGGCTTTCAAGATCCTTTTCAATCTTCTTTGAAATCTCACCGCTCTGTTTTGTAAAATCATCCTTGAGAACGGCATATGCCATAAGTGAGCCGGCATCATTTGACGATGAACCGCCTGTAAGTCCCATAAGGCTTGACGAGCCTCCTGCCATAACGCCTACGGTTTCAAATTGGTCATATTTTGAAAGCAGATCGTTGAGCTTTTCGCCCTCTTTAACTGTTTCTTCAAAGGTTGCGTTATCGTCAAGCTTCAATGATACCTGAATCTGTGTACTGCTCATATCGGGCATAAAACTGAAACCTCTCATCAGACAAAGACCTGCACTTGTAAATAGAAGTGCAACTGCAATGAGAATTGCAGGAACTTTGTGCTTTAATACGAAACGAAGTGAGCGTTCATATGCCTTTTTGATTTTTCCGTCCTTGGGAGCGGAATTAGGTTTCATTTTGCGCAGCATTCTCTGTCCCATAGCGGGAACAAGTGTGAGCGCAACAATAAGGCTTGCAAGAAGTGAATATGTAACCGTGAGTGCAAGGTCAACAAACAGCTGACGGGTGATGCCTTCAACAAATACAATCGGCAGGAACACGCATACTGTGGTGAGAGTTGACGCTGTAATTGCACCGGCAACCTGTCTTGCACCGTTAAGTGCCGCCTTAATCGGCGAAACGCCCATACTTCTCAGTCGGTAGATATTTTCGATAACAACAACCGAGTTGTCAACAAGCATACCGACACCTATCGCAAGTCCCGACAGCGAAATCATATTGAGTGTTACACCGCTGAAATACATGAGGACAATTGCAAACACAACGCTTATCGGAATTGAGCAGGCAACAATGAGCGTCGGCTTGATATCTCTGAGGAATAGGAAAAGTATGATAATTGCAAGAACCGCACCCATAAGGAGGTTTTGCAAAACGCTGTTGATTACAAGGTTAATGTAGTCACCTTCATTGTAAAGGTTTGTAAAGTGAAGTCCGTCAACCTCTTTTGAAAGCGAATCAAGCTTTGCGTTAATGTTTTCGCAAACGGTAGAAGACGCTGTGTTGCTTGATTTTGAAAAGCTCAATACAATACCGGGGTTGCCGTTAATTCTTGCAAAGGTTTCGTCGGAATCATCGGCAACGAAAACATCTGCAACATCTTCAAGATGAATAACTCCTATTCCGTCAATTCCTGTGTCAAATAGCACAAGCGACTTCATCTCTTTTTCATCATTTACCTTGTCGCCGACACGAACCATAAATTTGTTGTTATCGTCATCGGTAACATAGCCTGCCGGCATTGAAAAGTTTTGTGCCGTTAGAATTGAAGAAATGGTATCAAGTGTGACCGTGTTGCTCACATCAGCCTTGCTTTTTGCCTCTTTCTTTTTATCTGCAAGTTCTTTTTCGGATGTTTCAATTTGCTTTTCTGCACTTGAAAGCTGTGTGAGTGCGCTGTTGAGTTCACTCTGTTTTGAAGTTAGAGCTGACATGGCAGAGGACATTTTGAAGTCCGCACTTGACTGTTGTTGTGAAATGAGTGCAAGAGCGGAATCAACCGAAACCGATTTATCGTCAAGTCCCGAAATTGCGTTGTCAAGCTGTGCAATACCCGAGTCGATTTGTGAGATTTTCTCCGACATTTCACTTAATGCAGAATTAATTGCATCTCCCGAAGTTCCGAGCTTTTTAAGTGAAATTTCAACATTTTGAATTGCCTCTGCACTTTTGTTAATGGAATTCTGAACTGTCTGCATTGTTTTTGCGATATCGGGAGCTTTGATTCCGTAAGGCTCAAGCACCTTGTTAAGCTCGTCAATCTGCTGTTGAAGTGCCTTGTATTCCTCACTGTCGGGCAGTGCATCATTCATTTTCCGAACAATTTCCTGATACTGTTCGTTGAATTTTGAAAGCTGTTCAAGCTTTTGCGTAAGCTGTGACTGCTCGGAAGTCAGCTCATCATAGGTAGTTTTCAGTTCAAGCAAATCCTGATAAGCGGTTTCGAGCAAAGTCTTTGTTGAAGTGAGGCTTGCCTTTCGGTCAAGCAACTGCATCTTTGCCGACAAAAGCTGCGTTTTACCGCTTTCAGCCTTGTTCTGCGCATCGGCAAGCTGTTTTGAAACAGCCTCCTGCTGTGAGTTGATTTGCTCAATTGAAGATGAAACTGTACCCTGACCGTCCTTGGCTTTGCCGATATTATCCTGCAATTCCTTTTTAGCCTTGGCAATTTTGTCCTCCGCATGACCGAATTGATTATCGAGCGCAGCAGAAATCTTCTTATTAAGCTTGTCAAGCTTATCCTGTGAAAGTACGACATTTTCCTGTTCCGTAACAATGCCCTTGTCAGAAACAGAGGCAACACCGTCAATGCCTTCAAGTTCATTCAAAAGTTCGTTTGTGACATAATCCGAAAGCTCTGTCTGCGACTTGCCTTCAAAGTCAACCGCCGTCATTGCAACGGGGAGGATGTTCGGATTGATTTTGATGAGGTACGGTGTTCCGACTCCGTCAGGCCAATTGCCCTTGATTGTGTCAAGGCTTGAACGCATATCAACAGTTGCACTGTCCATATTTGTGCCGTCCTCAAATTCAATCATCAAAAGTGAATAGTTGTCCGATGAGGTAGAGGTGATTTCCTTAACGCCGTCAATTGCCGACATCGACTGTTCAAGAGGCTTTGAAACCGTTGTTTCAACTGCCTCGGGCGTCTGACCTGCGTAGGTGGTCATAATAACGGCATAGGGAAAGTCCATGTTCGGTAAAAGATCGGGCGTCATCTTGAAAAATGACACTATACCGAGAACCAGAACAAGTACAACCGCAACCAATACCGTCATCGGTTTTTTTACGCTGATTTTAGATAACATTGATTACTCCTTCGTTTGTGCTTTTCATCTATGAGTATATTTCATTTCAAATGCAATTTCTACCAACTTAGGTTTACATTTTCTGTTGAAATCGGCCGCAACCGGTTGCGTGAATATTTAAACTTAATCTGCAATCGCACCTGTTTTGATAATTTCAAGTTTTCTGTGATACTCCCTGTGAACCTCGTCAAAAGGCTTTCCTATTACAAAAACATTGAACACGGCATTCTTCAGCACCTGAGTGAGAATCTGTGAAAGACACTTCACATCTTCATCTGAAGTATATTTAAGGTTACTTCTGTCAAAATTGTTTGTAACGCTGACAAGCTCTGCAACACCCTTGAAACGGTTGATAAAATATTCCGAAACAAGACTGTCATTTGCCTTTATATTTTTGATGAGATTCTTCATAATGATACTTTGTTTTGCATCCTTTGAACATTCGCATAGAATTTCAAAAAGCAAATCATAAGTTACAAATATGTCGCCGTGAGTGCGAGAGATAACCTCTGTGGCTTTTTCAAGCGAAAAGTTGATAAATGAGCGTGTCATAACCTCCACAAGGTCAACCTTATCGTCAAAGTATTGATAAAAACTGCCTCTCGAAATGTTTGCGTTCTTTATAATATTGTTTATGCTGACTCTCTCTCCCGACGAACCGGCAAACTCATTGAATATTGCGTCCGTGATTCTCTGACGCTTTTCTTCGGGAAGATTATAAAAGGTGTTTTTAATCATAAAAAATCCTCCAAAACAAATGTGACAGGCAGTCATATGACAACCTGTCACAATTTTAGCATTGTTTATTTATTGTGTCAATTAAATGTGTTTTAGATTTTGCACATATACGATCAAAAATCTTTGTGCATATTAACAACAAAATTAAGCTTTGCCTTTAAATTTTTCAAAAAGTCCTTTGCATCCGCTGTAAATATCGTTGTATGCCCGCTCAAAATCACCGCTGTACCACGGATCCGATACATCACGATTCATACCTGCAAAGCTCATCATCTTGCAAACCTTTCCGTCTTTGTCATCGCCGAAAATTCGCATAGTGTTTCTGATATTATTAGAGTCCATACAGATGAAATAATCGTACTTGTCATAGTCGGATTTTTTGAGCTGAACAGCCCTCTTGCCGTCACAACCGATTCCGTGTTTTGCAAGCTCACGCTTAGCCGGCGGATAAACAGGATTTCCAATCCCGTTCCATATCTCCTCCGTACTTGTAGCGGAAGATTCAATAACAAACCTGTCCGCAATTCCTGCCTTCTTAACCATGTCCCTGAATATAAACTCCGCCATAGGCGACCGACAAATATTCCCATGGCACACAAACATTATCTTAATCAAAGTACAATTCCTCCCGATTTGCCGTAATATGCCGTGATTTGCAAGGGTGAATTGAGTATAACAGGAATGGGTATCACTTTTAAAATTCCCTCAAAATACGCAAATCAAGGCAAAATACGGCATATTGAATTTTTCAAAAGTAGTCAAATAGTAGTCAGCTAAGGGTGGTGCAGACTACTTTCAAAATCAACCATATAACGATAGCTTTTGAGTAGGGGGGTGCAAAATGGATTTTTGCTTGTTATAATTCTTTGTAAGAACTATTATTGCAAAATCAAGCTATCGTTAATGGATTAAAAGGATAATTTTATTATAGCATAAAATCCATTTAGTCACAACTTGGAAACTTGAATTTTAGACTTTTATTGAATAATATTGTTTTTTTATTTTCTCCATTGCAATATCTCCTCTAATGAACGCGGTTCATACTTTATCCACGGTTTCATGCATCCAACATTAATAGCTTTAACCTCTGTTTTATAAACATGTCTGTAATCATTATAAATCATTTCCTGCAGACACTTCTGATAATATTTATCCTCAGCACTATTGTGCGTATGTCCGTATAGAAGAATAGATCCTTTCCTCATCTTTTTCCAACTGAAAATAGGGTAATGGCATAATACAAGATTGTAGTTTTTACCTCTCACAGAATCATGGATTTCCTTATAATCACACATGTCTGCAAATAGCTGATGATATCTATAATCTGATACATCATCATGGTTTCCTTTAATGAGTATTTTCTGCCCTTTTAATGTGGATATGTACGAAATAAGATTTTCATTTTTTCCTCTACAACTTATATCTCCAATAATGAATACTTTGTCTCCATTATTTACCTTGCAATTCCATTTTTCTTTGATTATTTCATGCATCTCTTCCAGATTTTTAAACGGTCGTTCATCAAATCTAATTGAAGTTTCTTGAAATAAGTGTAAATCGCTAATATAATAATTCATTTTCGTTTCTAAGTTCCTTTATTTTTCTAGGGTGTCATTTAAAATCACTATGTTTTTATTTAAAAGCTATACGGTTATGAATTTGCTGAAACACATATATCATTCTTATTTTCGCCATCAACATAGAATTCTTCTTCGGTGTCCAAACAAACAGCTGCTAATCGACCGTTTTTTAAGTTGCATCCACAATCAATCGCAATATGATTATTTTTTCTGTAAATGTATCCCGGCCTTGGATTTCCTTTAATTTTCTGCGTTGGAGTGTGTCCTGTTACAAGATTCACATTGGCATAATACTGAACATCATACTTTGCTCTGCTCCAAACAAGTTCCTCTATTTCATAATCTTCTAAAGTTTTTTCTGGACTAAAATTGCCAAGACCACCGTGAACCAACAGATAATTTTTACCGCTTACGGTCAATTTTTTATATAGTTGTAAATCGTTTAAGAAATCTATAACCTCATATTTCATATTAAGATCCAGAGCACGAAATTCATCGAGTGTTGTCTTGCTCCCGTTGCATTGCCATATCACTAAATTGTTTAGTATTTTTTTATTTAACTGATCTATTGACATCTCAGTAATTTCTTCCATAAGGAAAGGCAAGCACTGTAAAGCCATATATTCATGGTTACCTGCTATGCATATAGCATTTGGCATTTTCATAATTTTTATAAGTGCCTTGATTGGATGAGGGCCTCTATCAAGTATATCTCCTAAAATATAAAGCGTATCAGTGTCTTTTAATTTAATCTTATCAAGCAAGTCCAAGAACATTTTATATTGCCCGTGAATATCTGAAATAACATATGTAGCCATAAAATCACCTCCTGAATATTAATTTCACTCACATAGTTCTGCTTTGATCAGAGGTCTTTGATTTTCTTGAATAAATGCCATTACTTGTTTTATCCTTTTTACTAATTGAATTTCCTGGTCTGAATATTCACCATAGTCTGGTATGATATCTATGTGTTCAGAATCTTGTAAAACCTCAATTAACAAATCTTGAAATCTATGTATATGATCAATATTGCCTTGGTTATTAAAATGGTATATTAGTCCCATTCCTGAGAATTCAGACACAATATAATCAATATCCCCACATTCGAATCCATGTTCTGTCTGCACACACCAGATACCTGAAAATTTGTCTTGAATAGGAATAAACTTAGTACCAAATTTCTTTCTCAGGTTTTCTTCCCTACAAATAGACAATTTGTTTATTACCGAAAACCAAAATTTATTATTTAATTCTTTAAACTTTATATAAATGTCCATATCTCAATTCCTTTCAAAAGGTAGTTACTCAGTTCGTTTTTAGCAATCTATTTACCTCATTTTTTCTGTAATTCTTTTTTCAGAAAATCAACAATCTTATTCGAGCGATTTTTAATCACATTTGTGGCTTTTAGCAGATAATCCCTCAGAATGTTTAAATATTCCTGATCTTGATAATAGCTTTCGCCTTGACGATATTTGCGCTCTGCTGTGATTAATAGTCTTCTTTTTAAAGGAGTACAAAAAAGTAATTTGGGCTGTCCATTTTCAAAATAATCCTCCAAGAAAAATCTTTTTTCCCATTTACTGATATCTAAAAAAGCTGGGTCATATTCTTGATTACGGTTTAATTGCATCTCAAATTTTGTAAAATGATTATCATCAGCTTTTATTTTATCTTGATATTTCTTGATGGCTAACAAGAACCAATCAAAGTAATCTCTCATTCCCTCGCAATCGTTGCTGTTATAGTAACATGCTCTTGCGCCGTTTATTCCGTATTTTATTGTACTTCGGTTAGGGATTATAATGAAATTTCCTACCCAATGGTAAGTTTTCTCAAATTCCTTTATTTTTGACCACAGTTCAAGATCTTTGTCTGCGCCAAATAGTTTTGCTCGGTATGCGAAATCATTTTCTTTGCTTTTTTTACCAATCAAGGAGCCAAACGAATTCATTGTATCCCCGCGAAAAGCATAAGTTCCTTCCATGTTCCAAGGTCCCATATTTTCGAATTTCAAGTCATAAATTTCGCCCCACAGAATAATGTAGATTGCCTTCATGATTAGTGTCATATCAGGATCAATATCTCCAATAAACTTTGAAAGTTCATCAAAACAATACGTCCTCAGACCTTCGACATCTCCAGCTAAAATTTCCTCCACAAATTTGCCTAACAGCTCCAATGCTTTTGTGTAATCTTTTGTTTTTTCATACTGTTCTCTTTTCATTATTTCTTATCCTTTCTTTCCCATTAGTTCTTGATCTATGGCAACCTTAGTTGCTCGATGGTAATCCCAGGCTCTGTGGACATAATAAAAAATGGGTTTATATACATCAAGAATTTGCTGCACACTATAATTAAGAATGTGGTTCATAGATTCCTGAAAATGCTGAGAGAAAATCTCATAACGCATCATACAGCCATTAAAAACATCACCAGCTGTTTCATCCATGATGAATGTATGTTCATAAAGTGAATTGCAATCATACGATAGATGCATATTAAGGTAATTAATAATCCTCGCTGCTCGTATTGCTTCCTCTTTATTATGTACAACTGGCTGGCCATAGTAAGACTGGCAGTACAAATATTCATCTTTAAAGCGAACACAAGTTTCAACACATCCACTAAATATTTCTGGAATTTCTGTGAATAGATACAATGTGTCTAGCGATTCTATTTTTATAGGTCTGTTTTCTTCATTCAGATATCTGAAATGAATATTCTTTTCTTTGAAATATTGCAAGATTACTTTTTTAATTTCTTCTTTTAACATTGGTGCCACCTCTACCTTTTTTATACTTAATTATAATAATTTTAAATCATTTTTTGATTTAAATTGTATTAGCGATACTCGTTAACTAAAAAAAGTTACAAATACTTCTTTTTCCTTTAAAGTCCAAGTTGTTTTTCTAAACAGACCACTGCAATAAAAAAACTGTTGTGCAAAATAGATTCCTTTTGTCTATACCACAACAGCCTTATATAATTATTCTGATTTATCTTTTTTGAGTTTTTTCAATGCTGTTTCTATTCTTTCTATTACTATCTTTTTTAACTGAGCCCCTTCTAAAATTTCTATACATTCGATGTATTGCATTACCCAAAATGAAAATGCATTCACATTTATATTGGGAAATTTTATTTTCAGCATTTTTACATTTTCTGACTTGTATTCGCCTTGAATTTCATATAAACCGTTTTGATTTAAATCATCATCTTTTGTCGCTCCGAACCAGTCAAAAATCTGTGTAAGTTGATCTGCTTTAAATCCTAACACGATAGTTTCTTTTTTACCAGAATAAAAATACGGATTTGAATAAATAAATTTTAGGGGGTTATTACTTTCCTCTACAACAGGTTTTACACTGCCTTCGTTATCCATCACTGTAATTTCTGACATTAAATCAATTCGGAAATAATAAAATTTCTTTACATTTTTTCCTATAAATGCCATCAAATAATATCTACCATTATTCATCATAATCCGAAATGGAGATACACACCTTTCTTGATTGCCGAAATTAAGTTTTACTTTCTTATTAATATAATCATAGAATGCTAATTTGAATTTAATTTTCTTATGCTTATTAATAGCTTGTTGTATTTTCGATACATTTTCCATAACATCAATTTCGTCAATTTTTCCATCAATATCTGAATTATTTAGTTCGAAAAGTTCTTCTTCAAAATCTCTTGCCTCTTTCACAGCACCTTGTCCAAAGGTTTTGCTCAGTGCAACATAATATTCCCGTTTGATTGCCGGACCCAATATTTTTGAATATGTAACAGAATCTGCTAAATACTTTGCAAAAGTTGGAATATCTACAGTTTCCGCTATTTCTCCCAACTTTTTTTCATACCAGTATCCAACGATTTTCTTTCCTCGCTTTGTCCTCTTGAATCCTATCTTACTATCGCTTATAATTTTGTAACCATATTCATAATTCTTGTCCTCTTTTACTATATCCTTATCTATGTACTTATCTATTTCTTCTGCATTCTTGCCAATCAGTCTGCGTAGATTTCTTACTAATGTACCTTTAGCAGGCAGTGAGCTTCCCTCTAAAATGAATTTTTCTTCCATTATGGCACAAATTTCATTTATTTCGGAGGGCTCAAATTTAGTTCCATTTGTGGATTTTATAAAATCTATGCATTCTTGTTCTGTCAACTTCATTTTTTTGTATCCTTTCTGCCTGTTGAACTGTTCTATTAGATAATTTTCGCTTTATTTATATTATAATATACCTATTTACTAAAATTTTCAAATTGATTTTAGGCGCAAATTGCAATAGCAAGTTGAAACAATTTTTTAAGAATATCATGTTCATTGAAGCAGATATTTGTAAGTCACCGCAGTAAGGAATGTTGTATCAAATATTTAAGTAGCGTATATTCTATCTAACTGAGTTTCAAACAGTTCCTCAGGTGTGTGATAGTTAAGAATTTTTCTTGGCAGTCCATTGATTGCATCAGAAAAGAAGAGTATGTCTTCTGCACTATAGTCATCTATGCTTTTCCCTTTAGGAATGAACCGTCTTAACATTTTGTTGTGACATTCATTAGTTCCTTTTTCACAAGATGTGTATGGATGGGTAAAGTACACAGATGTTCCGTTATTCTCTATTTTAGACAGATTGGCAAACTCAGAACCATTGTCGCCTGTGATACTTTTAAACACTTCGGATTTCTTAGTTCCAAAGCGATTAATCAGGTTTTGTAGGGCTTCATCCATATCCATTGATGAATGATCTTTTATTTTTATCCACAAAGACATTCGTGTTTTTCTTTCAACTATTGTCATTATGGCCGGTTCTGTATCTTTCTTTTTGCCAAGTACACTGTCTATTTACCAGTGACCGAATTCTTCTCTTGAATTTACTGTTTCAGGGCGTTCTTCAATACTTTTGCCCAGTATTTTTCTGTTTTTTCGAGTGCTTGAGAATTTGGTGTTTCGCTTAAGCTTTTCCGGTAAATTTATGTTTTTGATTGGCAGTAAGCCCAAATCCACATAGTTGTAAAGAGTTTTGGTACATACCATTTCATCAGTTGAAAATAGATTGTTTTCTTTGGCATATCCGACACTGGCATCTAACGACCAACCTTTTTTGGTAAACATTTCGACTACATAATTGAGAAATTCAACACATTCAAGGCAACGGTAGTTTCTTTTACTGTTTGCTCTCATGTCTTTGTATTTCTGTTCAGCTATTTCAGGCTTATACCTTTTGACTTTGCCGTTATGCAAATACACAGTTCCACACTGTACCTCTTTATTGATTGTGTTGTACGGACGATGAAGTTCTTTAGCTATTTTGTAAATCGACCAATGGTCTATATTAAGCCTGATTGATATATAGTATCGTTCTTCTCTTGTTAAGCGTTGACCTTTCTTGTGGTTTGGTGTAAAATTAAGTGTATCCATAGTGACGGTTTCCTTTCGGATTTTTGTTGTGGTAACTTAATTCTACTACGAAATCGTTTCTATGGATATTCTTTTTTTATTGTTTCATCTTCATTTTACATACTGCGATTACATTTTATTTAACAATTCCTGTTTCTTTATATTAAATTCTTCGTCAGTTAAGATGCCTGCTTCTCTCATATCAAAAAACTTTTTAATTGACTATGATTGATACAAATGAATGAATATTGCAAATCTAAAAACTTAAATATATAAAAAATGTTCAAGAAAATCTCCGAAAAAGTATTGACATTCAGGGTAACAAAATATATAATACGATTACAGCGAAGTTAAAGTAACATTATGCAGGCGTTTAATATCTGTGCTTTATACTTTTGCAGACGCTTACTCGATAGAACTATGATTTTTATCGGGGAAAAAGAAAAAGCTCTGACTGTAAAGTCAGAGCGGGATGTAGCAGAGAGAGGCGTACTTGTCAACACTGCTCTTTGCTCAGCAAAATAATTATATCATATAAATTGTTATGTGACAAGAGAAACGGAGGTCTATTTTACGGCTTATATTAGAAAAACAAACAATCCAAAGTTGGGAAGACCGAGTGCAAATCTTAATTATGAGATAAAAGTAAGGGTTGATGACAAACTAAATAATCAGCTGGAAGAATATGCTAAAAATCATAATACTTTGAAAGCTGTTGTAATAAGGGAGGTTTTGTCATCTTTTCTTGCACAAAATCTTGCAGACGGCAAATTAAACAATAAGGAGAGTATAAATATGGATGTTAATTCAACAAGTACACTTCGTTTTGCAATAACAGTAATGAATAAATTAACCCGTGCTGTTGTTTCCAGAACACCTAAAGAGTGCGAGGAACATAACAATCGCAAAGCAATGCTTTGGGAAAATACTTTCATCAAAAAACAGTATGATCAGAGGTTAGAGGGCAAAAAGTTTAGTATTGAAGACCATATCAAAGCAATGGTTTATGCAATGCTTACCTCTGACACTCAGTGGAAATCACTTGAAGAATATTTTAACGACAAAGGCGAGATATTTTTAATTGATGAACTTTTTCATAATTACAATCCTGAATATGTTATGAGCTGTAATCCTGAAGAGTTAGCCAAAAGCATCAAAGGATTGGTTGGTGTCGGCAGATTTACCAAAATTCAGATGGAAGCTTTAATTAACATAAATATTCCTAAGTTGCTTGAAATTGAAGAGCAGTACGGCAGTGTTGATGATTTCTACAATACATTTATTAAAAACGACGGTACTCTTAAAAGCCTTGTCAGAACTCTCTCAGACGGTAAAAGCGAAAATAAGTTAGTACGATTGGATGTGTCCGGTGTTACTGAATATTTGAGAAATCTCGGTTACGATATTGGCAGACCGGACTCACATACAAGAAAAATTTTAGGCTGTAACGGCTTAGGACTTTTTGATTTTGAAATAGTACCGGAAACCAGAGCTTATGAAGTTATTGACGCAATTGCCGAGTTAGCAAAAATTATGGGTAAGTCTGCTACCGAGGTCGATTACATTTTGTGGTTGTACTGTACTGAAGTCGGTTTTTAAATGTAGGAAAATAGTTCAACGATAAGGAGGAAAGGTATTGTTGCCGGATAAAGAAAGTAATATAATGTTAAAGGATATTCATTGTCCTTATTGTAATGAAAACGGAGCAATCTTGCTTAGCAAAACAACTTCTAAAAAGATTTCATTGCAGTTACCTGCTTTTGGACTAAAGTTTTTGTTTTCACTTTTTTATCTGTCAATCGTTCATATATTTATAAATGGTTTTAAGTTAATTGAAGCTAAAAAGGTGATAAATAGCATATCATATGCTTTTTGTCCAAATTGCGGAAATACATACTCTATGGCTCCACCTGAAACCATAAAGGCGGAAACGCATGAACCTAAATTTTACAGAGTTGAGCAAGGCAAAGTGGTTATGGGTTTGTGTAAAGGTATTTCAGAATATACGGGAATTTCATTGCTATGGATTCGCATAATTACTTTTTTATATGCTTTAACAATTGTAGGTGCAATGTTGTATTTCTTGATTGGTGCCTGTGTGCCTTTTAAAGAAAATGCAGAAAACTTTCGTAAAGATAAAAAACTGTATAGGGTAAATAATGGCAAAGACATTTTGGGACTTTGTAAGGGCTTCTCTGAGTATACCGATATCCCTGTTATGTGGGTTCGTATATTTACAGTATTGTTAAGTGTTGGTGTAATAGGCATATTCCTTTATTTTATTCTTTCCGCTTTTATACCGGTCAAGGAAAATGTAGAACAGGGAATAGAGAGAAAGAAACTCTATAAAACCAAAGATAAAAAAATAATTTTGGGTTTGTGTTCAGGAATTTCAAAATATTTATCTATGCCTCTGTGGCTTGTTCGTGTTTTAGCGGTTTTACTGTTCCCACTGTATTTTATAGTGGGTGCTATTGTCCCAACGGAGGAAAATTGATATGCCTAACGGAACTTTGCCTTCTGGTTGGGGAGGTAATCAATCAAAACCGGATAGTTGGTTAAGTGGCGGAAGAAGTAATATTGTATCAAGTCAGGAAAGTCAAGAGATAAAGACTGAAACAGGACAAAATGCAGAATCCAAACCGCAAGTTAAATTGTCCGACAATACTAAGCCAAAAAATGCAGCAGCAAAGGTTGAACCCGAAAAAATCGCACCGTTAAAATCTGATGTTGATTCTTTGAAAAAGAATTGTGCAAACCCGGAGATACTGACTGAAAATGATCCAGACAGTGTTGATGCTGACGCTTATCATAAAGATAATATTGGCGATTATCATCATAAAAGACTGCCGAAATATGCAATTGTTTTGATTGTAGTTACGGTAACATTAGCTGTTGCATTGGCAGCGTTTGTCGTGTTGTATTTTTCAGACAAAGGAGGCAAGTCTGAAAAAATCGAAAATGTCAGTACACAAAATACAATTGCAACAGAAGCACCCAAGACAACAGTTGCTGAGGTTACAACTGTTTCGACAGAACCTTTGACTACTCAAAAAGTAACTTTTGCACCGACAGAAATACCTACAACATCGGGATTTAATTCTTATACAATGACAGTACCGCTACATTGGAGTGTGGCTGTATATAAATCACCAAGTTATAATTCCGAAATATTGGAAATATTGTCAACCGGTGAGAGCTTTACTATTGTTGAAGAACAAACAGATGAAAATTTAAACAACTGGGGTAAAATTGATTCTAACGGTGGTTGGGTACCACTTGATGATGTTATGCCCAATGATGATGTTCCTGATGATGAACCTTTAGAAACACAGAGCGTTTCTAAAGATAAAGCAAGTGCTGATTTCAGTACCAAAAAGGTTGACGGAATTGAATTTAAATATGTAACTTCATATACCGACGGTGATACTTCGTTTAAAATCAATACTATGAATATAACTAAAGGTGATTGTCATGGGTATTATGATGATTATGTCATCAAAGTTGATGGTGAGTTGACCGATAAATTTGACAGAGGGATGTATCTTGCTTACTTTGAATACGATGAAAATGACTATTTACTGGGTAAATATTATCTCTCGGAACATGCACTCGACAATAACTTTAAAATCAGTTGTAATCTTATTGTTTTTAACAGAGAAACTGCAAAAATAATTATTGATGTAGGTTATGACACTTCAGCATTAGATTAGAATAATAAAATACTAAGTCACGATTGCATATGCGGTCGTGACTTTCTTGCGTTAATGCAAAATATCCATAATCATTTTGTTGTAAATATAGATTTTGCAGTTATTAAAATGATTTTAGCAAAGTATATGTGTTAGTGCGTTAAATCGAAATACTTTAAATCCAAATTTCAATACAATTTCTTTAAAATTGTATTGAAATGATTAGTACAAAGTGATACAATAGTTATGGAGAGAAACAGATTGGAGGCATTTGTATGGCTGATATATTTGATTACATAAGCTGGCGTGGCGATTTGTCATTTGAACAGGACGGCTTTAACGAACTTGACGCACTTGTGCTTTCACGGCTTTCATATCTTCCGTTTGACGGTGCGGTTTCGTCCTGTATGTTTGATGAAATTACCCTTGAACAGGCGGCAATGCGTGTTTTTGCAACAGAAAATTATGAGGAAAACCTCTTGTGGAAAGGCGATGCCGACCTTTTGAAAGCGGCGGCAGATAGCAAGCGATTCGGCAAAATTCTTGTTTCGGGTTATGTAAACGAGGTTGAGTCTGATGTAAGTTTGCAGTTTTCGGCAATCACATTTGAATTTCTTAAAAAGAATTATTTTATCTCGTACAGAGGAACGGACAATTCACTTGTCGGCTGGCAGGAGGACTTTAATATGTTCTTCACATTTCCGCTGCCGTCACAGAAAAAGGCTCTTGATTATTTTGAAAAGGCGGTTCGCCTACTTGACGGAAAATTTATCCTCGGCGGTCACTCAAAGGGCGGAAATCTTGCGGTTTACGCAGGTGCTTTTACCGATGAAAATTCAAGAAATCACATTGATTATATTTACAATTTTGACGGCCCCGGATTTTCTCTTGACAAAATCAAGGACAGCGGATTTTATGAAATTGACGACAGAATCTACACCTTTGTTCCGCAGTCGAGCATTTTCGGTATGATGTTTGAGCATGAGGAGAGCTACACTATTGTAAAGAGCAATCAAAAAGGTTTTCTCCAACACGACATTTATTCGTGGGAGATTGAGCAGAACAGCCTTGTCAGGCTGAAAAGCACTACAAATTTCAGCGTTTTCTTTGACCACACGCTGAAAGAATTTGTTGAATCGCTGACAATTGCTCAAAGACGGGAGTTCACAAAAGAGGTTTTTGCCCTTTTGTCGCTGACCGAAACCGCAACCTTTAATGAGATGCTGAAAAATCCGTTTAAGAACACGGGAACAATCCTAAAATCCTTTGCAGGTCTTGACAGCAAAACAAGAAATATGCTCCTAAAAACAATCTTCGCTTTCGTAAAAAGTGCAAAGAATAATTTTTCCGACATAACAGGCGGTCAGAACAAAATTACCGTCAGTTAATTAAAAAAACTCATATATGCTCCGATACTTTTTAGCGTCGGAGCATTTTCTTTGCGAAAAATTATTTGTCAAGACGAAATTCCCGTTTTGTCAATTGACACTTTTAAAATCTGTATTGTCGGTCTTGAAAATTTTTCTTAATATACAAAAAAATCCCGACACGGTGTATGCTGTGTCGGGATTTTTATTTTGCTTTTTAAATGTCAATTGTAAGTTCAACAGGGCAGTGGTCCGAACCGAAAATTTCGGTGTGGATTTTTGCGCCGTCAAGCTTGCTTTCAAGAGCCTTTGAAACAATGAAATAGTCAATACGCCAGCCTGCATTCTTTTCACGAGCTTTAAATCTGTATGACCACCACGAATACACGCCCTCTGTGTCGGGATAAAAATAGCGGTATGTGTCGATGAATCCGTCATTAAGCAATGCCGTCATCTTTGAACGCTCTTCATCTGTAAAACCGGCATTTTTACGATTGGTTTTCGGATTTTTCAAATCAATTTCTTTGTGTGCAACATTCAAATCACCGCACATAATAACAGGCTTTTTTTCTTCAAGCTTCTTTAAATATGCCTTGAAATCATCTTCCCATTTCATTCGGTAATCAAGCCTTTTCAGCTCACTTTGCGAGTTTGGAGTGTAGCAGGTGACAACAAAGCAATTGTCAAATTCTGCCGTGATAACTCTGCCCTCGTGATCGTGTTCGTCAATGCCGATTCCGTAACATACATTCAAAGGCTCTTCCTTTGTGAACATAGCCGTTCCCGAATAGCCTTTTTTGTCGGCATAGCACCAATACTGATGATATCCTTCAAGCAAGAGGTCAATCTGTCCCTCTTGAAGTTTTGTTTCCTGAAGACAGAAAATATCTGCGTCAACATCTTTAAAAAAGTCCTCAAAGCCCTTTGTAACACAGGCACGAAGTCCGTTTACATTCCACGAAATCAATTTTTTCATAATTTACTCCCGTACACACAAAAGGGAGCAAGCATTGCCTGCTCCCAAATTGCCAATTTGTTAATTATTCTTCTGCGGAAAATTCGTCCTTGCCTACACCGCAGAGAGGGCATACCCAATCCTCGGGTACATCTTCCCATGCTGTGCCTGCATCAACGCCGTTATCGGGATCGCCGATTTCAGGATCGTAAACATATCCGCAAACATCGCATACATATTTCATACTATCAAATCTCCTGTTCAAAGTCTGTTGTGTAATCGGTTAGTTGTTGGTCATACGATTATCAAGCTGACTTTTTTGATTTTTTATTGTTTTAATGATTACTTAAAGTATCTGTTAAGAAGACCTCTAAAGCCTGCGCCGTGTCTTGCTTCATCCTTTGCCATCTCGTGAACCGTGTCATGAATAGCGTCAAGGTTCTGAGCCTTTGCACGCTTTGCAAGGTCAAACTTACCTTCGCAAGCACCTGTTTCTGCATCTACACGCATCTGAAGATTCTTCTTTGTGCTGTCTGTAAGAACTTCGCCTAAAAGCTCTGCAAACTTGGCAGCGTGTTCAGCCTCTTCAAAAGCATACTTTGTAAATGCGGCAGAAACCTCGGGATAGCCTTCTCTGTCTGCGACTCTTGCCATTGCAAGGTACATACCGACTTCGCTGCATTCTCCCTCAAAGTTAGCTCTGAGATCCTTGAGAATATCTTCGCTTACGCCCTGAGCAACGCCAACCTCGTGAACTGTTGCGAAAGATGCCTCCTCGTCCATCTGCTTAAATTTTTCCTTCGGTGCCTTACAAACAGGGCAAGCCTCGGGAGCTTCGGGACCTTCATAAACATAACCGCATACTGTGCAATACCATTTCATAATTACTTCTCCTTTGTAATAAATATTAGTGTACTTCTGCCGAACATTTAGGACATATGCCGTAGTAGATAACAAATCTGTTTTCTACCTTAAATCCCTCTTCGGCAAGCTGTGACTCAAGGTCATCAGCATTTTGACTGTCTTCAACATCAATAACTGCCTTGCATTTGTTGCAGACAAAGTGGGGGTGCGGATCTGTGTTGCCGTCAATACGCTCCTCACCGTTTACATTGCATATAACGCTGACCTTTCCTTCATCCTTAAAAAGAGCAATGTTTCTGTAAACCGTGCCAAGACTAAGGTCGGGAATTTCGGGCTTTAATTTATCATAAACCCAGCGTGCGCTCGGATGAGTGTCCGTACCGCACACAGCGTTGTAAATTGCATTGCGTTTTGAGCTGAAATTTCTTTTTGCCATAATTCATAAATCCTTATGCAAGATTTAGTTAAAACTGCGTTACTATAAAATCAGTAATCAGTATTAACTTTGACTATATTCTATCACGCAGATGCTTAATTATATTTACAATAAAGAATTATAAATAAAAAATCTTGCACAAAGAATTAGGAGGAAATATAGTGAAATCAAACAAAACAGTAAAAATTATCATTTTTACGGCACTTTTCCTGTCTGCAATAATTTTAATATCAATAATGACAGGCGCAACAAAAGAAACAACGGCTGATACCGACAGCGTGAAACTGCCCGTAATAATGTATCACTCACTTTTAAAGGACGAAAAACTGCAAAATGACTATACCGTTTCGCCTACTCTTTTTGAAAACGATTTAAAATATCTGACCGAAAACGGCTACACAACCGTTGTTGTAAAGGACCTTACCGATTATGCTTACGGCAAAAAATCATTGCCCGAAAAATGTATTATGCTGACCTTTGACGATGGCTATTATAATAATTATTATTATGCACTCCCTTTGCTTGAAAAATACAACTGCAAGGCGGTCATATCTCCGATTGCGTCAGTGTCCGAAAAATTCACCGAAACCAAGGACATTTCCGTGACCTACGGTCATATAACTTTTGACGATATGAAAGAAATGTCCGATTCGGGCTATGTTGAAATTCAGAATCATTCGTACGATATGCATTCTTTGAAATCACGAAAGGGTGTTTTGCCAAAAGCGGGGGAGAGTGACGAAACATATAAATCGGCACTAACGGAAGATGTTGCCAAGGCTCAAACCCTGCTTGAAAATGCAACAGGCAAAAAGCCGACCTGCTTTGTATATCCTTTCGGTGCAAAAAATGACCTGACCGAAAAGCTGATAAAAGAAATGGGCTTTTCGTGTACATTAACCTGTACAGAAAAGCCCAATATAATTACTAAAAATCCCGACAGTCTTTATGAGTTGGGACGCTACCGCCGTGACCGCAACGAAACAATGCAAAATCTTCTTATTCGCATTGATACGCAGTCATAATCCTTATACGGCGGATTTTTCAGCCTTGGCGTTTCTTACAAAAGCCTCGCACAAAGCTATGAAGATGAAAAACAGCGGAGTTGTAATCGGCTGATAGAGGTTTACAATAGCCTGAACAGCGTAGCAAATTACAGCCGAAACGCATACAATCAACATCGGATTTTCCTTTGCATATTTAACTGCGTTCTTAATCGTACCGCACACAATGGCAAGGTAGGCGAGAAGTCCCGTAAGACCGATTGTGATAAGGTAGTTGAGATATTCATTGTGAGCCGCATTTGTTGAACCGTCACCGTATTTTGAAAGGTCGTCAAAGTACGGACTGAATGCCCAGTAGAACATATCTGGACCGTTGCCGAACAGCTTTTCAATGAATGATGCGTCGCCGAAAATCCATACCGACCTTATCCACATAAAGCCTCTGTGAGTACCCCACCTGTCATTAAAGCGGATAATTCTCTCAAAACTGCCGAGGTCGGTTTTGGTGTCAATACAGCTGAAATAAACCATAATTCCTATCATGGCAACAGCACAAAGTCCGAATACAACGGCAAGAGCAATCGGCACGGCTTTTGAAATTGTGATGTTTGGTTTTTTGTAATCAATAAGATACAAAATCCCTGTAATAACGGCACAAGCTGCAAGCAATATCCAACCGATGCCTGAGAAAACGAAAACTTCCTGAAACTTGTCAAAACCTTTGCTTTTGTCATTAAAGCATAGAGAAAACAGTCTGAGCAGTTTTGCAAACAACAGCATAACTGTTGCAGAAAGGAAAAATCTTTTCAGTCTGACAACGCTTTTTGAGAACCATATAAGGTAAATAATCATAAATACAGCCATACCGAGAATACCCGAGTCGCTGTCGGCTGTCATAAGAGCCGCAAAGCCTAATCCTGTTGCAACAAGATAAATTGCTCTGAGCAAAGTTTTTTCCGTGATAACCGACATTGCAATCATAACCGGCATAGCAATGCAAATGTAGCTTGAAAGCAGGTTCTTGTTGCCGATTGTCGAGGTGAAGTCGGTAATGGTCTGTTGGTCGCTGAGCTGAGTAAACATTCCGAGCGGGTCAACATAAAATGCGTTGAGTATCGCAAGTGCGTAAACTATCATTGAACCAAACGCAAGTGCAACGAATATGTACTCAAAATATTTAAAGCACCTTGTAATCATAAAATATGCTGCGGTGTAAAATGTCATCAGCAGCAAACCGTTGTTTCTGCCTTGAGTTCCTAAAAGTGCGTCCATAGGATTTGCGGACAACAGCGTTGAAATGATATTTATTCCGAGAAATGCAATAAATGCCCAGTCCATAAACGAAAACTCTTCATAAAAATGTTTCGGCTTAGGCTTTTCAAGTTTCGTATCTTCCAACGGTTTATCAACGCTTGCGGTCATAATAATAAGAAATTCCGCAACAACGAGAATACCTGTTAATATTATGAAAAAGTAATACTTGTCATGCCTGATGTTAAAATATGCGTCGGTAAAAAACAACGGAAAAAGCGTGAACATAACAAGCAGATAATAGTTTGTGAGCGCCTGCTGTACCGAATATTTTTCTTTTGGCTTAGCAGCGGGATTTTTATGCTTTGTAGAAGCCATAATATAATAACCTTTCAATGTAATATACTTCAATTTTATAACGCACGCACAATGTTGTCAAGAAATAAAGTCGTTTAGAAGTCCTGTTTTTCAAATAAATTTTATTGTTATATAATCAGAAAAACAACAATTGCATATTTTTGCACCGTTTTTATTTTAGAAATTATACTTATAAGCAAAATAAGTGTTGTAATTATCTTCCAAAAATGGTATAATTCACGCAGAGATGTATTTCCATATTTGCAGGGCAAAAGACTTTTGTAATTGATTTCAGGTAATTTATGAATTTTATCTATTTGCAGATTGGGCGGTTTTATGAAAAAATTAGTTATTTTTGGCTTTGACGGAACTCTTGCCGACACAGCCCCCGGAATTTTATATTGTTTCAATACAACGGCAGTTGCAATGGGTTATGAGCCTGTTGAACACAGCGCACTCTACGGCGTAATCGGTGTGCCGCTTGAATACGGCTTTAAAACGCTCTTTAATATGAGTGATGACGAAATTGAATATGCTGTCAAGAACTACAGCAAGCTCTATTCTCAAAAGGGAAAAGAGATGTTCACAGTTTATGACGGAATTTATGACGCTCTTCGTGAGCTAAAGAAAAACGGCTTTAAGCTTGCAATAGCAACTCAAAAGCACAGAATGTTCACAACAGATATGCTTGAAAACTACGATGCTGCGGATGTGTTTGACGCAGTTTGTGCAACAGATGTCGGCACTAATCTCACAAAGAGCCACCTGCTCTTGCAGGCGTGTGAGCAGACAGGTGTTTCAGTTGAGGAAAGTGTCCTTGTAGGCGACGGCACTATTGAAGCAAACGGTGCCGAAGAAATCGGTATGGACTTTCTCGCCGTTCTCTACGGATGGGGCTTCAGAACCAAAGAAGAAACCGAGAAATATAAATGCAGCGGCACAGTGGCAGCTCCTGCGGAAATTGTTCCGAGAGTTCTTGCGCTCTGATTGATGTAAGTAACCGCACTGTTCTCAGCAAAATAAATACAACAATATAAAATGTAAAATTGCAGTATAGTGCAGTAAACAAACAAATAAGTAAATAACCTAAATCGGGCAGTCACAAAGATTGCCCAATTTTTGTATGTAATATAATTCCATAAAAGAAAAAATATACAAACTCAATGTCAATAGTTTGGGTAACCCGAAAAATGGATAAATGATATTTACAAGCGACAGAGAATTAAACTGTCGCTTGTTTTGCTGCAGAATTGATATGTTTGTTGGAAAACATATGTAAAATGCGGTTACGGAAACGCTTAAAATTTCTGTAGCCGTAAGCATTTCTTTTGAGAACTTTGATTTTGTTGTTGCAACCCTCAATAAAGCCGTTGGTGATTGACGCAGAAAACGAATTCAATATTCCTGTCAACCAATTTTGCATTGTTTTTGCACACTTAACAAGTTGAGAAATTCCACAATCGTATGCCGAGTTAATCCAGTCAGACATAGCTTTTTTAGCTGATTTTCTGTCTTTGCAATCGAGGATTTTCAAAAAGTCCTCTTTGTAAAAATGAGCCGTACACAAATTAGGCGAGGCATACAGCATAACATTGACTTGTTGTTTTTGTTCATCGGTCAATTCATCAAATCTTTTAAGAGGTTTCGCTCCGCAATTTGTTGTTTTAATAATAGAAAGATCTTTTGTGTTACGGTGTAATAAATTTTAAAAATATATTATCTTGTTTCCTTGAAAATCGGCAGGCAAACTAAAATGACAGTAAGTTTGACAGTAAGTTTGACTGCATTTTATCTTGTTTTAACTTAATTCAAAATTACTCAACTGAATTTTTGAAATCTCAAAAACCCAGTGTTTAAGCCACTTTTAAGGCGTTTTAAGTAATTTTGATAAAAAATAAAAGGCGGTTAAAAAACCACCTTTTTTGGTCGAGGTGACCTTTATAAGTGGCTTAAATGCTGACTTAATCGCAATTGACTGCGGT
The DNA here is from genome assembly GCA_905215855.1 of uncultured bacterium. Lineage (GTDB taxonomy): Bacteria > Bacillota > Clostridia > Oscillospirales > Acutalibacteraceae > Ruminococcoides. The sequence goes on from CAJMRT010000004.1 coordinate 73,716, forward strand.
TTTGACAGTGATTTTTTCATTTTCAGGCGATTTGCAGGTTGTTTGATTTCATATATTCGTCAGCAATCGCAAGGTGCTCGTTTTTGAACTTTTCAAAGACAGAGCAGTAAACATTCAGCGTGATGTTTATGTCCGTGTGTCCTAAAAGCTTTTGGAGTACCTTTGCAGGCATTCCGCTTTCAATACACCTCGTTGCGTATGTATGCCTGAGTGAATGTAAATCTACCCTGCCGTACACCGAGCTGTCAAGAATGTCGTAATTCTTAATCACATTTGAGTAAACGTAGTTGACTTGGTTTGATGTGACAAGCCTGCCGTTACTCGAAGTAAACAGCAGACCTCTTTTTCTGCCGCCTAAACATTCTTTCAAAAAGTCTGCAACATCATCGCCGATAAAAAGCGTTCTCGTGCCTGCGGCGGTTTTGGTATCGTTGATTACGATGTTTCCAAATTCGCCTCTTGATACGGTTTTACTGACATTTATTGTTTTGTCGGTTAGGTTAATATCCTCTGCCGTAAGGGCACAACACTCGCCGATTCGCATTCCCGTGAACATTGACAAAAGCATTATGTCACCGTAGTGTATGTCCTCGGTTTTCAGCACATTCAAAAGTCCTATCTGCTCGTCAACCGTCAAGGCTCTGACAGGGATTTGCTTTTTTCTCGATTTCGGGCACTTGATGTCGCTCAAAGGATTGCTCTCAATGAGCTTTTTGCTGATTGCTTTTACAAATACTGCTCCCAAAAGCTGATACATCTTATTTATGCTCGACTGGGAATAATCAAGCTTTACCTTGAAAAAACCGACTATATCGTCCTCGGTGACTTCCGTAAGCTGCTTATCAGAAATATCGGAAAGCATTTTCAGAGTTTCCATTTTGCGGTCATAGGTTGACTGCCTGATTTCATTCAGGGCAAGCTGTTCCTCTATCATCTTTTCGGCAAGCTGATGAATTGTTTTTATCTCAACCTTGTTACGGTTGCGCTTTTCGAGGTTGCCTGCGAGAGCCTGAATTTGCAGCTCACGCATTTTGTCCTTGACGATTTTCTTTGTTTTTCCGTAAACGGTGCGGCGTTCCTTTTCACCGTCGATTGTCAAATAAACCTGACCTGCAAAGCGCTGACGGCTTTCTACAAAATATATTGAGCCGTTACCGTAGGTTTGTTTTTTCTTTGTGTCTTTAGCGTTTATTATAATCCGTCCTTTCAAAACCTAAAGACAACTTATCGTTATCCGACTGTATTTATAATACCCCAAAAGCGATAAGCCGTCAACAGATTTTCGCCTTATTTTATACTCTGCGCTTGCTGCTCCATTCTATAAAAGCCTGCTCACTGACCTTAAAGTTTTTGCCGACTCTCACCAACGGAAAATCAGCTCTCATCATAATGTTTCGGGCAGTCGGAAAACTGCATCCGAGTGCCTCGGCAACCTCTTTTGTCCCTAAAAATTTTATCTTTTCATCCATTTTGATTTCCTCCTTAATTACCGTACAAGCAGTCGGTTTCCATAGTATCGATTGAGTTATAGAGAGCCGTCAGCAGATAGGCTCTCATATTTTTGATTTTGCTTTTATTCTTTTCAAGCGAGCTTATTACATATTCGATATGCTCGGCGGTTACCATTGACAGTCGTTTGCGAACAGACTGTATGGGAATTTGCCGTTTGTTAATCCGTACAGTATCACTAGCGCAGCAGTAAGTATCCGTCATAAGTCTGACAATTTCGTCGAGTACTCCGCCGTAATCACGCTCCACCAGTACATCATATTCAATTTGGAATTTTATTTCATTCTCAACCTCGTCATAGTCGATTGATAGATTGGTATTACTCCTATCTGTATTATTAATTTCAGTTTTATTTCCTGCTGATTTTCCGCAGTCAGGTACACTTAATTTTTGCACTCTGCAAAGCGTATTTTCCGCACTCTTGAATGAGGTTTTTTCGCTGTCAAAGAAGTTATCGACATAAATGATGTCAGGCTTGCCTTTGCCCTGCCTTAGCCTATGTATAAGCTTGAAGCGTTCAAGCTCACGAAAAAGCTTCGTAGCCTTGTCATGACTACATTTCAGCTTTTGACAGACTTCGTTGTTCGTGAAGTACACAATCGTCCTGCCGTTTGAGTCAGTCATACTGTTCTGCTCCGAAAGCAGTCTGCGGTCAAGCAGAAGCGAGTAGAGCAGCTTTGCACCGCACGATAAGTCTATATACCCATCCTCAAAGAGAGCCTTGGGCAGTTTGATAAATTTGGATTTCATATGTTACCTTCCTTTTCTTATTTTTTCCGGGGTTTTAGGGGTATCCACTAACAAGCTTTTACTGTTTTATCAGCTTGTGGATACAAACAGTCTGCTCGCTAAGATTTGTCATAGGTTTCCTTGGTTTACTTTTTCTTTCTCTCTTTCGAGTACTGACACATTGAAAATAGGCGTTTTTCATTGTTTAGATTCACATCCTTAGAAAATAATTTGTTAATGAATTTTCTCGAAGTTGATAAAGAAAATTAAAAATATATCTCTTTATCCCCTTCACTTGTATGGACAAAATCAGTATTTTTGAGGGGGTGTTTTTTCAAAAATTTCAAAATACCCTCTCACTTATTTGGACAAACATAGGCGTTTTGTCAGGGTATTTTTGAAAATTTTTACTTTTGTGTTTTTAAAAAATGAATTCTCCGTTTTCGTTTGATATTCAAATAAATATATCCCTCTACTTATTTTGAGTGGGAGGGCCTGAAATTCAACCCATGTTCTAAAAAATTCATCCCATAAAGAAATTGCAGAAAATAAACTTACCTATATAAAAAATTGCAAAAAGTAACACCTGCCTTACAGCAAGTGTTGAGTTAAAAGTTTTATGCAGTTTTGCACTATCGGTAAAATATATAATTCTTTGGCTACCCTAAAAACGACATACCGTAATTTGCAGAACAAAAATAAATTATAGATTTTAGTACGTAGCTTTTAAGAAATACAGCTCCGTTTTTAACTAATTATGTTAGTCATATTCCCGTTCTTTTTTTGGTATAAATCGCCAATATTTGTTGATTTATGCATTGAAATATGCTATATTATAATAGTATATTTTCAATAGTTGCATTTGACGAAACAATATGATGTTTAGTAGATTTCGACATTGAATAAGTTGATAAAAAAAGAATTTTCGATTACGTAGGTGTCAGCCGTAATACCGTTTTCACTTGGACGGAACATTACAAAGCAAAAGCAATATATAAGAAAATATTATATCTTTTTTATTTTTCATGCCAGAGTTTATAGACATCATAATCATGAAATAGATATAAGAATGACAACTGAGAATTGTCAATAACTTAAGCTAACTAATCAGGAGGGGCCTCAACTTTTAATAACACATTAATTAAACAATACATCGATTCTCATCCGATTAAGGTTGTACCTAAACTTGATCTTGCTGCAGAAAAACTTGAATATGACAAAATTGTTCAGTGTCAAAAACGCACAGAAGCTAAGCCAGAAGAACTTTGTCGTGCTTTTTTATTAACAAAACTAGTTAACGAACTCGGTTATGCACCCGAAAAAAATTGAAATTGAACATGAGTATACTGCCGGTCGTCCTCACACAATAACAAGTCGCATTGATGTAATTGTAAGAGACGCAAATGGTGATGCATTCTTGTTTATTGAAGTTAAAAATCAAGAGGAATATGCAACCATAGATAAGGATAGTGTTATTGAAGAACAACTTTTTAAGTTAGCAGGCATGGAGCGAACTGAAGGGCATGATGTTAAATACTTAGTCCTATATACTACTAACGATGCAACAGGCTCAATAACAGATGAATGTATTATCATAGATAATAAAAAACATTCTTCTTTCGCGGATTGGGTGACTTCCCGTGACTATACCAATACTATTCCTGCTCGTTATGGCAAAGCACAAAAGACACCTTATGTGAAATCATCAGCAAAAGAACTCGAAACAGATTTCACCAATGAAATGTTGAATCAGCTGCAGTCTGATTTACACAATGTTTTATGGGGCGGAGGCGGCACAGATGATAATGAAGTGTTTGCATCTTTAACCAATCTAATTCTTGCAAAAATCCAAGATGAAGATGAGAAAGAAGATGGCGATACATATGATTTCCAATCTATGACCTTTGCCAAAGATGGAGATGAAGAATTTGAAACAAATGAACAGCTCTTTGAAAGGATAAATGAACTTTATCGCCGTGCTCTTAAATCTAAATTGTATATACTTGATGAAAACGAACTAAAAAAATCTTATGTAATAGACACAAAGAAGTTTTCTTTAACTAAGCTTAAATGTGCAGTACAAAAGTTAGAAGGGCTTTCCTTTGTTGATGGAAAAAACAGCCTTAGCGGAAAGGATATTTTAGGTGATTTCTTCGAGGGAATCATTCGCAATGGTTTCAAGCAAAGCAAAGGACAATTCTTTACACATATTAATATTGTCCGTTTTATGCTTTATGCTTTGCAAACTGATAAATTAGCAATCAAACGCATTAAAGAGGACAAAGAAATCCCATATATGATAGATCCTTCTGCAGGAAGCGGAACTTTTCTTATCGAATATATGAAATTTATTACAGAGAATATGAAATATCGCAATAGAAACGCTAATGGGTATAATGCAGAACTCGGAACAGCCAGAGCTGTAAAAGATAAGGTGCTTTCTGATTGGTTCTATCCGGATCATCGTGAAAACAAATGGGCTCAAACATACATTTATGGCTCAGAAATTAATTTTAATCTTGGAACTGCAACTAAAGTTAATATGATTCTTCACGGAGATGGTTCTACAAATATTTTTGTTAAGGACGGTTTGCTTCCGTTTTCAAAATACGAAAAAGAAACTGCGCCAAATGCTATGAAAGGTAGTGATGAAGATGCTTTATATCAAAACAGAGAGGTTAATGGACAATTTGATTTAATTCTTACAAACCCTCCTTTTAGCGTTGAGCTTGACAATGATACAAAAAAGACTGTTAAAAAAGATTTTATGTTTGGTGCAAAGAAAAACTCAGAAAATCTTTTCATCGAACGCTGGTATCAATTACTTAGAGAAAACGGCCGTTTAGCTGCGGTTCTTCCTGAAAGTGTGTTTGATACCACAGAAAATAAGTATATCCGTTTGTTCCTATATAAATACTTCAAAATTAAAGCGGTAGTATCATTACCTCAGCTTGCCTTTGAACCATATACTTCCACTAAAACCAGCATTTTGTTTGCTCAGAAAAAGACAAAGGCCGAAGTTAAAGAATGGAATACACTATGGGAAGAAGCAAGCAGTGATTGGCAAAAATTAAAAGTTAGAGTTGAAAATCTTATTGCTGTCTTTGATGGTAAAAAGCAAAAATCAAAACTACCGTCGGTAAAAGCTCTTACACCTGATGAAGAGAAAGATATTATTAGAAGAATGCTGAAATCGTATATCACAATTCGTGATGACGGTTTATCAAGTTCTGAATTGATTTCAAAATATTATTCAGAACTTGAAGAACTCTGTAAGTATGACAAAGATACTAAGGATAGTTTTGGGTTTGTTAATACTTGGTGGGTTTTTGGAGAAGTTGCTTCTAAATCTGATTACTCTATCTTTATGGCTGAGGCTGACAACGTGGGATACAAACGTACAAAACGTGGCGAAAAACAAATGCCTAATGAATTATTTAGAACAGATTCCAATGGCAGAATCTTAATTGATGATGGGGTTAATGATACAATACTTGATTATATGCGTGCATTGCATTGGGATTGAGGTAATGAATATGAACATTCAAACAATAGATATTTCAACTATTAGTGCTGAAAAAACGTTACGTCAAGACTATGACTATCATAAATATCAAACCAAACTCAATGGTTTGATATATTCATTTAGCGAATTATTTGAAATTGTACCCAAATCGAAAATAGCACTTAGTCAATTAAATCAACAATTTCGCTATTGTGAAATAAGTGATGTAGACAAGAATGGTGATGTTTTTCCTCAAATATTAAACTTTGAAGAACGAAATTTGCTACAAGAGAACTACTATAAAAAAATAGAAAAAGGAGATATAATATCAGTACAAGAAGACGATATACTAATATCTAAAATACGCCCGAACCTTAAGAAATATGTTCGCATAACAAAAGAAAATAAAGATATTTATTTTACCTCTGCCTTTATTCACTTAAGAGCAAAAATGATGCCTGAGATTCTATATTATTGTTTCCGAAGTAGCTTTTATGATAGTTTAATTGCTATTTCAAGACAAGGAAAGGGTTATCCAACTTTAAATGAAAACGATCTTAAATTGCTTAAATTTGATAAAATAATGATAGATTTACTATTCAAAAATCAAAAATTAATCAAATCTAAAATTGACAGTATTGAAGAAAGAGTTAGAGAATTAAAAAAGCAACTGCTTAATGAATCGATAATTATTGATAATGTATTTTCTCAAAGATTCGTATTTGATTATACTAAATTTTCAAAATTGAAAAAAATCAAGCAATTTGATTGTAAGCAATCTGATTTTTCCAACAATCCCGACCTTAGATTTAGTGCAAAGTTTCATCGTAATGCAGGCGCTTTTGTTATGGAACAACTTAATGCTATAACTGATAAGAAAATAAAGCATTTTATATCTGAACCTATTACTCTTGGAGCCAGCATTTCCCCGAGAGATTTTGATGAAAACGGAAACGCTTATTACATTTCGATGGCGACTATAAAAACATTAGAAATCGAATTGGATGATAGCCAATTGATATCCGAGTCTTATTATAAGGACAATATTAATAAATCTGTTAAACCCGGAGATATTATCATTGCACGATCTGGAGTGGCAATAGGTAAAACTGCTTTTGTAAAAGATGATTTTGATGGGATTTTTGCGGATTTCACTATGAGAGTTAGAATTGATAAGAATAAGTGTAACCCAGAGTTTGCGTATTATTATTTTAGAAGTTCTTATTTTCAGTATCTTATTGAAATATATAAAAAAGGTTTGCAAAATCAAAATATTTTTCCTATTGTTATTCAAGAATTCCCAATGATTGATATCCCAATTGAAGAACAACAATGTATTGTAAATGAAATTAAACTTCAAATTAAGAAGCAAGATAAAATAAAATCAGAAATTTCTGAACTTCGTGCAAAAATCGATAAAATTATTGAGGAAACTATAATACGAGGTGAATAAAATTTTCTCAAAAAATATAAAAATGAATGCAAAATACCATACTGGAAATTCTTTGGAGTATGTCAGCAAACTTTGGTCTATTATCATTTGGGACGATAAAAAGCATGTAAACATTAGCTGATTCCTGATACGGTTTTAGTACCCTCAAAAATCAATTGGCGTAATTGTTGTATGGTTTAATCCTATTGAAAAGTGTTAGGATGCTTTTTGAAATTTATTAAAGTGATGATACCAGCGACAATTAGTGAACTTGTCGGCTTCTATTGACAGCCTTATCATAAACCTCAAAAAAGGTACAAAGCAACGCTGCATATCAGGCTGTAGTAGACGTAGCGGATAAAGAACAGATTGCAAAAATTATAGGCGAAGGTGCAGGCGTTATTGATGAGAAATCTTTGTGCACTTGGGATTCAGAAGATGTTTTAGCTGTCTGCGACTCCTTAGTGAGAGTCCACAAGTCTATTAATAAACTATCACTTGTACCGGAGAGTATCTAAAATATATAATACGGAGGTTTTCAAATGAGTGGTTTGTATCTTAATTATTGTTTTTGTTCTTTAACAGATAGTGATACGGACGTGTTTTCTATCGACTACATTAATCATGAACAACTATCCAGTCTAAGAAAAGAATATAAAGATATCTGCTTTTATAGATCAGGAAACGCAATATATTTTTGGTCTCTTAAAAACTCTGATAATGTTTTAGCAGAAAGTCTTTCTACCGTAAAAGTTAATATTAATCCAACTGAGTATCCTAGCGTAGTAAGCAAAATGTTGGAAAATAGAATCTATGATTTATTCAAGACAACAGAGGCATATGATCTTTACTATGAAAAATATTCTCATAATTTAGTTGCAAAGAAGAAGTCACCGATTTATAAAGATGATGCGCTTTGTGTGTTTCAATGTGCAAAGGTATCCACATATTTCTTTCGACAAGATGACAAAATACACTTTGGTTTTTCTGTAAGTTCAAATTTAGATTACTGCTTTAACTGGACTCAAAGAGATTTTGCTAATCACAATATTGACTGTGGAGGTTTATTTGAGAATAAATCTGGAACAGTTGCTGCAAACACTCGTGCATTAACCAGATACAAAGAGGCTAGAGGTTTATCACATAAATTGGATAAGATTAAATTAGATGCGGAGAACAAAGCCAAACAGTTTTCTTTCACTAAAAAAGTTATTAGTTGGTTACAAAAAGGACTTATAGGCCAATTGTATGGAAATATTAAAATCACAAATTGTGTTAACAATTATTTTCCTTATGATAAGGTGTTTGAAAACGAAATAATTGCAGCCCCTAAAAAATACTATGCAAACGATCAAGTTATTAGTGGTTTGCCAAGCGTAGCGTTAGAAAAAGTAGGTCCTTACACAGCTGTATCTAATGATACAGTGAGAACCATTACATTAGTTGCTTCTAAGGAATACGAGGGGACACTTAATGTATTCACTAAACAGTTAGCCACAAAAATCAAAAAAATGTTCAGATTAGATTTAAAATATGAATACAGCTGGGTGGAAAAAGAAAGTGTGCAATCTTTCGGAGAAGCAATACTTGATTTAAACGCTAAAAATTCCGATCTTGTTATTCTTGTTATAAAAAAAGATTACCCTTATATGAAACCTGCTTTATCGCCATACTATTACTGTAAAGCTAAACTGATTGGACAAGAAGTTCCTACTCAATGTATATGCATTGAAACATTAAAGCACCCTAATGATTTTATATTAGGAAACATATCGTTAAATATTTATGCTAAACTTGGAGGTACTGCTTGGGGAATTGAAAAGAAAGATACTACCAAGCGGGAACTTATTATCGGCATTGG
>CAJMRT010000005.1 GCA_905215855.1 uncultured bacterium
ATAGCGGAGGACAACGAGGCTTGACAATAGAAGAGCCGAGGTTCGCAGCCCTAAAATAACGACCGGCGAGGACTAAGCCGTGAAAATCACGCAAGTGATTGAAACGGATTAGACGAGTGGAAGTTATTTTGGGAATAGCGGAGGACAACGAGGCTTGACAATAGAAGAGCCGAGGTTCGCAGCCCTAAAGCTTTTATAATGTAAAGGAAAATCCCTGTCCGTTATGGACAGGGATTTTTTGTAGGGGCGGATATTATCCGCCCGCCAAGTAATCGCACAGATTTTTGTAAATAAAATTATGATAATAAACGAAGATTACACAATATAAAAAACGATTGGCGAACGAGGTTCGCCCCTACAAAATTATTGTACAAACAATCACAAAACTACGCTCGGGCATAATATGTTTTTACATTACAGGCTATCTTCACGAATGGGGAACGGCGACTCGTCGTTACTGCAAATGAATATAAATATGGTCGGGAACAATAAGATTTGCACTTAGCAAAAACATCTTCCCGACCACAATTTTCAATTTCCCATTTTCAACTTTCAATTTGAAAAATTTCCGTTCGGGCATCTTACTCTCGTCCATATAAAACTATCTCGAACGGACAATAGCTACACTCAGTGATAGTAATTAACTTGACTGAACAATTCGCTAAATATATTGACACCGCAGGCAATAAGAACAACTGAAGCGATAACAGTAATTACAGCTACGATAATGAACATAATAAGAGCGGCTCTTGCGTAGTTTTTGAGTGACTTCTTTGTTGATGAGCTGAATGCCCAGACAAAAAGCATAATAAGGTTGATAAGTGGCAAACAGCTTAAAAGCATAACACCAATCCAACCGCCTACGCTTACAGGCTGAGTTTCGGGAGTGCCGTATGACGGAATAACAGGCGGTACAGGCTGTGCATTGTATGTCTGCTGATACTGTGCATTGTACTGCTGATTATAGCCGTTGTTATAGTTTTGATACTGGTTGCCGTACTTGCCTTCATTTGCACCGTAGGCATTGTTCGGTGCATTTGTAAACTGCTGACCGTACGAAGTTCTGTTCTGCTGTTGATAGTAGGTCTGATCCTGCTGACCGTACTGCGGTGAAGAATACGGATTCTGCTGTGGCTGACTGTCTGCAGTTGTCTGCTGAGTAACCTGCTGTACATTGTTCACCTCAGGCTGAGCAGTCTGCACATTTTCATATGGGTTCTGCTGAACCTCTTCTGCCGCAGTATTTTCAACAGGCTGTGTCTCAGGCTCTGAAGCCTGCTCAACAGGTGTTCCGCAGTAAGTGCAGAACATTGCTCCGTTGTCGATTTCGTGATTGCAATTTTTACATACCATATATAATCGCTCCTTGCATAATAATCTATAAATAGTATGCTATCATTTTACACTATTTGCCTTACAAAATCAACAACATTCCACGCAATAATTCAATAATATTACAAAAAGCGACAGTTTTACGGCTGTCGCTTTTCGTTATACTCCCCTTTTCATAAGCTTGTGAGGAATTATTTTATTTTCTTTGAGTGACGCTTTTACATCTATAATACGCTGATTTGACGAGCCTCTGAAAGCAAGGCTTATATCGTGAAGTGCCTCAACAAATTCACCGTCAACAAGCACATCAAGCATTGAAAGCATTTCATCAGTACATTCACATCTTGCTCTGCTTTCTGAAAGCAGCTCCTTGTCAAACAGATAACCCGAATAACACCAAATTGTTTTGTTGGGATACTGTTCTCTGACACGCTTTAAAAAGGGAACTAAAACTCTCTGATTTGACGGTTCAAAGGGTTCGCCACCCAGCAATGACAGTCCGTCAATATATGACGGTTCAAGCTCTTTGAGAATTTTATCCTCAACCTCTTTTGTAAAAGGTTCGCCGTAATCAAAACTCCAGGTCTGCGGATTAAAGCAGTTTTTGCAATGATGCGTACAGCCGGATACAAAGAGTGATACTCTTACTCCCTCACCGTTTGCAATATCGCAGAGTTTAATTTCTCCGTAATTCATCAAAGGTGAAGCACCCTTTCCTCAATTTCCTGAGTTCTGCCCTGATTCCAGAACTGAGTTCCGATATATCCACAGGTTCTTCTTGCAACATTCATCTTATCCTGATCACGGTTGCCGCAGTTAGGACACTCCCACACAAGCTTATCGTCATCGTGAACAATCTTGATTTCACCGTCATATCCGCAAACCTGACAATAGTCGCTCTTAGTGTTAAGCTCTGCATACATAATATTATCATAGATGAACTTGATAACCTGTAAAACTGCAGGGATATTGTCCTGCATATTCGGAACTTCAACATAGCTGATTGCACCGCCCGGTGACAAAGCCTGAAATTCAGACTCAAGTTTCAGCTTGCTGAACGCATCAATATTTTCTGTAACATGAACATGATAGCTGTTAGTGATGTAGTTCTTGTCTGTTACACCCTTGATAATGCCGAAACGCTTTTGAAGACACTTTGCAAACTTATATGTTGTGCTTTCAAGAGGAGTGCCATAAAGGCTGTAGTCAATGTTTTCCTCCTTTTTCCACTTTGCACAATAATCGTTCAGCTTCTGCATAATTTCAAGACCGAGTTCTTTGCCCTCTTTTTCTGTGAGTTTTTTACCGTTAAGGCTGTAAACGCACTCCCAAAGACCTGCATAACCGAGTGAAAGCGTTGAATAACCGCCGTGGAGAAGCTTGTCAATCTTCTCACCCTTTTTAAGTCTTGCCAAAGCACCGTACTGCCACAAAATAGGAGCGGCATCCGAAAGGGTGCCTGTAAGACGCTCGTGACGGCACTGCAATGCTCTGTGGCAAAGTTCCATTCTCTCGTCAAAAATCTTCCAGAATTTATCAAGATCCTTGCCTGCGCTGAGTCCGATATCAATAAGATTTACAGTCACAACACCCTGATTGAATCTGCCGTAATATTTCGGCTTGCCGTTTTCGTCAACATAAGGAGTAAGGAAGCTTCTGCAACCCATACAGGTAAAGCAATGACCCTCACCGTTTTTATCAATTTTGCTTTGGAGCATAACCTTCTCCGAGATATAGTCGGGAACCATTCTCTTTGCGGTACATTTTGCGGCAAGCTCAGTAAGATACCAATACTTGCTGTCCTCTGTTATGTTATCCTCCTCAAGCACATAAATAAGCTTTGGAAACGCAGGTGTAATCCATACACCCTTTTCATTTTTTACGCCCTTGTGACGCTGTTTGAGTGTTTCTTCGATAATCATGGCAAGGTCGTGCTTTTCCTGCTCGTTTTTAGCCTCGTTAAGATACATAAACACGGTTACAAACGGAGCCTGACCGTTTGTTGTGAGCAAAGTAACAACCTGATACTGAATTGTCTGTACACCACGGTTTACTTCCTTGCGGAGTCTTTTTTCAACAATGTCGTTAATTTTCTCTTCTGTGGGATGAACACCAAGTTCCTCAATTTCCGCAAGAGTTTCTCTGCGGATTTTCTCACGGGAAACCTGAACAAACGGTGCAAGATGAGCAAGGCTTATGCTCTGACCGCCGTACTGGTTACTTGCAACCTGTGCAATAATCTGTGTTGCAATGTTACAAGCTGTTGAAAAGCTGTGCGGTCTTTCAATAAGTGTATCGCTTATAACTGTGCCGTTCTGAAGCATATCTTCAAGGTTTACAAGGTCGCAGTTATGCATATGCTGTGCAAAATAGTCCGAATCGTGGAAGTGAATAATACCTTCCTTATCAGCCTCAACAATATCAGCCGGCAAAAGCATTCTTCTTGTAAGGTCACGGCTGACCTCACCCGCCATATAGTCACGCTGAACGCTGTTGACAGTCGGGTTCTTGTTTGAATTTTCCTGCTTTACTTCCTCGTTGTTGCACTCAATAAGCGAGAGAATTCTGTTATCGGTAGTGTTTGCCTTACGAACAAGTGAGCGGTTGTAGCGGTAACGCACATATCTTCTTGCAAGCTCAAATGCGCCCTTTGCCATAAGCTGGTCCTCAACCATATCCTGAATTTCTTCAACAGATACAGCTCTCTTGATTTTATTGCACTTGTACTCAACATAGTCGGCAACATCCTCAATCTGTTCATCCGAAAGAAATTTGTGTTCGCCTGAGCCGTTTGCCTTTTTAACGGCATTGATAATTTTTTCAATATTGAATTCTTCTTCTGAGCCGTTACGCTTGATAATTTTCATAATCCTTCCCCTTCTTAATTATTTTGTGGTTATTCCTTGATAAAAATCCTATATATGTAAAAAGTTAAACTCTTAAAATGTCATTTTGCAATAAAATTGCAAGGGGCAAATCTCCCCTTGCGAATGCAAGACTAATTATACAATAAACAAATAATAAATACTGTTGCACAGGCAACAATTTTATGATATACTATACCATATATTGTGGCAAGACAAAAAACGCCACACATTATGGAGTGTTACAAATGACAGAACAAATCAACGGTGCAGTGCTTGAAAAATCAGATTTCATCGGGCTTAACGAGTGTTTTTCGCCTGTTGAAAGGGAGTACAAACGAGGCGAAATCATCACCACATATTCAGCCGAAAACGACACAATTTGCATCATAAAAGAGGGCACTGTTTATCTTACAACCGACAATGCCGAAAATCAGCGCAGAATTATTTCTTTTTATGAAAGCGGTGATATGACCGCCACCTGCCTTGTGCCAAAGTCAGACAATCGAATTTTCTATCTTACGGCAAAAACAAATTGCAGAGTCGATTTTGTGAGATATTCAAAGTTCACAGCCTGTTGCGAAAAGCATTGCGACAAACATTTAAAGATTATAAGTGCGTTCGTCGAAAGCTCTCACAAAAAAATTCTTGCCCACACGGACATTCTCTGTCAGCAAACGCTGAGGAGCAAGCTTTTGACTTTTTTTGAATACATAAAAAAGGAAAAGGGCAAAAATACCTTTACTCTTCCCCTTCCGCTGTCAGACCTTGCAGACTATCTTTCGGTTGACCGAAGTGCAATGATGCGTGAAATAAAAAAGCTGAATGAAGAAAAAATCATCGTTTCGGACAAACGAAAAATCACCGTTACCGACGATTTGTCAGTTTCGTAACTATATATGTGTAAAGAAAGATAAAAAACAAAAAATAAAAGTGCAATTCAACCGTACAAAACGCCTGCTTATTTGCAGGCGTTTTGTACGGCAACAGGTTTTATTGTAGTATAAAAAACATTTTGGGTCAACACGCCAAAAGAATTATAACGAGATTATTTTAATTTGACCGAGTTTGCCCGATAAATCAAACTGTTTGAGCGAGTTTTATTGATTGATGGTAATATTATACTATTTATAAGTTATGTTTAACGCTTTTTTATTGGCTATTTTGCTGATTTTAAAATTATTTGAATTTTTTTGACTGAATTTGCTTGACTTTTAAAAAACGGGTGTTATAATATAGTCAAGAGGTGAGGATAATGCTTACACAGGACAGATATCGTGCAATACTTGATTTGCTCGAAGAAAAAAATTCGGTCACGGTGTCGGAATTAACAAAGTTGCTTGACTCATCCGAGTCAACAATAAGAAGAGATCTTTCCGCTCTTGATGAAATGGGAAAGCTCACAAAGGTTTTCGGCGGTGCAACTTCAATCACCAGAAACGAGGGTGTTTTTGAAGATGCGGTAAGCAATCGTGAAACCGTTATGAGCGATGAAAAAGATGTGGTTGCAGAATACTGTGCAAAGCTTATCAATGACTCTGACTTTGTTTATATTGACGCAGGAACAACAACATTAAAGCTTGTTGACCACATTACAAATACAAACGCAACCTATGTTACAAACGGCATAACACACGCCAGAATGCTTATCCACAAGGGTATGCAGACATATATAGTAGGCGGAAGAATAAAACCGCTTACCGAGGCTGTTGTGGGTGCCGAAGCAATAAAAAGCATAAACTGCTTTAACTTTACAAAAGCTTTTATGGGAGCAAACGGAATTGACATCGGTTCGGGGTTCACAACTCCCGACATTGAAGAAGGTCTTATAAAGGAAACGGCAATCAACAAATCTTATATGGCATTTGTTCTTGCAGACCATTCAAAATTCCGCAGGGTGTATCCCGTAACATTTGCCCCTCTGCAAAAATGTTGTATAATCACCGACAAACTGACTGCGCCGGACTTTTCGCAGGCAACGGTGATAAAGGAGGTAAAAAAATGATTTACACCGTAACGCTTAATCCGTCAATTGACTACATTGTCAGACTTGATTCGCTTGTTCCGGGAATAACAAACCGAACAACAAGCGAGGAATATTACTACGGCGGCAAGGGAATCAATGTTTCTTGTGTGCTTGCAGAGCTTGACCTTGAAAGTACGGCATTCGGATTTGTTGCAGGCTTTACGGGTGATGCCATTGAAAAGGGTATTCGCAATGACAGGATTATCACCGACTTTATTAAGCTTGAAAGCGGAATTTCAAGAATCAACATAAAAATCAAAGCCGGCGTTGAAACAGAAATCAATTGTCAGGGACCTCACATAAGTGAAAGCGAACTTGAAAGGCTGTTTTCAAAAATCGACAGAATATCCGACGGCGACACAATCGTAATTGCAGGAAACATTCCGAATACGATGCCTGATGATGTTTATGAAAGAATCCTTGAAAGAATCAAGGGCAAGGATGTACGAATTGTAGTTGACGCAACAAAAAAACTTTTACTCAACGCACTCAAGTACAAGCCGTTCCTCATCAAGCCGAATAGACAGGAGCTTTCCGAAATGTTCGGAGTTGAAATCAACACCGAGGATGATATTGAAAAGTATGCAAAAGAGTTGCAGAAACTCGGTGCAAAAAATGTTCTGATTTCACTCGGCGGTGACGGAGCAATGCTCATTGACGAATTCGGAAAAAGGCACAAAGCAGGAGTCCTCAAAGAAAAGGTAATTAACACAGTCGGTTCGGGCGACTCAATGGTAGCAGGCTTTGTGGCAGGATATGAAAAAACAAAAAGCTACCCCTATGCGCTGAAATTAGGCAGTGTGTGCGGAAATGCAACGGCATTTCTTGACGGACTTGCCACAAAAGAAAAAATAAATGAATTGCTTGCAAAATTTTAATTAAAAAGGAGAGAAAAATATGCGTATCACAGATTTATTGAAAAAATCGGGTATTGCTCTCGGCGTTAAAGTTGCCGACAAGAGCGAAGCAATTGACAAGCTTGTTTCATTACATGAAAAGTGCGGAAACCTCAAGGATGTTAAAGCCTACAAAGAGGGAATCCTCAACCGTGAAAAACTCGGCACAACAGCTGTAGGTATGGAAGTTGCAATTCCCCATGCCAAGAGCGAAGCTGTTAAAGCTCCCGCCCTCACGGCTATCACAGTCCCCGACGGCGTAGATTATGACTCGCCCGACGGTCAGCCCTGTAAGCTGCTCTTTATGATTGCCGCAACAACAGACGGTGATGTTCATCTTGAAGTTCTTGCAAGACTTATGCAGCTTTTGATGCATGAAGATTTTACTGCAAAGCTAAAAGCCGCAAAAACTCCGGAAGAATTTATCTCGATTATTGACGCAAAAGAAACAGAGAAGTTTCCCGATGAGCCAAAGGCAGAAGTTCCTGCAAAGAAGGGTTACAGGGTTCTTGCTATCACAGCCTGCCCAACAGGTATTGCTCATACTTATATGGCGGCTGAATCACTCCAGAAAGCCGGCGACAGCCTTAACATTCCGATTAAGGTTGAAACAAACGGTTCGGGCGGTGCAAAGAATGTGCTTACCGAAGAAGAAATTGCAAATTGTGACGGTATCATCATTGCCGCTGACATCACAATAAATCTTGCCCGTTTTGACGGCAAGCCCGTTTTACAGTGTGCCGTTTCAGACGGTATTCATAAGCCGGAAGAGCTTATCAACAAGATTGTAAACAAAGAAGTTCCCGTATATCATCACAAAGGCGGTTCTGCAGATGCTCCGAAGAGGAGAGGCGGCGCTTACGGTCACCTTATGAACGGTGTATCACATATGCTCCCGTTCGTTGTAGCAGGCGGTATCTTCATTGCAATCGCATTCCTCATTGATATTGCATGCGGTGTTAACGCACAGGAGGTTGGCAGTGCATTCGGTACGGTAACTCCAGCAGCCGCATGGTTTAAAACACTCGGCGGTGTAGCCTTTAACCTTATGGTTCCTATCCTTTCAGGCTTTATCGCAATGTCAATTGCAGACCGTCCCGGTCTTCTCGTTGGTCTTGTAGGCGGTTTCCTTGCAACATCAGGCGCAACCTTTATGGATCCTGCCGCTGCAGAAACAGTTCCGTCAGGCTTCCTCGGCGGCTTGCTCGCAGGTTTCGTAGGCGGTTACTTAATGCTTGCTATTGAAAAAATGTGTGATAAGATGCCTAAGGCTCTTGAGGGTATCAAGCCCGTTCTCATCTATCCGCTTCTCGGACTCGGCGGTATTCTCGTTGTAATGTGCGCAGTCAACCCGTTCATGGGTATGATTAACTCAGGTATGTCAAACGGCCTTAACGCTATTGCCTCTAACCCTGCAATGATGGTTCCGCTCTGTGCGCTCCTCGCAGGTATGATGTCTATCGACATGGGCGGTCCTTTCAACAAGGCAGCTTATGCATTCGCAACACTTAACCTTGCAAACGCAGACGATCAGGCATACATCATTATGGCAGCAGTTATGATCGGCGGTATGGTTCCTCCAATCGCAATTGCTCTTTCAAATACATTCTTCAAAAATCGTTGGACAGACGAAGAAAGAAAGAATGCGCCCGTAAACTATGTAATGGGACTTTCATTCATCACAGAGGGTGCAATTCCTTACGCAGCAGGTCATCCGCTTCAGGTTATCCCTTCATGTATCGTTGGTTCGGCAGCAGCAGGCGCACTTTCAGCTCTCTTTGGCTGTAAGCTTATGGCTCCTCACGGCGGTATCTTCGTATTCGCAACAATGCAGGGTACATGGTATTTCTACCTCCTTGCTCTTGCAATCGGTGCAGTAGTTTCAATGCTTATGCTTGCACTTCTCAAAAGACCGATTAAAAAATAATTAATTTGCTATTACCCGTTTTTTGAAATGTTTTGTTCCTCGGCACCGGTGTAAAAGCCGGTGCCACCCCTCAAAACTCAAAGAACTTTCACGACATTAGATTCAAAACTTCAAAACACAAATTTATTTTATAAAGGAGATTTTATTATGGTATCAAAAGAACTCGTACTCACAAATGCACAGGGATTCCACATGCGTCCGGCTTCGGTTTTTGCAACAGCTATGGGCAAATACAGCTGTGATGTAACAATCAAATTCAACGGCAATCAGTACAACGCAAAGAGCCTCCTCAACATTATTGCGGCTTGCATCAAGTGCGGCAGCGACATTGAGATTGTTTGCGACGGAGCTGACGAAAACGAGGCACTTGCAGAAGCAACACAGCTCATAGAGAGCGGTCTTGGCGAGTAATGGCACCGACAGACCAGTTACAAGAGGTGAAGATTATGCTACACGGAACAGCCGCATCCGAGGGTATCGGAATCGGTAAGGTAATGCTTATTGAAGAACATTCGCTTGAATACACTCCACGAACAGTAACAGATACTGAGGCAGAGTCACAGCGTTTTAAGGCAGCAGTAGATGCTTTTTGCTACAATACTGAAAAACAGGCAGAAAATCTTCGCAGTTCAGCCGGTGAAAAAGAGGCAGAAATTCTTGCAGGTCACATTCAGATTATCAGAGATCCGTATCTCAGCGGCGAAATTGAAAAGCTGATTGCAGACGGTCAGTGTGCGGAATCTGCCCTTGAGCATATGTGCGATATGTTTATTGCAATGTTCTCGGCAGCTGACGATGAGCTTACAAAACAGCGTGCGGCTGATGTCAGAGATATCAAGAGCGGTGTTCTCGGCATTCTTCTCGGAGTAAACGAAATTAAAGTAAGCGACGCGCCAAAAGGCACTGTGCTTGTTGCAAGGGAGCTTACCCCTTCTGTTACGGCAGGTATTGTAAAAGAAAACATAGCAGGCATTATTACTGAAACAGGCGGAACAACTTCCCACTCTGCAATTCTTGCAAGAGCGCTTGAAATTCCTGCCGTACTCAGTGTTGAGGGTGTCGCATCAAGCCTGAAAAACGGCGACACAGTTGTAGTTGACGGCAGTGAGGGTGCTGTAATTGTTAATCCGGATGATACCACAGTTGCAGAATACTCCAAAAAGCGTGACGCTTTTCTTGCAGAACGCAAAGAGCTTGAAAATTACAGGGGACGAGAAACAAAATCAGCAAGCGGAGAAGCTTATGAACTTTTCTGCAACATAGGAAAACCTGAAGACGCTGTCAAGGCAGTTGACGCAGACGGCGAGGGTGTCGGACTTTTCAGAACAGAGTTTCTGTTCATGGACAGAACTTCAATTCCGACAGAGGACGAACAGTATGAGGCCTACAAAAAGGCGGCTCTTATCTTAAAGGGCAAGTCGCTGATTATCAGAACACTTGATATCGGCGGTGACAAGGACATTCCGTACCTTGGACTTGAAAAAGAAGAAAATCCGTTCATGGGATTCCGTGCAATCAGATATTGCCTTAAAAACCGTGAACTTTTCAAATCACAGATTAAAGCCATTTTGCGTGCAAGCGCATTCGGTGACATCAAGATTATGTTCCCGCTCATCACAACTATGGATGAACTTCGTGAGGGCAAAAAGCTTGTTGCGGAATGCAAAGCCGATTTACGCAATATGGGCATAAATTTCAACGAAAACATTCAGGTTGGTGTTATGGTTGAAACAGCGTCTGCGGCAGTTATCGCAGATATGCTTGCAAAAGAGGCTGACTTCTTCAGCATCGGCACAAATGACCTCACAGGCTATACAATGGCTTGTGACAGAGGCAACAACGATGTGTCTTATCTCTACTCTCCCCTACAGCCAAGCGTTCTCAGAATGATTAAACGCACAATTGAGTGCGGTGTTCAGAACGGCATTTCAGTCGGAATGTGCGGTGAGGCTGCCGCAAACAAGCTGATGATTCCGTTGCTTATTTCATTCGGACTCACAGAATTCAGCGTTTCCGCTCCGTCAGTTCTCAATGTGAGAAAAATAATTTCCACATGGACAAAAGAAGAGGCAGACAAAGTTACCGCAAAGGTGCTTGAAATGAGTACACAGCAGGAAATTGTCGAATACCTCAAATCGGTTGTGTAAAACAACCAAGTTAATATGCGTTAACCTCAGTTAAATAATTTGCAAACACGATTAATCCCCGTCAGAAATTTTGACGGGGATTTGTCTTTTGGTATATTAATTAGTTTTTTCTCTGCATACTATCCCTTTTTGAAAAGACGCAACCGCAGTAGTTTTGGCGGTAGAGGTCATATTCTTTTGAAAGGACGATTGAACGCTTGTAGCCCTCACGCTTTTTGAAGTCGCTGTACAGCCACGGAATGCCGTACTTCTCGGCAAGCTCCGCACCGATTGAATTGAGCAACTGCGCATTTTTCAACGGACTGATTGTCAGCGTGGTTGTAAAATAATCAAAGCCGTGTTCCTTTGCGTAGCGTGCAGAGGATTCAAGTCGCAGTCTGAAACATTTTTCACACCGCTTTCCGCCCTCAGGTTCATTTTCAAGGCCTTTGACATACTCAAAATAATCCTTTGGCAAATATTCGCCCTCGACCACCTTTACAGGATATTCAAAAGGCATAAGCGACACAAGACGCTTTTCTTCGCTCAGGCGGTAATTATACTCATTCGCAATCGAAATATTCGGATTGTAAAAATAGACCGTTATATCAAAATATTTTGAAAGATACTCAAGGCAGTATGACGAACACGGGGCGCAACACACATGCAAAAGCAGTTTTGGGACTTTTCCCTCCCCCGTTATTTTTTCAATCACCCTGTCGAGTTCTTTCTGATAGTTTATCTTGTTCATACTATTATATAAATTTGCAAATGTAGTCAAAAAGTTCTTCGGCTGTGTCTGCAACAAACGGCGCACCTGCGTTCATAAGCTCGTTTTTCCCCCTGAACCCCCATGAAACACCTGCCATTTTTACACCCGCATTGTTTGCCGTAAACACATCGACATCGCTGTCACCGACATAGAAACATTCTTCGGGAGTTACACCGCTCATATCGAGGAGTGCAAGCAGAGCATCAGGCTCGGGCTTTGTCTTGTACTGTGGCTTCTGCCCCCATGCCTGAGTAAACTTGTGATTTGGAAATGCTTTTTTCAGCATTTTATCAACAAATTCATCGGGTTTGTTAGAAAGCACACCTGTTTTAACACCCTTTTGTGCAAGCTTTTCAAGCATTTCTGCACAACCGTCATATGCGGCGGTGTGGTCATTGCAGTGAACTGCATAGTGCTTGTCATAATCGGCTTTGACTTTTTCAAAAAGTTCGTGGTCAGTCCACGCATCGCCCATTGCCCTTCTGATGAGCATTTCTCTGCCGTTTCCTACATATGTTTTATAATTTTCAACCGGCTTTTCTTCAAGGCCGTTAAGTTTCAAACCGTAGTTCACACTTATAGCAAGGTCGGTAAGCGAGTTCATAAGTGTGCCGTCAAGATCAAATACTACCATTTTTACCATAAATATCACCCTAATTTAATCCTTTTTCCTGTTCAAAAAGTATTGCCCTGCATGGTGCCGCCTCAAGTCCACCGAGTTTTATCGGGAATGCACACAAGTCATATTCACCGTCATCAACACCTGAAAGGTTAAGATTTTCAAGCACGGCAATTTCTGCTCTTCCGAGTTCACGGTGAGTTTTCACTTCATCAAACGGCGGTGCGATTGAATCGGCATCCGTTCCCACGAGTACAACTCTGCTTTGTGCAAGCACAATGGCGGCAGAATGTGAAAGATAAGTATTGCCGTTACCTCTGAAAAGTATTCGCTTTCGGCAATATGGCAACAGCTTGTCCATATCTTCGCCCGTCAACACACCCTTGACCGTTATTACTGTGCATTTGCCGTAAAAAGTGTTAAGCCTTAAATCTGTTATTGCTTTGCCGTCGGGACAAAAGTGCAGAGGTGCATCAATATGCGTTCCTGCATGAACACACATTGAAATTTGCGAAAGATTACATTCTTCATCTTCATCCATACTTCTCAGCGATGTTACAACCGTTTCGGGATCGCCCGGATATACTTCGGTTGTAAGAGTATCCTTTGAAATATCGTGAATATACATACATCTTTCGCCTCTTTCCTTTTTGAACATTTTCATTGTCACAAATATGCAACCGAGCATTTACCCACAAGATTTCAGCCAAAAATTAAAATTCTGCTTAAAAGCTAAAATGCAGAAGAAAATTCTTCACTTTAAAAGCATAGGCATCCGCACTATGATTATACCACACATTACAACAATTTGCACCTTTATCGGCAAAATTTCCTTGCTTTACGGCAAAAAATAACCCCGCAGGAAAACCTGCGGGGTAAAATGCAATTGTGAATTGAATCAATCAATCGGAATTATTCAGCATCAGTGTCAATAGGTGAACCTACATTACCTGTGTTGTTGAATCCCTTAACAGCATACTTCTGAACCATTGTTGAGTCCTTAACAGAAATTCTGCCGTCTTCGTTAGCGTCGCAAACCTTGAATGCTTCTGAATCAGCATCAATGTTTAAGAAACCGATTGCAATTCTCTGGATCATTGTAGCATCCATAACTGTGATTGAGTAGTCACCGTCAGCATCGCCGAGGAGCGGAACACGAGTACCGTCAACCTTAACATTTGCCTTTGCACCTGTGCCTTCAAGATAGTTGAAGTTTGAAAGGTCAAGTGTGATTGTGATGTCTACTGTACCAACATAGCCGAGTGATACTGTATCAATGATCATATTCTGAGCATTGAATGAAAGGTCGAAGTCATTACCGACAGGAGCAACATCCTGTACAGGGAGACCCCAGTTAGCAGCCCAAGAACCGTTAGCGGCAAACTTGAACTGATAGTTCTCATAAGAATCTACATCCTTAAATGTAATCTGATATACCCTATCAGCAACTTCTGTCATGATGTTCTGCTCAGCATCAACAATCCAAGCCTGACCGTTAAGCCAATTGTCAACACCGTTACCAACAGCTACTACATAGTCGATTTCCATATCTGTAACGATTTCAGCTGAATCGCCTGTAACGCCAATTTCTTTTGTAGCAGGATTGTATGTAATTGTAACATCACATTCTTTGTCTACCTTGAAAGTAACATTGTTGTCTGTACCGTTGTAACCAATCCAGTTCTGGCTCCACTGCTGAACACCGTCAACAACTTCACCCGGAACATTTTCAACAATCTTGAACTGATAATCCTTTGCAACCGGAACATTCTTGTAAGTTAATGTGTAAATGTCGCCATCCTTAGTCATAACATTTTCGGGAGCGAGTGCAGGAGAACCCTGCCATTCATAACCTGTGAGTGATTCAACACCTGCAACTACATAGGAAGTTTCAGGAGTAGGATCTGTTACAGGTTCTGTTGCAGGCTCAGTTGTAGGAGCCTCTGTAGCAGGTTCTGTTGTTGGAGCTTCTGTTGCAGGCTCTGTTGTTGGAGCTTCTGTAGGAGCTTCTGTAGGAGCTTCTGTAGGAGCCTCTGTTGGCTCTTCAGTTGTAGGCTCAACTGTTGTTGGCTCTTCTGTAGTTGGTTCCTCAGTTGTTGGTTCTGCAGTTGTAGCAGAAGGATCAACGCCAAGAAGTGCAGCAATTGTTGTAAGAGGAGCACAATCAGGATATGCTTCAGGATCAGCAAGCTGTGTTGCATACATTTCAGCATAAGCATTGTAAACATCCATTGGCTCAGCTTCAACCTGTGCACAGATTTTAGCTACAGTTTCAGCTGTGTAGTTCTTAGCGTTCTTTACAGCCCAGTTAAAGAGTGCCTGTGCAACCATTTCAGCTCTTGAAAGGTAAACAGGGTAACGACCGTCGATTACATTACCGAGTGATGTAATAGCAGCCTTAGGGCCGTAGTTTTCGCTGTTGTTCTTCCATGTTGCAGCATAGTCCATCTTTGATGAATCTTCTGTGTTCTCAACCTTACCACCTGTGAGGTAAATTGTGTCGCCAAGGCAAGGCTTACCAAGTGTTACATTACAAGTCTGGTGACCGGCCTTTTTGCTGTCGATTGTTGAGAAGATTACAGCGTAGTCAGCGTTGTCTTTAAGTCCACCGTGTTCCGAACCGTCTACTGACTTAATCTTTTTTGTATCATAGTAGTAAAGACCTGTTGCTGTGTCTTTCTTACATTTCTCAGCAGGACCCTGCCAAGATGTTTCTGCAATCTCATCGCCTGCTACAGCGTAGAGGTGGCAATAAACAGTCTTTGTAGTACCCCATTCTGCTGGGAGACTGCTTACATCGAAATAAATTTTTGTGTCGGTTTCTTCAGCTGATGCAGAGAAAATGGTCAAACCTGAAAAACAGGATACAGCCATAAGAACTGCAAGTACCATGCTGAGAACCTTTGATGATTTTTTCATCGCTAATTCCTCCTTTTTTTTGGTTACTCAAATTTCGAGCAACTACATTATATATCAAAACGATTATATTTACAAGTGGTTTTTGGCAAGTTTGTAAATTTTTTTCAAAATTATTGCTTTAAAGTTCACAATAAACTCTGTGAAAGAGTCTTTTTACTTGACAACAGTAGCAAATAATTGTATTATTTTAATGGTTATTTTTATCTATCTGCAAAGAGAGGTTAAGTTATGGAAAACAGCAAAAAGACCATGGATAAAATCGTTGCTTTGTGCAAAAACAGAGGCTTTGTTTATCCGGGTTCTGAAATTTACGGCGGCCTTGCAAACACTTGGGATTACGGTCCACTCGGTGTTGCACTCAAAAACAATATTAAGAACGCTTGGCTTAAAAAGTTTGTTCAGCAGAACAAATATAATGTAGGTCTTGACTCTGCAATTCTTATGAATCCGCAGACATGGGTTGCATCAGGTCATCTCGGCGGTTTCTCAGACCCGCTTATGGACTGTAAGGAATGTAAAACCCGTCACCGTGCCGACAACCTTATTGAAGATTTTGACGGCACAAATGTTGCAGGCTGGACAAACGAAGAAATGATGAACTACATCAAGGAAAAGGAAATTCCCTGTCCTAACTGCGGCAAGCACAATTTCACAGATATTCGTCAGTTCAACCTTATGTTTAAGACATTCCAGGGCGTTACAGAGGACAGCAAGAATGAAATTTATCTTCGTCCGGAAACTGCTCAGGGTATTTTTGTAAACTTCGCTAACATTCAGAGAACAAGCCGTAAGAAAGTTCCTTTCGGTGTTGCACAGATCGGTAAATCTTTCAGAAACGAAATCACTCCCGGTAACTTCATTTTCCGTGTTCGTGAGTTTGAGCAGATGGAGCTTGAGTTCTTCTGCAAGCCGGGCACAGACCTTGAATGGTTTGAATACTGGAGAGGTTTCTGCCGTGACTGGCTCTATTCTCTCAATATTAAGGAAGAAAATCTCCGTCTTCGTGACCATGCAAAAGAGGAGCTTTGCTTCTATTCAAAAGCCACAACAGACTTTGAATATCTCTTCCCGTTTGGTTGGGGCGAGCTTTGGGGCGTTGCCGACAGAACAGACTATGACCTTACACAGCACAGCAAAACAAGCGGTAAGACACTTGAGTATTTTGATCCGACAACAAACGAGAAGTACATTCCGTATGTTATTGAACCGTCACTCGGTGTTGAGCGTCTTTTCCTTGCTCTTGTTGTTGAGGCTTATGACGAAGAAGTTATTGACGAAAAGGATACACGAGTTGTATTAAGACTTCATCCGACGCTTGCTCCGTACAAAGCTTGCGTTCTTCCGCTTTCTAAGAAGCTCAACGAGCAGGCAGGAAAGGTTTATGAACAGCTTTCAGCCGACTTTATGACTGATTATGACGATGCAGGCTCAATCGGCAAGCGTTACAGAAGACAGGATGAAATCGGTACTCCGTTCTGTATCACATATGACTTTGAGTCTGTTGATGACGCTTGTGTAACGGTTCGTGACCGTGACACAATGCAGCAGGAAAGAGTTGCAATTGACAAGCTCAACGATTATATCGCTGAAAAGATTAAGTTCTGATTTTAATATGATATCAAAAGGACATTCCAAATGGAATGTCCTTTTTTTGCGTAGGGGCGGATATTATCCGTCCGCTTGATGAAATTTATGTTTATGCTCATATGTTTTGACATGATAAAAGCCGTGCGTTATTTTGTGTTATTTATATAATTAAATATATCATATAATTTGTACGATTACTTGCGGGAGAACACGGTTCTCCCCTACAGTATAACAGTTATTTTTTGTCATTTATATAATCTGTATTATCACAAATATTGTGCCGTTACCCCTACTGATTTGTGCATACAATTGCAATGATACGCCCGGGCATAATACGCTTTTTAATACTACACACTATCTTCGCGAAGCGGGAACGGTGGCTCGCCGTATAAAAACAGCGGATAACCTCAAAATTCGGGTTATCCGCTGTGTGTTTTATTTAATATAATAATCTGAATTCAGTCAAATTACTTTGAGAGATTTGTGAGAACCTTTTTGATTCTCTCAACAGCCTCAATCGTGTTTTCTCTGTCACCGAATGATGTAAGACGGAAGTAGCCGGCACCGTTTTCGCCAAAGCCCTCACCCGGAGTACCTACAACATTTGCCTCGTTGAGGAGGAGGTCAAAGAATTCCCAACTGCCCATATTGTTCGGACACTTGAGCCAGATGTAAGGTGAGTTCTTACCGCCTGTGTAGTAGATGCCGAGTTCATCAAGAGCAGATGCGATAATTCTTGCATTTTCCTGATAGTAAGAAATGTTTTCCTTAATCTGCTTCTGACCCTCTTCGCTGAATACAGCGGCAGCAGCACACTGAACAGGCCATGAAACACCGTTGAACTTTGTTGCCTGACGGCGGTACCATGTTGCATAGATATTGTGACCGTCACGCTCAAGCTCCTTAGGAATTACCGTGTAACCGCATCTTGTACCTGTGAAGCCTGCTGTCTTTGAAAGTGAGCACATTTCAATTGCGCACTTTCTTGCACCTTCGATTGCAAAAATTGAACGAGGGAGATCCTCTGTGATGAATGCCTCATACGCTGAATCGTAGAGGATTATTGCATCGTTTTTGAGAGCGTAGTCAACCCAAGTCTTGAGCTGTTCGGCATTGTATGCAGAGCCTGTCGGGTTGTTAGGTGAGCAAAGGTAGATGATGTCTGCCTTTACATTTTCATCAGGGAGAGCGGCAAAGCCGTTTGCCTCATTTGATGCGGCATAAACAATCTCTCTGCCTGCCATAATGTTTGAGTCAACATATACAGGGTAAACAGGATCGGTTACGAGAACAATATTATCCTTTGAGAAGATGTCGCCTATGTTGCCGCAGTCAGACTTTGCACCGTCTGATACAAAGATTTCGTCAGCGCCTACTGCAACACCAAAGCTCTTGTAATAATCTGAAATAGCCTGTCTGAGAAACTCGTAGCCCTCATAATCAGGATAGCCCTTGAAGGTTTCCTTGTGAGCAAGATCCTCTGCGCCCTTTTTCATTGCCTCAACAACAACAGGAGCAAGCGGAAGGGTTACATCACCGATACCAAGCTTGATAACCTTTTTATCTGGATGAGCCGCAATATATGCATTTGTCTTTTTTGCAACATCTGCAAAAAGATAGTTAGGAACGAGATTGTCAAAATTTCTGTTAATCTTCATTAAAATCAGTCCTTTAAATCTGAAAGTTAAGTGGAAAAATCAATTACTTTTCAAGTGATGCTTTAATAAATTCTCTGAAAAGCGGATGAGCACGGTTCGGGCGTGACTTGAACTCGGGGTGATACTGAACAGCAACGAAGAAACGGTTGTCGGGAACTTCAACGGCCTCAACAAGAAGTCCGTTAGGTGAAGTACCTGTAATCTTCATACCTGCATTTTCAATTTCTTCTCTGAAATCGTTATTAAATTCATAACGATGACGGTGACGCTCTGAGATTTCGTGCTGACCGTAAGCCTTAGCCATAAGTGAGTCAGGCTTGATAACACAAGGATATGCGCCAAGACGCATTGTACCGCCCATATTCTCAATGCCTTCCTGTTCAGGCATAAGGTCAATAACATTATGCTTGCCATCGGGTGTAAACTCACCGCTGTTGGCGTCAGCATAGCCGAGAACATCTCTTGCGTATTCGATTACTGCAGTCTGCATACCGAGACAGATTCCGAGATACGGAATATCATGCTCACGGGCATATTTTGCAGCCATAAGCTTACCTTCGATACCTCTGTTACCGAAGCCGCCAGGAACGAGGATACCGTCAACATCACCGAGAAGCTCGTCAACCTTGTACTTTGTAAGAAGTTCGCAGTCAACCCACTTGATTTCAACATCGGCGGAATTTTCATAGCCACCGTGACGAAGTGCCTCTGCAACAGAAAGATATGCGTCATGGAGAGCAACATACTTACCGCAAAGAGCAATTGTACATTTCTTTGTACGGTTGTTGATACGGCTAAGCATTTCTTCCCACTCGGAAAGGTCGGGCTTTTTGTCCGTTACAATATTGAGCTCACGACATACAACATTTGAGAAATTGCTCTTTTCAAGCATAAGTGGTGCCTGATAAAGCGTTGGGAGAGTAATATTTTCGATTACACAATCCGGCTTTACATTGCAGAAAAGTGCAATCTTGTTGAAAATGCTCTCCTCAAGAGGTTCGTCACAACGAAGAACGATGATATCGGGATTGATACCGAGTGAACGAAGCTCTTTTACAGAATGCTGTGTCGGCTTTGATTTGTGTTCCTCACTGCCCTTGATATAGGGAACGAGAGTTACATGAATAAAGATGCTGTTCTCTCTGCCGACTTCAAGAGATACCTGACGGATAGCCTCAAGGAACGGCTGGCTTTCGATATCGCCCACCGTACCGCCGATTTCCGTAATTACAACATCGGCATTGGTCTTTTCACCTACATTGTAGATAAAAGACTTGATTTCATTTGTGATGTGAGGAATTACCTGAACTGTCTTGCCGAGGTAGTCGCCGTGACGCTCCTTTTCAAGAACATTTGAGTAAACCTTACCTGTTGTGAGGTTTGAATACTTGTTAAGGTCCTCATCAATAAAACGCTCATAATGGCCGAGGTCGAGGTCGGTTTCTGCACCGTCCTCCGTTACATATACCTCGCCGTGCTGATACGGGCTCATTGTACCCGGATCAACATTGATATACGGGTCAAGCTTTTGAGCAACAATCTTGAGTCCTCTTGCCTTTAAAAGTCTGCCGAGAGATGCGGCTGTGATACCCTTGCCAAGACCGGATACGACACCGCCTGTTACAAATATATATTTTTTATTCTTCTTATGTTCGGTTATCTCCACGATTACACCTCAACTTCGCCTTCAAATACTTTTTCCGCATTACCTGTCATATATACTGTTTCATCAGTATAGTTGATAATAAGATCGCCGCCCTTGAGCTTAATCTTGATGTCTTCGCCCTTTTTGCAGAAACCGTTTTCACAAGCGGCAACCGCAACGGCACAAGCACCTGTACCGCAAGCCCATGTTTCGCCTGAGCCACGCTCCCACACTCTCATCTTGATTGTATGGTCATCGAGAACTGTTACAAATTCTGTATTCACTCTTTCAGGGAAGAGCTTATCGTTTTCAAACTCAGGTCCTATGGTTTCGATGTCAAGATTATCAATATCGTCCATGAATACCACGCAGTGAGGGTTACCCATTGATACGCAGGTGATGTTATAGTTCTTGCCTGCAATTTCAACAGGTCTGTCAACAACCTTGTCACCGTCAAGAGCAACGGGAATTTCCTTAGGATCTAGAATAGCCTTGCCCATATCTACTCTGAGGCGGTTAACCTTTCCGCCTGAAGTATATGCCTTGAGCTTCTTAATTCCGCTGAGTGTTTCAATTGTAATTTCGTCTTTTTCGTTGATATCAACCATACCGTGGTCATAGAGGAACTTACCTACGCAACGGATACCGTTACCGCACATCTTACCCTCTGAACCGTCAAGGTTGTACATTTTCATCTTTGCGTCTGCAACCTTTGAAGGGCAAACAAGAATAATACCATCGCCGCCGATACCGAAATGTCTGTCGGAAAGTCTTACAGCAAGTGCCTCGGGGTTGCTGATTTCCTGATCAAAAGTGCTGCAATAGATATAGTCATTGCCTATACCCTGCATCTTAGTGAATTTTAACATAAGCTTTTCCTCTCTCATGTGGTTAATGTCGATAAGCTCCGTGCTGTGCTGTGAATAGTGGCTCTTGAGGCAATCTGCAAGTGCGTTTGCCGTATCAAGAGATGTAAGACACGGAATATTTCTTTCAACAGTCTTACGACGAATTTTAACAGAATCTCTTGAAGGAATTCTGCCCTTTGCTGATGTTGAAATAACATACTGAATCTTGCCCGATTCAATGAGTGTAAGAGTATTGTTTGTCTTGGACTCGTGAATTTTCTTTACGCTTACAGCGTCAATGCCGTACTTTTTGAGTACATCCGCTGTACCCTCTGTTGCGTAGATTCTGAATCCGAGGTCGTAGTATTTCTTTGCGATTTCACCGATTTCAGCCTTATCCGAATTACGGACTGTGATGAACACACCGCCCTTTTTCTTCATCTTGTAGCCTGCACCGATGAGTCCCTTATAGAGAGCCTCCTCAAGTGTGCCTGCAACACCGAGAACTTCACCTGTTGACTTCATCTCGGGACCGAGGTGGTTATCAACATTGATAAGCTTTTCAAAGCTGAATACGGGAACCTTAACCGCAATGTAAGGACTCTTTCTGTAAAGGCCTGTGCCGTAGCCCATATTTTTGAGCTTTTCACCGAGCATTGCTCTTGTTGCAAGGTCAACCATAGGAACGCCTGTTACCTTACTGATGTAAGGGATTGTTCTTGAAGAACGGGGATTTACTTCGATAACATAGAGTTCGTCTTTATAGATAAGGTACTGAATGTTTACAAGTCCCTTTGTACGGAGTTCGATTGCAAGGTTCTTTGAGCTTTCAATAATAATCTGAGTCATTCTGTCTGAGAGATTCCATGCCGGATAAACTGCGATTGAGTCGCCCGAGTGAACACCGGCACGCTCGATATGCTCCATAATACCCGGAATAAGAATATCTTCACCGTCACAAATGGCGTCAACTTCAAGCTCTGTACCCTGAAGGTACTTATCAATAAGAATCGGATTTTCAATATTCTGTGCAAGAATGATTGCCATATACTCTTTGACATCATCTTCGTTGAATGCAATAATCATATTCTGACCGCCGAGAACATATGACGGACGGAGAAGAACAGGATAACCGATTTTGTCTGCAACATCGAGAGCCTCGTCTGTTGTCATAACCGTTACGCCACGGGGACGCTTGATGTGATACTTTTCAAGAAGCTCGTCAAAACGCTCTCTGTCCTCTGCCATATCAATGGCATCGTATGATGTGCCGAGAATATTTACACCGTTGTCGCTGAGGAACTTTGTAAGCTTAATGGCTGTCTGTCCGCCGAATGCAACAACTACACCGAACGGATTTTCTGTCTTTATTATGCCCATAACATCTTCGGTTGTGAGCGGTTCAAAATAAAGTCTGTCGGCTGTGTCAAAGTCTGTTGATACTGTTTCAGGGTTGTTGTTTACGATAACAACATCGTAGCCTGCCTTTTTGAGTGCCCATACGCAGTGAACGGAAGCATAGTCAAATTCGATACCCTGACCGATTCTGATAGGACCCGAACCGAATACGATAACTGTTTTCTTATCGCTCTTCTGCTCCCTGATGAATTCCTCTGCTTCATTTTCCTTATCAAATGTTGAATAGAAGTAAGGAGTTTCAGCCTCAAATTCTGCGGCGCAGGTATCAACCATTTTATAAACAGGAACAAGTGGATTTTCAACCTTCCTGCCTGTGATTTTTTCAATTGTTCTGTCAAGGAATCCCTTGTTCTTGGCACGAACATAGAGATCCTCCGTAAGCTCGCCGTTCTTGAGTTCGTTTTCAACGGCAATAAGATTTTTGAGCTTTTCAAGGAACCACTCGTCAATGAGAGTGATGTTGTGAATCTGTTCTACTGTAATGCCTCTCTTGAGAGCCTCATATACGCAGAAAATTCTTCTGTCATCGCAAACGCTGAGTCTGTCATAAACCGATGCGTTTGAAAGCTCTGCAAATTCTTTGTCATTAAGAGTATCGTGAGAAATCTCGGCACCTCTTACGGCTTTCATAATAGCCTGCTCAAATGTCGGAGCAATAGCCATAACCTCGCCTGTTGCCTTCATCTGAGTACCGAGTGTTCTCTTTGCATATACAAATTTATCGAAAGGCCATTTCGGGAATTTTACAACAACATAGTCAAGCGCCGGCTCAAAGCAAGCGTATGTTGTACCTGTAACGGCATTCTTGATTTCATTAAGTGTGTAACCGATAGCAATTTTAGCGGCAACCTTTGCAATAGGATAACCTGTTGCCTTTGACGCAAGTGCCGATGAACGGGATACACGGGGATTAACCTCGATAACCGCATATTCAAATGTTTCGGGGTTGAGTGCGAACTGGCAGTTACAACCGCCCTCTACCTTAAGTGCAGAGATAATGTTGAGAGCCGCACTTCTGAGCATCTGATATTCCTTGTCGGCAAGTGTTACCGTAGGAGCGATAACAATTGAGTCGCCTGTGTGAACGCCTACAGGATCGAAGTTTTCCATTGAGCAGACAGTAATAACATTTCCGTCGCTGTCACGCATAACCTCAAACTCGATTTCCTTCCAACCTGAGATACATTTTTCAACAAGCACCTGTGTGATAGGAGAAAGTTCAAGACCGTTTGATGTGATTTCACGAAGCTCTTCCTCGTTATCGACAATACCGCCGCCTGTACCGCCGAGTGTGAATGCAGGACGGATAATTACAGGATAACCGATTTCATCGGCAAACTTAACAGCTGATTCAACATCTGTAACAACAAGTGACGGAATAACAGGCTGACCTATTTCAATCATTGTGTCCTTAAAAAGCTGTCTGTCCTCTGCTTTGTCGATTGTTTCGGGGTTTGCACCGAGAAGCTGAACATTGTATTTATCAAGGAAGCCCTCTTTTGCAAGCTGCATTGAAAGGGTAAGACCCGTCTGACCGCCGAGAGTTGAAAGAAGGCTGTCAGGGCGTTCCTTTTTGATGATTCTCTTAACTGTTTCAAGCGTCAACGGCTCAATGTAGATTTTATCAGCCATTGCGTTATCAGTCATAATTGTAGCAGGGTTTGAGTTTACGAGAATAACCTCAAGTCCTTCTTCCTTAAGCGCACGGCAAGCCTGTGTGCCTGCATAGTCAAATTCGGCAGCCTGACCGATTACGATAGGGCCCGAACCGATTACCATAACTCGTTTGATATTCTTTTTGAGTGGCATATAATCATTCCTCGTTCAAGTAATTATTGTATCTGTTCTTATGCTGAATAGTAATCCGAATTTCGGACTCTTATTTTCTGTTGTTCTTCATCAATTCAATAAAACGGTCAAATAAAAATGCTGTATCGTGAGGACCGCCGCAAGCTTCCGGATGGAACTGAACCGAGAAAGCAGGCATATTTGTGTAGTTTACGCCCTCACAGGTGTTATCATTGCCGTTCACAAAGCTTACTTTGCCGTTCTCGGGCATACTGTCGCTTACAACAGCGTAGCCGTGGTTCTGTGATGTAATGTAAACTCTGCCTGTTTCAACCTCTTTTGCAGGCTGGTTTGCACCTCTGTGACCGTACTTGAGCTTTTCTGTTTTTGCACCCTGTGAAAGTGCAAGGAGCTGGTGACCGAGACAGATTCCGAAGGTCGGAATTCCGAAATCACAAAGCTTTTTGAGCTCTGCAATAATCTCTG
Source organism: uncultured bacterium (assembly GCA_905215855.1). GTDB lineage: Bacteria > Bacillota > Clostridia > Oscillospirales > Acutalibacteraceae > Ruminococcoides. Next base: position 24,913 of record CAJMRT010000005.1, read on the forward strand.
TGTTGTCGGACGGATCTCCCGGTCCGTTTGAAAGCATTACGCCGTCGGGATTCATAGCCTTGATTTCATCTGCTGTTGTGTGAGCCGGAACGACTGTAAGGTTACAGCCTCTCTTAACAAGTTCTCTGCCGATGTTATGCTTTGCGCCAAAATCCATAAGCACAACATTGAGGTCGCCGTTTTCAGCGTCAAAATGCTCTTTTTCTTTTATGGTAGTGCTTTCAACAGCCTCTGTAATAACATAGTTCTTAATCTCGTCAAGTTCTTCCTTTGTTACATCGGGAGAATAGGAGATTTTGCAGTTCAGAACACCGTATTCACGCACAATTCTTGTGAGCGCACGGGTGTCGATTCCGTAAATGCCGGGAATTCCCGACTCTTTTAAAAAGGTGTCAAGATCACCCTCACAACGGAAGTTTGAAGGAACTTGGCACCATTCTCGTACAATATAACCTTTCAGCGACGGAGAGTCACTCTCAAAATCGGCAGGGATAACACCATAGTTGCCGATTAAAGGGAATGTCTGAATAACCACCTGACCGTAATAGCTGGGGTCGGTGAGTGTTTCAAGATAACCTGTCATTGCAGTAGTAAAAACAAGTTCTCCCGTAGTTTCTTTTTCGGCACCAAACGCCTTGCCCTCAAAAACTGTTCCGTTTTCAAGGATTAAGTATGCCGCACGGCTCATAAAAACACATTCCTTTCAATAAACTAAAAAAATCGCAGTCAGTTCTCATATGTTCTGATAACCTGCTTTGCAACCTCAAGCTTGCTTGTTCTGAGATCCATAGCCTGTTTTTCAAGATAGCGATGCGCCTGATCTTCGGACATATTAAGGCAGGTAATAAGCAGGAACTTTGCTCTGTTTATTATCTTCATATCCGCAACCATATGCTTGAGTTTTTCGTTTTCCTCAATCACACGGAACATACGCATCTTAAAACATTCAGTAAACTGCAAAAAGTGGTGAAACAGGTGCTTGTTTACGGGCTTTGCAATAACAAGAACACCGTGCTCCGTAAGTGCGTCGTTCACATAATCCGCATTACGCTGAGGAACGATAATCACAACACTTGAACGGGTTATTCCGGCAAAGTACTTTGAAAGCTCAATGCCGTTTTCCTTTTCAAGCGGTGCATTGACACAAATGAGGTCAAAAATCTCACCCTTTGCAAGCTCCTTAGCCTCCTGTGAGGTTTGGCATACGGAAATTTCCGTATAGCCTTCGCTCTCGAGCAATTGTGACAAAGAAACGGCACTCTGTTCAGAGTGTGAAATCAACAAAGCATTTTTCAAGAACCTCACCACCGCATATTGTTTCATTCATCTTATTATTTTACAAGATTAACCCCTATTGTTATTTACTTAAAGGAATTATGACAATATTTTTTACAATTTTGTAAAAACATTTTTAATGCAATTTTATTTTACATTTTTAAACATTTTTCGGGCAATTTTTCATTTAAACATTACTCAAACATATTACCGTATTTTTGTTTTTGATTATAGATTAAATTTTTCACTCTTAGCACAACTTCATCGGGATAATATCCGCTGATTTTTTCAAAAGATTTCTCTATATCGGAACTCATAAACGAAAATTTTACCTGTTCACCATACAGTTCCTGAGCAGCATCAAGCTGTACATCGAAATCTATATCAAAAGGTTTTGCGTGAATTTTTGGGATTAAGTTGTAAATATCCTCTCCGAGAGGGTAATCCTCGGTTGTGTCGGCAAGCAGCGAAAGTCCGAAATCAAAATACGGACAAAATCTGTATTCGCCTGTATCATCATTCAGTATAAACGCAATATTATTGGTATGCCTGTCCTCATTCAGAAAAAATGCGTCAAGCTCAAGCATTGCTGTCATATATTTTCCGACATTTTTCAAGCCCGTTTTATTCTCAATAAAATCAACGGTGTGGGAAATTTTATCCTTCACATCATCGTACTTCAAAAGATTTTTTGCCATTGATGACGCAAGCCATTGCTTTGACAAATGTTCAAGCGTAACAATGCTTTCATTTTTTTTGCGAAAGTTTTTTGAATAACAACCGTTAAGTTTTCGACCTGCAAATTCTATTTTTATCGGAAAATATTCCGCAAAATCGGTTATATTCGATTTCTTCAACAATTCAGATACAATAACCTCACACAAGCCCTCATATCCCATATGGTCTGCTTTGTACCAGAAATCGTTTACAAGCCACTTTTGCTGATTGCCTTTTGAAGAAGCAGACTTTGTATCTATAAGTGAGTAATTATCAAGATTGATTTCCTTAATCAAAAAGCGTACAGCTCCTTTCTTGTAAGCCTTATATATTGGTTATCCTCAGCCGTTCTTCCGTCTGTTTTTTCAAGTATCTGCAAAGGATCGTAGCCGTCCGCTCCAATTTTTTTCAAAATAGTTTTTCGGTATGCCCTTGATTTCGGAAAACATCTTTCTTCAAGAAACTGTTCAAAATCGTTCCAATCCGGATTTTCATTTATACCGAAAGCTCTTTTCATTATATCATTGGTGCGATTCACAATTTTTATTTTCTTATCGGCAAAGTTGACATATATTTCCGTACACACCTTCTGGCGGAACATAAAATCAAGCCGCATAACATAATTGCCGTTCAAGGGCTTGTTAAGATATTTTGAAATTGTCTGACGGCTTACATTAAAGGTTTGTGCTATTTCAGCAGTAGTTTTACCGTTTTTCTGCATTTCAATTGCATTTTTAACATCCGTTTCGGTCAACTTATTTTTTCTTCCGCCTTTAAGCCTGCCTGCAATATCCTTTAACTCGGTTTCGTTATCTGTTCCGAACAAATCTATACAAAGCTTTCTGTAATCAGTCATACGCTCCACCGCCTTAATAGTGTCAAATATCATTCTTTACACTATTATTATATAGCATATACAAAACAAAGTCAATTATCTTTGCTAAACATTTATATGCCAAAACACCCCGAACAGCTATTGCCGTTCGGGGCGTCTCGGTTTATGTGAATTAAAAAGGATAGGTTAATTAAGCTATTGGGGATTATTCAACATCCTGCATAGCATCGTAGCCTGTTTCGCCTGTTCTAACCTTAACAACATCTTCAACATCATAGATAAAGATTTTGCCGTCACCGATGTGACCTGTGTAAAGCGCCTTAACAGCCGCATCAACAACTGCCTTTACAGGAACCTTGCAAACTACGATTTCAACCTTCATCTTAGGAAGGAGGTTACTTTCAATAGCAACACCACGGTAATACTCTGCTTTACCCTTCTGAGCACCGCAACCGAGTACCTGAGATACTGTCATACCTGTGATGCCGAGCTTATCCATTTCTTCTTTAAGAGCTTCAAGCTTTGACTGCTTGAGAAGAATGTCAATCTTAGTAATCTTTGTGCCGTCGGTAGCCATATCATACTTGCCGGCAAGCTGAACGGGAACTGCCTGAGTTACAGGAACATTGCTGTCAACATCAAATGTTTCATCAAGTGAAGCTGTACCGACACCGATTGGCATAAAGTCTGCATATGCGCTGATAAGACCGTGCTCGCAGATATCGAGGCCCTTCATTTCTTCGTCCTTTGTAACACGAAGACCTACTGTCTTTTTGATGATTGTGAATACGATAATCATGCAAACAACTGTCCAAGCTACGATTGTAACAATACCGAGAGCCTGCTTACCAAGCTGAGCAAAACCACCGCCGTAGAAAAGACCTGTTACACCGTTCTGACCGTTACCTGTTGCGAAAAGACCTACTGCAAGGCCGCCCCACATACCGTTTACGCCGTGTACAGAGAATGCACCGACAGGGTCATCTATCTTGAGCTTAATATCAACAAATTCAACTGCTACTACGATGAGAATACCTGAAACGATACCGATAACTGCTGCACCGATTGCGTCAACATCAGCACAACCTGCTGTGATTGCTACAAGACCTGCGAGTGATGCGTTAAGACACATTGAAACATCAGGCTTGCCGTTCTTGATCCATGTAAAGAGCATGGTTGTTACTGTTGCAACTGCCGGAGCAACTGTTGTTGTGAGAAGAATCTGACCAAGACGAGCACCGTCTTCAGCAGCGGCACCGTTAAAGCCGTACCATGCAAACCAAAGAATGAATACACCGAGAGCACCGAGTGTGATGCTGTGACCGGGGATAGCGTTTACCTTGCCGTTCTTGCCGTATTTACCGATACGGGGTCCGAGAATGATTGCGCCGACAAGTGCCGAGATACCGCCGACCATATGAATTACGATTGAACCTGCAAAGTCGATACAGCCGAGCTTTGCAAGCCAACCCTGACCGTTCCAAACCCAACCTGCTTCAATCGGGTAAACAACGAGTGAAATAATTGCGCTGTAAACACAGTATGCCGAGAATTTTGTACGCTCTGCCATAGCACCTGAAACGATAGTAGCTGCTGTAGCACAGAATACAAGCTGGAATACGAATGAGTTCCAATTAAAGTTCATCCAGTCTGTGAACATGTTGAGGTTGGGAACACCGATGAATCCTGCAACATAGTCCTCAGACATCATAAGTCCGAAGCCTAACAAGCTGAATACAACCGTACCGATACAAAAGTCCATCAGGTTTTTCATAATGATGTTACCTGCGTTTTTAGCTCTTGTAAAACCGGTTTCAACCATTGCGAATCCGCACTGCATAAAGAACACGAGTAATGCGCCGATCATAAACCAGACGCCCGTGCCTCCGTAAATTAGTTCTGCCATATAAATCTCTCCTTTTATCAAAATAACAAAAACGGCGTGGAGTTGACAGTTTAATTCTGTCAATCACACGCCGTTGTGTTACCTGTTATACAATATAAATAATGTTATTTAGTATAAATAGAGGTTCTATCAATCACACACCGAAAAGAAGTTCGCCGTATGACGGATAAGGCCAGTATTCCGAAGCTGTTTCTGTTTCCATTGCGTCACCGACAGCTCTGAGTTCCTGCATAAGTGCAAATACTGTTTCTCTGTAGTACTTAGCATACTTGAGGTTGTCATCGCTGTAGTCGCTTGCCTTGATAACAGCCTCTTCAAGCTCTGCAGTTTTCTTTGAGAAACATACAAGTTTGTTTGAAAGGCTTGTAATGAGGTCTTCCTCAACACTTGTAGGAATAGCGTCTGAAAGTGCCTTCTTGGCAAGTGCTGTATCCGTAAGATCTCTTACATATGATGTAACGGCAGGAAGAATGTTCTTCTTAGCCATATCAATCATTGTGAGAGCCTCAATGTTAATCTGCTTAGAATAGCTTTCAAGCTCAATTTCATATCTTGCACGGATTTCGTCTGCCGAACAAATCTTATTCTTAACAAAGAGGTCAACATTCTTCTTGTCAAGGAAGTGTTCCATTGCGTCAGGAAGTGACTTGAGGTTAAGAAGTCCTCTTCTTTCAGCCTCTTCAACCCACTCGGGAGCGTAGTTGTTGCCGTTGAAGATAATGTTCTGATGCTCTGTGAATACTTTCTTAACAAGAGCCTTGATAGCTGCGTCCATATCATCCGCATCTTTAAGCTCATCATAGAACTCTGAAAGTTCTTCGGCTACCATAGTATTGAGCATATAGTTAGGACAGGCAATGTTAAGTGAAGAACCAAGTGCTCTGAATTCAAACTTGTTACCTGTGAATGCAAAAGGTGATGTACGGTTACGATCCGATGTGTCCTTCATAAAGTCAGGAAGAACATCAACGCCTGTTCTCATCTTCTGCTTACCCTTGCTTACATATTCTCTGTCATTGATGATTGAATCAACGAGTTCGCCGAGGTCATCACCGAGATACATTGAAATGATTGCAGGCGGTGCTTCGTTAGCGCCGAGACGGTGGTCGTTACCTGCCGATGCAACCGTGATTCTGAGAAGATCCTGATACTCGTGAACAGCCTTTACAACTGCTGCAAGGAAAAGCTGGAACTGAAGGTTGTTCTCAGGAGTCTTGCCGGGATCAAGAAGGTTTTCGCCTGTGTTGGTTGAAATTGACCAGTTGTTGTGCTTACCGGAACCGTTAACACCTGCGAACGGCTTTTCGTGAAGAAGACAAACAAGACCGTGTCTTTCGGCAACCTTCTTCATAACTTCCATTGTAAGCTCGTTGTGGTCGGTTGCAATGTTTGTTGTTGTGAAGATAGGAGCAAGCTCGTGCTGTGAAGGAGCAACTTCATTATGCTTTGTCTTTGCAAGGATACCGAGTTTCCAGAGTTCCTCGTCAAGGTCTTTCATATAAGCAGCAACTCTTGTCTTGATTGCACCGAAGTAATGGTCGTCAAGTTCCTGTCCTTTAGGAGCTTTTGCACCGAAAAGTGTTCTGCCTGTATAAATAAGATCCTCTCTCTGGTCGTAAGCTTCCTTATCAATAAGGAAGTATTCCTGCTCCGGACCTACTGTTGTTGTAACTCTTGTAACATTTTCTTTGCCGAGAAGATGAAGAATCTTTACAGCCTCTGTATTCATTCTCTCCATTGAACGAAGAAGAGGAGTTTTCTTATCGAGAACCTCGCCTGTATAAGAACAGAATGCTGTAGGAATGTAAAGTGTTCCGTCCTTAACGAATGCATATGATGTCGGATCCCATGTTGTATAGCCTCTTGCTTCGAATGTGGCACGAATACCGCCGCTTGGGAAAGAAGAAGCATCAGGCTCGCCCTTTACAAGCTCTTTACCTGAGAACTCCATGATAACCTGACCCTCACCGTTCGGTGCGATAAAGCTGTCATGCTTTTCGGCTGTGATACCTGTCATCGGCTGGAACCAGTGTGTGTAGTGGGTACAGCCCATCTCAACTGCCCAGTCCTTCATAGCAGCCGCAACAACATTTGCAACGCCGAGGTCAAGCGGTTCACCGTTCTGGATTGTCTTTTTCAAAGCCTTGTAAGTTGACTTTGGAAGTCTTTCCTGCATCTTCTGGTCATTAAATACCATGCTGCCAAAAATTTCGGGAACTTTTGCCATTTTAATTCTCTCCTATCCATTTTGAAAATAAATTTTAATGGTCTGATTTTTGCTTTATAAAAACAGAAAAGGACACTGTAAGCCTCAGCTCACAGCGCCCTTGCTGTCTTTGATGTTGTTAGTATATTCCACTTTTGCGAATTTGTCAATACATTTTTTGAAAAAAGTTTTGAAATTGCAAGTTTTATTAAACTTCCTGCAAAATTAAGCTGAAACACCAATAAGAGTTGCATATTTCCTACAACAATCACAGTAAAATGAAAGTTTTACCCTTAAAAGTTGCAATTTTCCTCTATTTTCCCTTGACAAAGCACAATGTATAGTTATATAATCTAAGTGCTGATTTTTCTTGATCAACGATGACAGGGCATTTCAGAACATCAGCCGACCTGCACATTCACCTTTGCAGGATACAACACAGGCTGAGCATAGCGGTTTTACCGCTGAGAAGAGATTGGGCATTTTACAATTACATATATATGATTGATTATTAACCGGCAGAACATTAATTGCCACTTTGAACCGATAAGTTTACGAAAGCAAACTTCCTTTTACATATATATGTATATAAAAAGTCCGCTGAATAATTTTTGTGATTAACAGGAAAGGGTGATCATTAATGGAACAGACAGTCAGAGAGAACAACAAGACTCTGTATTCTCCGAAGTTTGAACATGATAACTGCGGTATCGGAGCTGTTGTTAATATTAAGGGTATCAAGTCACACGACACCGTGGCAAACGCTCTGACAATTGTTGAAACTCTCGAACACAGAGCAGGTAAGGATGCCGAAGGCAAAACAGGTGACGGCGTAGGTATTCTTCTCCAGATTTCACACAAATTTTTTAAGAAGGCAGCTGCTGAAATCGGCATTAAGCTCGGTTCCGAAAGAGATTACGCTGTAGGTATGTTCTTCTTCCCTCAGAATGAGCTTGCAAGAAATCAGGCAAAGAAGATGTTTGAAATCATTGCAGAAAAAGAAGGTCTTACAGTTCTCGGTTGGAGAAATGTTCCTTCAAGGCCCGAGGTCCTCGGTCACAGAGCGGTTGATTGTATGCCTGCAATCATGCAGTGCTTCATCAAAAGACCTCACGGTGTAAAAAGAGGTCTTCCGTTCGACAGAAAGCTCTATGTTGCAAGAAGAGTTTTTGAGCAAAGTAATGAAGACACATATGTAGTTTCGCTTTCAAGCAGAACTATTGTATATAAAGGTATGTTCCTTGTCGGCGATCTTCGTAACTTCTTCCTTGATCTTCAGGACGAGGATTACGAGTCTGCAATCGCTATGGTTCACTCCCGTTTTTCAACCAACACAAATCCAAGCTGGCAAAGAGCTCATCCTAACAGAATGATTGTTCACAACGGTGAAATCAACACAATCAGAGGCAACGCTGACAAGATGCTTGCCCGTGAGGAAACAATGCGTTCGGAGCATCTCAAGGGTGACCTTGACAAGGTTATTCCTGTTGTAAACACAGAGGGTTCAGACTCTGCAATGCTTGATAACACACTTGAATTTCTCGTAATGAGCGGTATGGAGCTTCCTCTTGCCGTTATGATTACAATTCCGGAGCCGTGGGATAATAACGGCACAATGAGCCAGAAGAAAAAGGACTTCTATCAGTATTATGCAACAATGATGGAGCCGTGGGACGGTCCTGCGTCAATCCTTTTCTCTGACGGTGACATTATGGGTGCGGTTCTTGACCGTAACGGTCTGCGTCCGTCAAGATACTACATCACGGATGACGGCAACCTCATTCTTTCATCGGAAGTCGGCGCACTTCCTATTGATCCCGCAAAGATTGTTACAAAGGAAAGACTTCGCCCGGGCAAAATGCTCCTTGTCGATACGGTTCAGGGCAGACTCATTGATGACGATGAACTCAAAGAGTATTATGCGTCAAAACAGCCTTACGGCGAATGGCTCGACAGTAATCTTGTTTGTCTTAAAGACCTCAAAATTCCTAATATGAAGGTTGAGGAGCATTCATATAAAGAAAGACAAAAACTCCAGAAGGCTTTCGGATATACCTACGAAGATGTTATGACATCAATCCTTCCTATGGCAAAGAACGGCACAGAGTCAATTGCCGCAATGGGTACAGACAGTCCGCTTGCAGTTCTTTCAAAAGAACCGCAGCCGCTTTTCAACTACTTCAAACAGCTCTTTGCACAGGTTACAAACCCGCCGATTGACGCAATCCGTGAGGAAGTTGTAACATCAACAACAATTTATATCGGCGAGGACGGCAACATCCTTGAGGAGCGTCCCGAAAACTGCAAGGTTATGAAGATTCACAACCCGATTCTTACATCAACCGATATTCTCAAAATCAAGAATATGCACATTCCGGGCTTTAAGGTTGCGGTTATCCCGATTCTCTACTACAAGAACACAAGCCTTTCAAAGGCTGTTAAGCGACTTTTCATTGAAGCTGACAAGGCTTACAATGACGGTGCAAATATTCTTATCCTCTCCGACAGAGGAGTTGACGAAAACCATCTTGCAATTCCGTCACTTCTTGCAGTATCCGCTCTTCATCAGCACCTTGTTGCAACAAAGAAGAGAACTTCACTTGCAATGGTACTTGAAAGCGGTGAGCCGAGAGAAGTTCATCATTTTGCAACACTTCTCGGCTACGGTGCAAGTGCAATCAACCCGTATCTTGCTCAGGAAACAATCCATGAGCTTATCGGCGACGACCTTCTTGACAAGGACTACTACGCAGCAGTTGACGATTACAACAGCGCAGTTCTACACGGCATCGTAAAGATTGCATCAAAAATGGGTATTTCAACAATCCAGTCATATCAGGGCTCACAGATTTTTGAGGCTATCGGTATCGGCAAGGATGTTATTGACGAATACTTCACAGGCACAGTCAGCAGAATCGGCGGTATCACAATCAAGGATATTGAAAAGAATGTTGACAAGCTTCACACAGCGGCATTTGATCCGCTTGACCTCGGTGTAAGTGATGAGCTTGAATCCCGTGGTTCACACAAGTTCAGAAGCGGCAAAGAGGAACACCTCTACAATCCGCAGACTATATATATGCTCCAGCAGGCAACAAGAACAGGCGATTATGAGCTTTACAAAAAGTATTCTCATATGATTTCCGAAGAAATGGATCCTGTAAACATCAGAGGCCTTTTCGACTTCAACTTTGCAGAAACTCCTGTTCCGCTTGATGAGGTTGAAAGCGTTGATTCAATCGTAAAGCGTTTCAAGACAGGCGCTATGTCCTACGGTTCAATCTCACAGGAGGCTCACGAAACACTTGCGATTGCAATGAATCAGCTTCACGGCAAGTCAAACTCAGGTGAGGGCGGCGAAAGCCTTGAAAGACTTCTCACAAAAGGTCAGAAGGTTGACAGATGTTCTGCAATCAAACAGGTTGCGTCAGGTCGTTTCGGTGTTACATCAAGATACCTTACATCTGCAAACGAAATTCAGATTAAAATGGCTCAAGGTGCAAAGCCTGGTGAAGGCGGACATCTTCCGGGCAAAAAGGTTTATCCCTGGATTGCAAAAACCCGTCATTCAACACCGGGTGTATCGCTCATCTCTCCCCCACCGCACCACGACATTTACTCAATTGAGGACCTTGCACAGCTTATCTACGACCTCAAAAATTCTAACAAAGACGCAAGAATCTCTGTTAAGCTCGTTTCGGAATGCGGTGTAGGTACGGTTGCCGCAGGCGTTGCAAAAGCAGGTGCAGGCGTAATCCTTATTTCAGGTTATGACGGCGGTACAGGCGCTGCTCCGAGAAACTCAATCTACAACGCAGGTCTGCCGTGGGAACTCGGTCTTGCCGAGGCTCATCAGACGCTCATTATGAACGACCTTCGTAACAAGGTTGTTATTGAAACCGACGGTAAGCTTATGAACGGCCGTGATGTTGCAATTGCCGCAATGCTCGGTGCAGAGGAATTCGGTTTTGCAACTGCTCCGCTTGTAACTCTCGGTTGTGCAATGATGAGAGTATGTAACCTTGATACCTGCCCGTTCGGCGTTGCCACACAAAACCCCGAGCTCAGAAAAAGATTCTGCGGCAAGCCCGAATATGTAATAAACTTTATGAAGTTTGTAGCAAGCGAACTTCGTGAATATATGTCAAAGCTCGGTGTAAAAACCGTTGATGAGCTTGTCGGAAGAATTGACCTCATCAAGAGAAAAGAAGGCATCACAGGACAGGCTGCCGAGGTTGACCTTTCTAACATTCTTGACACAAACTTTGTTTCGGAAAAGGTTGAATACAACAAAAAGAGCCTTTATGATTTCAAGCTTGAATCAACACTTGACGAGAGAATCCTCTGCAAAGAATTTGCAAAGGTTCTTGCAAAAGGCACAAAGAAAAAGGTTGAAGTCAATGTTAAGAACACTGACCGTTCATTCGGTACAATCTTCGGCTCCGAGGTTACAAGAAAGCATTACAACAACCTTGATGACGATACATTTACAGTAGTCTGCAACGGTTCGGGCGGTCAGAGCTTTGGCGCATTCATTCCAAAGGGACTCACACTTGAACTTGTGGGCGACTCAAACGACTACTTCGGCAAGGGACTTTCAGGCGGTAAGCTGGTAGTTTATCCTCCGAAGAACTCAACATTTGACGCAGGTAACAACATCATCATCGGTAATGTTGCACTTTACGGTGCAACAAGCGGCAAGGCATTCATCAACGGTGTTGCAGGCGAGCGTTTCTGTGTAAGAAACTCAGGCGCAACGGCAGTTGTTGAGGGTGTCGGCGACCACGGTTGTGAATATATGACAGGCGGTCGGGTTGTTGTTATCGGCAAAACAGGCAAAAACTTTGCCGCAGGTATGTCCGGCGGTGTTGCCTATGTTCTTGATGAAGAAAGAGATCTTTACACAAAACTCAACAAAGAAATGGTTCTCTTCTCTGAGGTAACAGAAAAGTACGATATCATCGAACTCAAAACGCTTATAGAAGAACATGTTGCAGCAACAGGTTCACAGAGGGGCAAGAAAATCCTTGATAACTTTGACGAGTATCTTCCGAAATTCAAGAAGATTATTCCGCACGACTACAAGAGAATGATGGCTGCAATTGCCGCTTATGAAGAAAAAGGTCTTACAAACGAGCAGGCACAGATTGAAGCTTTCTACGAAATTGTGAATAATAAATAAGGAGGGGACATCAATGGGAAAACCAACAGGATTTATGGAATATAAGCGTGAGGATGCTCCGGCATACTCCGTAAAAGAGAGAATCAAAAATTTTGACGAGTTTCACGATCCCCTCAGCAAAGAGGATCAGCAAAAACAGGGTGCAAGATGCATGGACTGCGGTGTGCCTTTCTGTCAGGCAGGAATGCAGATCGGTTCTGCATTCTCAGGCTGTCCGCTTAACAACCTCATTCCCGAATGGAACGACCTCATCTACAAGGGCAACTGGGAACAGGCTTACAACCGTCTTAAAGTTACAAACAACTTCCCCGAATTTACATCCCGTGTATGTCCTGCTCTCTGTGAAAAGGCATGCACCTGCGGTGCAAACGGTGACGCTGTCAGCGTAAGAGCCAACGAATACGGAATCATTGAAAATGCCTATGAAGAAGGTCTTGCAGACGCAAGAATTCCAAAGGTAAGAACAGGCAAGAAAATTGCAATCATCGGTTCGGGTCCATCGGGACTTGCCGCTGCCGACCAGCTCAATCAGCGCGGTCACTCTGTAACGGTATTTGAACGCAATGACAGAGTAGGCGGTCTGCTTATGTACGGCATTCCGAATATGAAGCTTGAAAAAGATGTTATCGAACGCAAGATTAACATTATGGAAGAAGAAGGCGTAACCTTTGAAACCTGCTCAAATGTCGGCAAAGACATCAAGGCAAGCGAAATCCTCAAGGACTTTGACCGTGTAATCCTTGCTTGCGGTGCATCAAATCCGAGAGATATCAAAGTTCCCGGCAGAGAGGCAAATGGCATTTACTTTGCCGTTGACTTCCTCAAATCAACAACAAAATCACTTCTTGACTGCAACCTCAGAGAGGGTACATTCATCAGCGCAAAAGGCAAGAATGTAATGGTAATCGGCGGCGGCGACACAGGTAACGACTGCGTCGGCACAAGCATCAGACACGGTGCAAAATCCGTTCTTCAGCTTGAAATGATGCCTAAACTTCCCGACGCAAGAAGTGCCGATAACCCATGGCCGCAATGGCCGAGAGTCTGCAAAACAGACTACGGTCAGGAAGAGGCTATTGAAGTTTACGGTCACGATCCACGAGTTTATCAGACAACCGTTAAGCAGTTCATTGCTGACAAGAACGGCAATCTTGTAGGTGCGGAGCTTGTTAAGCTCAAGCCCGAAAAGGATGCTAAAACAGGCAAACTTATGATGAAAGAGGTTGAAGGCTCAGAGTACAAGGTTGATGTTGAACTCGTACTCATTGCGGCAGGATTCCTCGGCAGCGAAAACTATGTAACCAAGGCATTCGGTGTTGAAACAAACGCAAGAACCAATGTTGCAACGGCAGAAGGCTCACACAAGACAAATGTTGAAAATGTATTTGTTACAGGCGATATGCACAGAGGACAGTCACTTGTTGTCTGGGCAATTCGTGAGGGCAGAGATGTTGCCAAAGAAGTTGACGAAAGCCTTATGGGATACACAAATCTTTGATTGATTACAAATAACCTGATAATCCTCAATTTTTCGATATATCGGTTAATAATCAGAAAGCGCAGGAGCGGATTTTCCCCCCTGCGTTTTTCTTTGTCATTAAGGATTTGTTTCTGTTGCATATCAATATGATTGATGATAAAATATAGAATATATACAATGCAATAAAATGTGAGGAAATATTATGAGTAACAGACCTGAAACCAATAAACAAAGCTGTCCCGTTTACAAAAAATGCGGCGGTTGTCAACTGCAAAATCTGTCATATCCCGAACAGCTTGAATTCAAGCAGAAGAAAGTCGAAAAACTTCTCAAACGCTTTTGCACCGTTGAAAAAATTATCGGAATGAAAATTCCCTACCACTACCGCAACAAGGTTCAGGCGGCTTTTTATACAGACAAAAAGGGTAAAATCATTTCGGGTGTGTATCAGTCGGGCAGTCATCATGTTGTCGGAATTGACAGCTGTCAGACAGAGGATGTTATTGCCGACAAAATCATCGTTGCAGTACGCAAGCTCCTCCCCTCTTTCAGAATGACAACCTATAACGAGGACACAGGCAAAGGTTTTCTCCGTCACATTCTTGTGAAAAGAGGCTTTGCGACAAATCAGATTATGCTTGTGCTTGTGACAGGTACACCTGTTTTTCCGTCAAAAAACAATTTTGTAAAAGCGATTCTGAAACAGTTTCCCGAAATCACAACCATTGTGCAAAATATAAACCCCTACCGCACCAACCTTGTACTCGGTGACAATCAGAAAGTGCTGTACGGCAAGGGCTATATTGAGGATATTCTCTGCGGTTGCAGGTTCAGAATTTCGCCGAAAAGCTTTTACCAAATTAACCCTGTTCAGACCGAAGTTTTGTACGGCAAAGCAATTGAATTTGCAAATCTCAAAGGCAACGAAACCGTGCTTGACACCTACTGCGGAATCGGCACAATCGGCATAATTGCCGCCAAAAACGGCGCAGGGAATGTTATCGGTGCAGAACTTAACGGCGATGCCGTGAGGGATGCAATCGTAAACGCAAGAGCAAATAATCTGAAAAATATCCGTTTCTACAAAGCCGATGCGGGCGAGTTTATGAGAGAAGCTGCAGACGAGGACGAAAAGCCCGATGTTGTGTTTATGGATCCGCCAAGAGCCGGAAGTGACCGAAAATTTCTCGACTCACTAATCAAAATGTCTCCGAAAAAGGTTGTCTATGTTTCCTGCAACCCCGAAACATTGGCAAGGGATTTAGCCTACCTAACCCAAAACAGCCCCTACAAAGCCAAAAAAATCCAACCCGTAGATATGTTCCCCCACACAGCACATGTGGAGACGGTTGTCATTTTGAATAGAAATGTATGATGTAAATACAAGGGTTAAAACCATATCTTTCAAAAAGCTTAATTTGCAGTAGAGGTATTTTGTGTATTTATACAAAAACATTACACACAACCAAGCAAAAACTATTGACAGTTCTGTTTTTAATGATTATAATTTAAGTAATAAATAAAAGGGGGATTATTATGGTTAAAACAGTTAAATCAATATTGTCAATTACTTTTATAGTTATATTTTCTACTTTAATATTTTGCATACCAACAAGTGCAGTAGAAGATAATTTAAAAATCAATATTACCTATAATGAAAACAATTCTATTCGTGCTAAAGTAGGTGATATTATAAAATATTCTATTTGTATGTCAGATGTAACTGAAGATGTTCTTGGCGTTAAAATAAATGGATTTTATGATAGTGAATATTTATCTATTGTTCAAAATTCATTTACAACCGATGCATTTTCCAATTATGATACAAGCACCGGAACTAATAATTGTTATACCCTACAATGGACTGATGTTCAAAATCTTGCCAAAATTGATCCTAATACACCTCTTTTCACAATTGAATTTAAAGTTGAAAAGAATGGGGAAACAGATTTGTCTTATTTCATTACTGATATGTACGGTGAAGATATGACTTATCTTAAATCTTATACCATTACTTGCAATGTATCAGTAAATGGAAACGAAGAGGAAAAGAATCTTACACCCATTGTTAATCCTGATTGTGTGAATGATTCTAGTTTTCAAGGATCATTTATTAACTATATTGATGGAATGGGCGAAAATAATACTACAAATAAATCTAATCATCAAATTGCTAAAACTGTAGAAGAAAACACTTCAAATACAACTTCTGTGATTAGTAGCGATAATAAAAGTTCTATAGCTGAAACACAATTTAAACATGTTACAAAAGTAACAGGTAATATGTTGGGATCTGGTGGAGATTACACATACGCTAACATTATAGTTGCAGGTACAATAATTTTATTAATTATGGCTATAATAATTGTAATTTTAAAAATCCGTTCACACAAAACCAATTAAAATTTTGGCAATAATAACACATTAATCTTAGTATGACATATAGTGTAATTGGAAGTATTTCATGTAATGAAAATTTTCAACTACATTATATGTCATTTTATTATAGTTGTTCTTGTATTTGATACAAGCATATTACACTAATATAAATACACGCTGTTATGTAAAAAAAAATAGGTAGATTATAAAATCGGATTTAAAAGTGAATGTGATTTATTGGAAGACAACTTTCCTTTACCTGCGGTTCAAATGGAAATTTCATTCACCTGTCCGTGGGTATTAGAAACGGAAAACATATACTAAAACAGAGGAGTAATCATATGGGGCGAGCATTTTCATCGGGTGATGCTAAGAGGGTTTTGGCGGTTCACGGCGAAAATCTTAACAAGTTACATTACATAAACGAGCTGTCCGAGGGATACAGAGCCGAGGTCAAGAACTCGGTTGACAGCTACATAACGACAAAGGCAATGCAGACGCTTGCGAATATTTCGGTTGACGAGCTGAACCGTGACAAGCAGGGAATCAGGGTAAAACTTCTTCACGATAACGGCTACAACACGATTGCCGACCTTGCGAATGTGCCTATTTTACAGTTTGAAATGATTAACGGAATCAGCTTTGACGGCGCACAAACTATCCGCAAAGCGGTTGACGCAATGATTGCACAGGTCAAGAGCGGCACAAAACTGTCGCTCAGCACCGACAATAAAACCGCAGAAACAACGAGGATTGTAAGGGCGCTTGCAATGTACAGAATCGTGATGCCTGTTTCAAAAAAGAGCGGTCAGTTGCTTGTAACATATGAGAGCCGTGTCAATCAGGCAAGGGCGAACATTGCCCCTGCCACAAGCGGTTTTAAGTGGTTCTTTACATCAAAGGCAAACAAGCAGAATGCCGAAAGTGCGTACAATTTGCTGTCATCGCTCATCGGCACTGAATACGGTACTTTTGCCGACAAAAATCTTTCGATTGCACAATACGCAAACCAAATTTCCGACAACGATGCGTGGACGGATTTTGAAAATCACTCAATCAATTTTTACAATCTGCTTGAGGACATTGCACCCGGAGTTTTGGGCAATGACAACAGCGTTTACGGTTTGCCCGAAGGACTTGCAGGCGAAATTCAGAGCGAAGAATTTAACCCCGAGGGTTTGAAGTGTGAACTTCGAAAATATCAGGAAACAGGCGTAAAATACGCACTTCATCAAAAGAAAGTTCTTCTCGGAGATGAAATGGGACTCGGCAAAACCATTCAGGCGATTGCCGTTATGGTTTCATTACGCAACGGCGGTGCAACTCATTTTATGGTTGTCTGCCCTGCAAGCGTAATTGCGAACTGGTGCCGTGAAATTGCCGCAAAGAGCGACTTGTCCGTTGTTAAAATCCACGGTCACGACAGAAATTCGGCACTTGAAAGCTGGCTTGCAAACGGCGGTGTTGCCGTTACAACCTACGAAACTACAGGCTTCATCAATCTTGCCGACAATTTCAGATTTTCAACGCTCATTGTTGACGAGGCGCACTACATCAAAAATCCCGAGGCAAGGCGAACAGGCAATGTACGCAACATTGCCGACCACGCAGAGCGTATGCTGTTTATGACAGGTACGGCTCTCGAAAATAAGGTTGACGAAATGATTGAGCTTATCAAGGTTCTGCAACCGCTTGTTGCCGACGATATTAAGGGTATGGAGTACCTCTCCTCTGCCCCGCAGTTCCGTGAAAAGGTCGCCCCTGTTTACTTCCGCAGAAAGCGTGAAGATGTGCTGACCGAACTTCCGGAACTGATTGAAAAGAAAGAATGGTGCGAACTTGGTTCGGAGGAAAAGTCGGCATATGAGGATGCCGTGCTTAATCGAAATTACGCTAAGGCTCGCAGAGTATCGTGGAATATTGACGATATGAGCAAGTCATCAAAGGCTCAGCGACTGCTTGAACTCGTTGACAAAGCCGCCGAGGACGGCAGAAAGGTTATTGTGTTCTCATTCTTTCTTGACACAATTGCAAAGGTCACGGCAATTCTCGGTGACAGGTGCGTTAGTCCGATTAACGGCTCGGTTTCTCCACAACGCAGGCAGGAAATCATTGACGAATTTGATAAAGCTCAAGCCGGCAAAGTTCTTCCTGCACAAATTCAGTCGGGCGGTACGGGACTGAACATTCAGTCCGCAAGCGTGATTATCCTATGCGAACCGCAGTTCAAACCGTCGGTTGAAAATCAGGCGATTTCAAGAGCATACAGAATGGGACAAACACGAAATGTGCTTGTTTACAGACTTCTTTGCGAAGATACCGTTGACGAAAAAATTCTGAAAATTCTCGGCAGTAAACAGAATATTTTCGATGCCTTTGCCGACAAATCCGTAGCCGCCGAAAACAGTACCGAAGCAGTTGAAATTGACGATACAGGCTTTGCAAACATTATGGACGAAGAAACAAAGCGTATCACAGCCGAGCAGGAGAAAATCAATGAATAAAGAGTGGTCTGAACTCAACAAGCTGATGCAACAGCAAATCAACCGAAAAGATACATTTTCAGATGGAATTGACACGCTGTTAAAACTGCGAAATGAAATTTTTGACAGTCTTATTGCGTTAAGAGATGAACTCACAAATGAGTAATTTGGCGAAATGCCGTTCATCAACGCAAACGGTTACCACAACAAGAGCGTTGCCTATTCGATATGGCATATGTTCCGCATTGAGGACATCGTTGCTCACACGCTCATACTCGGTGATGAACAGGTTTTCTTTGCCGAAAATTTTAAACAGAAAATCGGCTCACCGATTATAACAACCGGCAATGAACTTGTAAAAAATGAAATCCGTGACTTTTCAAATACGCTTGATATATCGGCTCTGTACGAATATTGTACTGCCGTTAAAACTTCAACAGACAAGTTGCTTTCAGAGCTTGAATATAGCGATTTAAAAAGAAAAATCGCCCCCGAATCAAGACAAAATCTGATTGAGAGCGGTTATGTCAGCACAGATGAAAACGCAGTCTGGCTTGTTGACTATTGGTGCGGTAAGGATGTCAAAGGGCTTATAAAAATGCCGTTTTCAAGGCATTTCATTATGCATACAGATGCATCAATCCGCATAAAAAATAAATTTCGTTAAACATTTGAGTGTAAATTTGAGTTGAGGAAAATTCAGAACTTGTAAAACCTGTAAATACAAACAGCTTAATTGCAAACAATAGCAGAACTCAGCAGTAAATGTCAGGAATATAATCACATTCTCCGCTATAATTAACACATCGGAGGGAAAAAGATATGGACAGAATATTCGGAATAAGCAGGGCACTTGATTACATTGAACAGCACATAACAGAACCGACAGATTATGAGGCAATTGCAAAATGTGCGTATTGCTCAAACTTTCATTTTCAGCGGATATTCTCCGTAATTTGCGATATGACAATCGGCGATTATGTGAGAATGAGAAGGCTTGCGCTTGCAGGCGAAGAGCTTTCTGCCGAAAATGCAAAGGTGATTGATGTTGCCTTAAAATACGGATACGACAGTCCTGAAAGCTTTTCAAGGGCATTCACAAAGTTTCACGGTGTCACACCGTCACAAGCAAAAAAGGGTGCTACCATAAAATCTTTTTCAAAGCTCTCCGTAAAACTTACTATCAGCGGAGGTACTAAAATGGATTACAGAATTGAGAAAAAAGACTCGTTTGACATTATCGTCAAGAAAAAGCGTTTTACCAAAAACAAAGAAATCAACGGAAATGAATTGCGGCTTTTTGGCACAAATGTATGGCTGACGGCACGGTTGACCGCATTGTAAGCTATGTAAGCAAGAACAATGTTTTCAACGATTCAATTATCGGAATAGGCCTTGATTATTCACCTAATGAGGAAGATTTTCCGTATGGAATCGGCTGTCATTACAATGGCAACCCTGTTAAAGATGATGATCTTGAAGTTGTCACACTTCCCGCCGCAACCTATGTTGTGTTCCCGTGCAAAGGACAAATGCCGCAGGCATTCCAAAAGGTATATAAGTATATCTTTGAAGAATTTTTCCCGAACAGCGACTACTATCCCTGCGGAGTCGAAATTGAGGCATACCCATCAGCAAACACTCAAAGTCCGGATTACTACTGGGAACTCTGGCTCGCCGTTGACAAAAAATCGAATAAATAACAAAGCAATCCCCTTGCAAGCAGAATGCAAGGGGATTCATCTATTTTATCTGTATAATATTACTTTACAGCTTGTCCGTTACCATTAGTTACATAACCTATCATATCATGAGAATTGTTTCTGTTCGCATTAAAATACAGTCTACCGGTACTATTTGAAATACCACAGCTCTCTATTTCAAACTGAGAGTAAGTTTTTGAACGAATTGAAATCACATCTGAAGAAGAGTATGTTTTAGGACTTGAACTCTTAAATGAAAAATTATTTAAATTATATTTGATAATTACACTATGATTGTTTTTAGTCATAGGCACATACAAAACGCCTGAGTTAACTCCTATACCCTGAATATTGTAATTAGAATAACTGCCTAAATTAAGATAACATGAATTTTTAGTTGTCACATTACTGCTGTTAATTACTTTGGTACCGCTGTAATTACTCAAAGATGTAGAAACTTTGTAGCATGTCTTGCCACCATTTTTAAGGATAAAGTCAAGTTTATTATTTTTTAAGTCCTTTTTACTTATTCCAATACCGTAAACATTAAAGGATTTATCAGTTACCTTATAACCCTTTACAAATTCAACTGTAGGAGTTTTAGCAGAGTTATTTACTCTTAACTGAACAATATCGTACGGACTTTTCACTTTAGCATCTTTACCGCAAGCAACAAAAAGTGTTGTATACTTGCTGTCAAGTGTAGTTGAAACTACATCGTTTGCATGACCGAGTAAATAATTCTTAAATCTGTTTTTCTTGGTATCTATATATTTTGAACTACCTGAAACTTTTAAAGTAATTGTTTTATTTGTTTTTAAGTCAGTTCTAAGTAGCTTTGCATACTGGCCATAGCTCTTGCTGTCTTTTTTTATTTTAACACTGTAGCAATATCTATCGCCGACAGCCATTCCTTCGTATGCAGTGTATGAATCACTATCACCGCTGAATTTGTCTGAAATACTGCTTGTAGTTTTGTATGAACGGCTAACTGTTGCAGCAGTATAGCTCACACTAAAAACACAAGTCATACATATTACAAGAACGAGAACTGTGCTTAATCTAATTATTTTTTTCATAAAAACTCACCTAAACTTTTATTTTATTGTTGCAATGTGTTACATTATAGCAGTTTTTAATTATTTTGGCAATACTTCAAATTATTTTCAGCAATATTAC
Organism: uncultured bacterium; assembly: GCA_905215855.1. Taxonomy (GTDB): domain Bacteria; phylum Bacillota; class Clostridia; order Oscillospirales; family Acutalibacteraceae; genus Ruminococcoides. The sequence goes on from CAJMRT010000005.1 coordinate 46,258, forward strand.
ACGTTTTATTCGACTTTTGTCAATTTATTTAATTCATTATAACAAAAGCAATATATAATCATTTGCTATATTTATTGAAACATAAAAATCTATCGGCAAAATATCAAGAATACATTACAAGTAAATTTAGGTTTTTGCCGATAGCGGAAGTTTTGACACACAAAAAAGGAGCCTTTTTCAAGACTCCTTTTTATATGCCAAGTTGAATCAGCCGATAAATTTCTTTGCCCAGTCGGCAAGTTCCTTTTCACCGGCATTTGCGGCAAAGCGTTTGCCCTCTTCAAGAGTTGCACCCTTGCATGACGGAGCAAGTTCCTTGTTGGTATTGCCCATACCGCTGCTGCCTGAAGTTGCAAGCGGAATAATCTTCTTGCCGTCAAGGTTGTAAGCCTCAAGGAATGTATTGATAATTGTGGGTGCTACATACCACCAAATCGGGAATGCAACAAACACGGTATCGTACTGATCCATATTTTCAACGCTGTTTGCAATAGTCGGACGGAATAATTTGTCTTTCATCTCAACACTACTGCGGCTGTTAGAATCTCTCCAGTCAAGGTCAGCACTTGTGTATGGCTTTTCGGGTTTGATTTCATGCAAATCTGCACCGATTGCAGATGCGAGTCTTTCGGCAAGCTTTGCTGTAACTCCGCTTGCACTAAAATATGCTACTAATACTTTTGACATAACAAATACCTCCATTGTTTTTTGTATGATAATTCATACTATACCTATTGTATCACTTCTTTTTTGAAATTGAAGAGGTTTTTATCAACAAGGAATTTTTGTGACGGATAAATTGTTGTGTTGCCCGATGCAATAAAGCTGATGAGAACTGCGAGTACAAAATACGGAGCGGCTGACGCACCGAATACTTCGATACCGAGAACGATTGCAGTGATAGGCGTGTTGATTGCGGCAGCAAAAACACATACAAAGCCGATTGCCGCAAAGAATGTTGGGTCAAATCCGCAGACGCCTCCGAACCAACCGCCAAATGACGCACCCATATCAAACATAGGCGTGACCTCTCCGCCTTGAAATCCTGCTCCGAGGGTGAGTACGGTCAGAAGATATTTTGCCGGCATATCGTACCACTTTGCTTCACCTTTAAATGCAGTGTCCTGCATCCAAGTGCTTAAACCCTCAAAATCGTTAAGTCCGAAAATTAAAATTGAAAGGCTGACGATTGCCGCCCCTACTGCTGCGGCAAGAAGGTAGTTCTTGAAAATTTTTGAGTATGCAAGTTTTACATACTTTATTCCGAGTGCAAACAGCTTGCCGATTAAGCCGAGGCAAACTGCCGCAATTAAAAACACAAAAAGAAATCTTGCGTCAAAATCGGGAATTGAAGCGATTGCATATCTCTCGTGTTTAAAGCCGAGGAGCTGAGTAACGAAATTTGCAAGATATGAACACGCAAAGCACGGAATTACCGCACCTGCCGACAATCTGCCGACACAGCAGACTTCCATTCCGAAAAATGCACCTGCAAACGGTGTGCCGAAAACCGAACCGAATGCAGAGCTGATTCCGCTGAGAACGATTGTACTTCGGTCATTATTTTTAAAGCCGAGATAATCGGCAACATTACTTGTCAGCGAACCGCCAATCTGAACGGCAGTTCCCTCTCTGCCGACAGAACCGCCGAAAAGGTGGGTTATGCAGGTAAATATAAATGTCAGCGATGCAAGTCGCTTTGGCACTTTTTCACCGTCATTTGCACTCTCAATAATAATGTTGTTGCCCATTGAAGACTTTCCGCCGACACGCTTGTATACAAAGGCGGTCACAATGCCTGCCACGGGCAAAAACATATAGCACAGCGGAAAGAAGCTTCTGAAATCTGCCGCATAGTCAAGGCATTTCAGAAATGCAAACGATATCAGTCCCATTACAACGGAACAACACAGAGATGCTGCAAGCACCTTAAAATCAACAAATTTGTTCTTCATAAATTTCCTCCTCAAAATTTCCGCATGGATAACATCGCATAAAAAAAGCCAATGCCCCTGTTCAAAAACAGAAGTCATCAGCAAAAGCGGTTTCGACAAAAAGCCGTGGGAGAACCTCATTCCCATTCATATCAACATATACAGTATATACCGAGCAAGGTAATTTTTCAAGTGATTTCGACAATTTTTGTAATTTTCCAAAAATCACCTTGCAATCATTTTGTTTAAGCAGTATGATACTCTATACTAAGCGGAAGAATATTTATTATTAAAAGAATCGGAGGCTGATGATATGTGTACAGCGGCAACATATAAAACAAAAGACTTTTACTTTGGCAGAACGCTTGATTATGAATTTTCATACGGTGACGAAATTACAATTACTCCACGAAATTTTCCGTTTAAGTTCCGTCATACAAACGAATGCAGCAGCCACTTTGCGATGATCGGCATGGCGCACATAGCGGACGGTTATCCGCTCTATTACGATGCAATGAATGAAAAGGGCTTGTGTATGGCAGGACTTAATTTTGTGGGCAATGCCGTATATTTTGAACCGAAAAACGGCAAGGAAAATATTGCACAATTTGAGTTCATTCCGTATATACTTTCACATTGCGACAGCGTTTTGCAGGCAAGAAAAAAGCTTGAAAACCTTAACATAACAAATACGCAGTTCAGCGACAAGCTCCCCTGTGCTCAATTGCATTGGATTATTTCCGACAAAGACGAATCGCTTACAGTTGAATCGACAATTGACGGACTTAAAGTCTATGACAACCCTGTCGGTGTGCTTACGAACAATCCGCCGTTTGACATTCAGATGTTCATGCTCAACAACTATATGGCACTCTCGCCAAAGCAACCCGAAAACAACTTCGGCAAAAGTGCCGAGCTTACCACATACAGCCGTGGAATGGGTGCAATCGGACTGCCGGGCGACCTTTCATCCGCATCCCGTTTTGCAAAGGTTGCGTTCACAAAGCTGAACTCCGTTTCGGGCGACAGCGAAAGCGAAAGCGTGAGCCAGTTTTTCCACATTCTCGGTTCTGTTGACCAGCAGAGAGGTTGTTGCGAGGTTGCAGAGGGAAAGTATGAAATCACACTTTACACCTCCTGTTGCAATGCCGACAAGGGAATCTACTACTATACCACCTACAACAATCACCAAATTTGTGCGGTTGATATGTACAAAACCGACCTTGACATAGCCGAACTTACAGCATACACACCCATTACGGAAGGTAAGGTTTTATTTCAAAATTAAATACAAAAATTTCAACCGTACACTTTTGAAATGTACGGCTGTTGTTTTATTTATTGTCTTTCTTCTGTTTTTTATGCTTATGCTTTTTGAGATGCACCTCGGGAACAGCGACAGTATCATAAACAACCGTGCTGTCCGTATCATCCTCGGCAACATCATTCTGCTTTACTTTGCCCGTATGAATTTCGGGAAAAGCAAGGTTTTCGGAATCAAATGTAAATTTCCTGTCCTTCATAATACCTGCCTCCGATTCTAAATGCAATTTATAAAGAATGTTATCGTCAGACTGTTCAGGAAGTCGGCAAACAAACTGCCGACAATCGGAACAATAAGATAAGCCTTTACGGACGGTGCGTATTTTTCGCAGATTGCCTGCATATTTGCCATTGCATTTGGCGTTGCGCCCATACCAAAACCGCATGTACCTGCCGCAAGAACAGCGGCGTCGTAATCTCTGCCCATAATGTTGAACACAACAAAATATGAGAAAAGGAACATAAGAACAACCTGACCTGCAAGAAGTATAATGAGCGGAAGCGCAAGGTCTGCGAGCTGCCAAAGCTTGAGGGTAATCATCGCAATACCGAGGAAAAGTGAGAGACATATACCGCCGAGGTCATTGATTTCACCCATGTGAATAGTGATTTTACCCGTGTATTCACCGATATTTCTCATAATTGCGGCAATAATCATTGCACCGATATAAATCGGGAATGTCATGCCCGTAAGTGAAAGCAAATCTGAAACAACCGTACCGAGTCCGACCGCTATAATCAGCTGAAATACTGCCGGAGCATACATTGAAAAATGTCGTTCGTGCTTTTCCTCTTCTTCAACAAGAAGGCTGTCATCCTCTGTTTTGATTGTGGCAATAAGGTTGTGCTTTTTAATAAGTCTGTTTCCGACAGGTCCGCCCATGAGTGAGCCTGCGATAAGACCGAATGTTGCAGCGGCAGTACAAACAGTTGTCGCACCCTGAACGCCGAAATCCTCAAGGACGGGACCGAAAGCGCCCGCCGTACCGTGACCGCCAACCATAGGAATTGAACCCGTTGTCATACCCGTAAGCGAGTCAAGTCCGATCAAATTTGCAAGTCCGATTGCAGAGAAATTCTGCATTACAATGAGCATAATTACAAGAAACAAAAATACGATAAGAGATTTGCCTCCGCTTTTCAGCACCTTTAGATTCGCCTGAAATCCGACTGAGGTAAAGAAAAACACCATGCAGACTTCCTTTAGAGTATCGTCAAAATCAATTACCGCAACACCTGTCATATAGAGAACCAGCGTTAGAATTGCAAAAAGCAAACCACCGATTACAGGTGCAGGTATACAAAATTTCTGCAAAAACGATATACGCTTTTTCAGAAACGCACCGGCCATCAGAACAATCACGGCAACTGCGATTGTCTGATACATATCAAGAGTTATATTCAATCAGCACCAATCCTTTCGCAGTTATCCTGCTGTTTTTACCGTTATTCCTCTTTCGGAATAATACTCTGCCGCACCCTTGTGAAAAGGAATTTTAACACCTTCAACGGCTTTTTCAAGTGTTATGTCAACATCCGCCGAAACAGTCAGCTGAAGTTCCTGCGCATTGTCAAAGACAAGCTGTGTAAGTTTCTTCACCTGTTCGTCTGAAAGTCTGTCGTTTACAATCAGAACAGCCTTCACAGCAACTGTGCCGACTTCGTCACTCTGTCCGTTGTAAGTGTTTTTCGGAATTTTGCAGTCAACATAGCTGTAAGTGTTTTTAAGCTTTTTAACAGCTGCGTCATCAATTCCTATAAGCTTGATGTCACATTGCTTTGAAAGTTCCTCAACAACTGTTGCATTAAGTCCGAGTGTAAAGAATGCCGCATCAATTTCGCCGTTCTGTAACTGTTTTGCGGCATCGGCATAATTAAGATTTTTTTCCTTAACCATTTTTGAGTTAAGTCCGTATGCCGAAAGAATCTGCTTTGCGTTAAGCTCCGAACCCGATTCTTCTTCGCCTATGCTCACGGTTTTGCCGAGCAAATCATCAACACTGTTAATATCAGAATCTTTTCTTACAACGATATGACAAGCCTCTGTAAACATACCTGCAACAGCGCTGTAACCCTCAAGGCTGCCGGATTTTTCAAAATTATTTTCGCCGTTAAGTGCGTCGTGAGCAATGTCGGACTGAACAATTGCGGCGTCAAGATAATTCTGCGAAAGCAGGCGAACATTTGCCGCAGAACCGGCTGTTGTCTTTGTTTCAATTTTCAAAGTGCCGTCAGCATCGGCAATCGACTTTATCGAATTTGCCGCTTCGTTATAAATTCCGCCGGTACCTGCCGTACCGAATCGGATTGTTTCACCGCCTGATGAACAGCTGCACAAAAGAACAGTCATCAAGGCAATCAAAAGTGCAAGTAGTTTTTTCATTTTTCCGCCTTCTTTGCTTTTGGATTTCGCTCAAAAAAAGAGAAATTGTAAAAGTGCAAGAAGCCTACAATTTCCCCTTTGTTCTGTTTAAATTATAACATAACGAGGTTATTATTGTCAAACAAATAGGTTTTCACAAAAATAAGGCACTCCGCTTGGAGTGCCTCTTTACACCGTAAATAAACTTACTTATTGAAGATTGACATAATATCGTAGAAGGTATCATCGTCATCATCAGTCTTGTCCTTTGTTGCAGGCTTTGGCTCTTCCTTTGCTGCAACAGGAGCTGATGCTGATGCAACTGCCTCTGTAAGGTTCTTCTTTGCAATCTGGCCGTCTGCATTGAAACCTGTAGCAATCACTGTTACGCTGATAGCGTCTTCCATCTTATCATCGATAACAGCACCCCAGATGATGTTTGCATCTTCAGAAACCTTGTCTTTAATCATTGTTGATGCAGCGTCAATATCATCAAGACTAACATCAGCAGAAGCTGTGATGTTGATGATAAGACCCTTAGCACCGTCAATTGAAGTTTCAAGAAGCGGACTTGAAATAGCCATATCTGCGGCAACAGTAGCCTTGTCCTTGCCTGTTGCACTGCCCATACCCATATGAGCATAGCCTGCGTCCTTCATTACGGAAGTAACATCGGCAAAGTCGAGGTTTACTAGACCCGGAAGAAGGATAAGGTCTGAAATACTCTGAACACCCTGTCTGAGAACATCATCAGCAATAGCAAATGCGTTCTGAAGAGTGATGCTTGTATCTGAAACATACTTAAGTCTTTCGTTAGGAACGATGATGAGTGAATCAACGCAAGCAGAAAGCTCTGCAATACCCTGCTCAGCCTGAGTCATTCTTCTCTTGCCCTCAAAAGCAAACGGCTTTGTAACAACGCCGACTGTAAGAATACCCATATCCTTTGCGATTTTAGCAACTACAGGAGCAGCGCCTGTACCTGTGCCGCCGCCCATACCGGCAGTAACAAATACCATATCTGTATCTTTGAGAAGAGCAGCAATTTCATCTCTGCTTTCCTCTGCAGCTTCCTGACCAATCTGCGGCATAGAACCTGCACCCTTACCTCTTGTAAGCTTTTCACCAATCTGAATTTTCTGTGAAGCCTTTGAGAGTCTTAAAACATGTTCATCTGTATTGATTGCGATAAATTCTACATTCTTAACCTCGGTTGCTACCATGCGGTTAACAGCGTTGCCGCCGCCTCCGCCGACACCGATTACTTTAATTTTAGGCATATACTCGTTTTCCAATTCCAGTTCAAAAGCCATTTTTTCGTCCTCCTTATATATTGTCAAGTTCAATCAGAAATCATTATTCTTCATAATACACAATTATACTATCTTATACTATCATACTTTTTTCAAAATAGCAATGCTTTTCAGCCGTTTTTCTGCAAAATAATCTGAATTTTCTCCTTGGGATAATCATTCGCCTGCGTATGCACCGTCTGCATTGCCGTAGTCATATCCTCCGTCGCCTGAATAACCGCCGTCTGCGTTACCGTAATCATATCCGCCGTCACCCGAATAACCGCCATCGGCACTGTAGCTGTTGCCGTCACCTTGGCCGTCATCATAATAACCCGTATTTCCGTCAGAATAAGTGCCGTCATCCCATGTATAATTGCTGCCGGTACCGTCACCCGACGAATCCGCTGACTGTGTAGCCGCCTGAGTTGTTGCCTGCGTAGCGGCTGTCGGCTGAGTTGCGGCAGGTTTATAGTGAGAAATCTTTGATGTACTGCAAGCCGAAACATCAAGTGTACCTGCGATAAGACCTGTATTGTTCGGGTCAAGCTTTTCATTGATTATTGTCATTGCAGTTCTGATTTTGTAGTCAATATCATCGGGAAGACCGATATTGATTGTGATTCTTCCGTCATAAACAAGCTTGATATTTGCCGTGTCCGAAACATCAAACGCTGTGATATTTTTTATTTTATTGTCAATAAGACACTGTGAAACATCGCTGAGAATGTCGGGAACATTGGCATCGCTGAATGTCACATACTTGCCAACCTCGGTAGTTTTCACCTCACCGCAGGTAAGCTGTGGCAGCTTGTCCGTGTTCTCAGAAATCTCTTCAAGTATTCTGCCCTTTGAGCTTACAAGCAAAAAGCTTTTTCCGTTTGGAATAACATAAGAAGGTGTTGCATCAACAACAGTTATTGTTATTGTGTCCGGAATATTAAAACTTACACTTGCGCTCTCTATGTAGGAAAGGTTTTCAACAACCTTTTCAGAGGTGTTGTACATTGCACCTATGAAAATATTTTCCTGATAATCAACACCGCTGAATGCGATAATCTGTTCTTTGCTGTAGTACTTGTCCCCTACAACTTCGATTTTTTCGGTTTTAAAGAGGACTGTAAGGCTTAAAACAACACCGATTGCGACTACAGCCGCAAAAATCGAACTGTAAAGTGCAATTCTTCTGTGTTTAATTTGTGTGCTTGTCAGAGATTTTTTCCTTCTGCGGATAACCTCTTGCTCCTGTGCACGAATTTCCTTTGCACGCTTTTCCTGTTTCTGCTTTTCTCCGAATTCGTCAACATAGTAGCCGTCTTCATAATCCTTTGGCTTGAGATTCTTGATTTTAGCCTTGCCTTTTCTTCTGAATTTTTCTTCACGGCTCATATTTTCGTCAGGCATTTGTGCCGACTGCTCTTCTTTTTGTTTGAGAAAAGCCTCCTGAATTTTACTTTTGGGAGCTTTTTTCTGCTGTTCCTTTTTTGGATTGGGGGATTTTTTAGCTCTCTTATCCTGCTTTGCTTTTTCCTTATGATACTTTTCAGCCTGCTTTGCGGCAATTTTACGCTGTTTGTCAAGACTTTTTCTCTCTTTTGAAGTGAGCGGTCTTCTCTTCTTATTATCGTCCAAAGCAAATCCTCCCTTCTATATTATCTGCCGAGGGCGGAAGTCCGCCCTGCGACAGTTACAATTTGATTACCTGATTACCCTAAATTTTCTTTATATCTGCCCCGAGTGAAGAAAGCATAAGTTCAATGCACTCGTAGCCTCTTTCAATATACTCCACACCGCCGATTTCAGTTTTGCCATCAGCACAAAGTCCTGCAATAACAAGAGCTGCACCTCCACGCAGGTCGGTAGCTTCAACAGATGCTCCGTAAAGCATCTTCACTCCTTCCGCCACGGCAACCTTGCCCTCTGTCTTGACATTTGCACCCATTCTGACAAGCTCTGGGATGTGTCTGTATCTGTTTTCAAATATATTTTCGACAAAAACCGTTGTTCCGTCTGCAACACACGCTGTTGCAAGCAAGGGCGCCTGAGCGTCCGTGGGAAAGCCCGGAAACGGCATTGTTCTGATTGTTTTCATTGATTTAAGTCTTTCGGGAGCGGTTATTTCAAGATTGCCGTCCGAAACTCTTATCTTGCACCCTGCGTTTTTGAAAGTCGGAATAATCGCCGCAAGGTGAGAGGAAATTATTCCGTTAAGTACGATTTTTGAACCTGTTACAGCGGCACAAGACATCAGCGTTGCGGCAACGATTCTGTCGGGAATAATCGTGTGAACCGAACCGTTGAGAGAGTTTACACCCTCGATAACGACAATGCCCTCGCCTGCTCCGGAAATATCCGCACCGCAGGAATTGAGATAATCCGCGAGGTCGCAAATTTCAGGTTCACGAGCGGCATTGATGATTGTTGTTGTGCCTTTTGCAAGGCAGGCGGCAATCATAATATCTTCGGTTGCTCCTACGCTCGGAAACGAAAGTGAAATTTTTGTTCCGCAAAGTCCTTTCGGAGCACAACACTCAAGATAGCCGTGTTTTTCACGAATATCAGCACCCATTTCCCGAAGCGAATTGAGGTGCAAATCAATCGGTCTTGAACCGATTTCACACCCACCGGGGAATGAAAGCCTTACTCTTCCCATTCTTGCAAGAACTGCACCGAGAAAAACAATTGAACTCCTTGTTTTACGCATCAATTCGTCGGGGACATCAAAACGGTCAATATCGTCACAGCTGATGAGAAGCGTCTTATCGTATCGTGTGACGGCACAGCCGAGATACCGCAGAATATTGACAGATGCGTCAACATCGGAAAGTGAGGGACAATTGTAAATTACATTTTCGCCCTTTGTAAGAATTGTGGCGGCAATAATCGGCAAAGCGCTGTTTTTTGCACCCTGAACCTCAACCTCTCCGTCAAGCTTTTTGCGTCCTGTAACAAGCAGTTTTGACACAATAACACCCTCTCAAAAAGAATACCCTTACATTCTATGAGAAAGCGTTACAAATGTTACTGTTACACAAGTCCGAGAACTTTTTTGACTACCGAATAGATTCTTTCGTTGGCATCAGTAATTGCCATTTTGCGTGAGTTTTCGCTGTACTTTTCAAGCTTTTCGGGATTGAGAAGCATTTTGTCAGCCTTACGCATAAGAGCCGCACCTGTGAGGTCTTTTTCCTCAATAATGTCAGCCGCACCCGCATTCACAAGAGCCATTGCGTTGTGATACTGATGATTTTCTGCAACATTCGGTGACGGAATAAGGATTGCCGGTTTGCCCATAGCCTGAATTTCGCTGAGAGTAATTGCACCTGCACGGCAGATTACAAGGTCTGCCGCCGCCATGCAAGTCGGCATATTATCAATATACGGTCTTATATCAAGATTTGAACAATCGGCAATGTCAGTACCCTTTTCCTCAACGAGCTGCGGAAACCAGTCGCCGTAACTGCCGTATGCGTGAATGTGCTGATACCTTCCGTCAATTCCGCTTCTTGCAACAAGGTCTGCAACGGCTTCGTTGATTTTTCTTGCTCCAAGGCTCCCACCGAACGAAAGCACTACGGGACGGTTATCAAGTCCGAGTTCTTTTCTTGACTCTTCTTTTTTTGCCGTGAGGATTTCCTGTCTTACAGGATTTCCGGTAATGACAAAATCAACATTTTTGTCAAAATACTTTTTTGCGTCCGGAACGGCAAGCATTACCTTTTTGACGCTCTTTGCAAGCATTTTATTTGTAATGCCCGGATATGCATTCTGCTCGTGAATAATGCACGGAATACCCATTTTTGCGGCTGTTCTGATAACGGGACCCGAAACATATCCGCCTGTTCCGATACAGATATCGGGCTTGAACTCAGCGATTATTTTCTTTGCCTCTCTCGAAGAAGTGAAGGTTCTTGAAACTGTCTTGACATTTTCAATCATACTCTTCGGAGAAAAGCTTCTTTTAAAACCGCTGATAGTGATTGACTTAATTTCAAAACCCGCCTGTGGAACAAGCCTTTGCTCCATTCCGCCACGATTGCCGATGAACAAAAACTCGGCATCGTTTCTTTTACTCTTTATATATCCGGCAATTGCAAGAGCAGGGTTTATGTGACCCGCCGTGCCGCCGCCTGCAAGCAATACTTTCATAATTTTCTTACCTTTCTTTTGAAAATTCTGCAAAACCTATGCAGAAGAAAACTAAAAAACTGCTGATTTTTAAATTACTGTCTTTCAATGTTTGCCGTTCTGGAAATTGAAAGCACAAGTCCCATTTGGGCAAGCAACATAATAAGCGAACTACCGCCATAACTGAAGAACGGCAGGCTGATACCTGTATTAGGAAGCCAGTCGGTGATAACGAGGATATTCAGCACAACCTGAATACCGATTTGTGAAGTAAGACCGATGCCGAGAAGCTTGCCGAATTTATCCTTTGCACGCAGTGAAAGCGTTATTCCTCTCCATACGAGAAGCGCAAAAATAAGAAGAATCATAAGTGCGCCCACAAGACCGAGCTCCTCAACAACAACGGCAAAGATAAAGTCGTTCTGCGGTTCGGGAATATAGAGGTACTTCATTCTTGACTGACCGAGGCCAAGTCCCCAAAGTCCGCCCGAACCGATTGCATAGAGCGAATTTCGGGTTTGATATGTGGTCCACCACATATCATTTGTTGTATATTCAAGTGCCTGACCCCAACCGTCAAGACGGCTCATAGCATAGGACAGGCTGTTTGTAACAGCAAGTATAAGTACTACTCCGACAATAAGTCCAAGACCTATTCCAAGGTACTTTGTCTGCATTCCGCCGATATAAAGCATTACAACCGAGAGAATACCGATAATTACAATACCCGAATAGTGCGGTTCGAGAAAAAGCAGAAGTGCCGTTGAGCCGAAAACAATTACACCCGGCAGAACGCTGTAACGGGCAAACTGCATTTTATTATAGTATTTACTGCACCAATGTGAGAAGAAAAGGATAATTGCAAACTTTGCAATTTCAGATGGCTGAACATTGAAAATTCCCAGAGGAATCCATCTTTTAACGCCCTCCGAACCGGGCAGTACAAGAACCACAAGCAGGCAAAAATACGAGATTGCAAGAACAATCGGTGCGATTTTGTGGAGTTTATTATAGTTAAAGAACGAAAGGAAAAACATTATGCCCACACCGATAACGGCAAAAATGAGCTGTCTTACGAGATAATAATAGCTGTCGCCCTGATTGTAGTAAGCATAGGCATAGCTTGCAGAAAACATCATAATCATACCGATTGTAAGAAGTACAAGGATGATTATGCAAAACGGAAGGTCAAGTCCCATGCCAACGGAAAACAGCTTTCCTTTTTTCATCTTTCTCTGACGAGAAGGACGGACAAAAAACTTTTCTTCCTTGATCTTCTGCTCCGAGTAAACCTCTTCGTCATATATTCTGTTTACATCAGCTTTAAGCATCATTCTTTTTTGTGGAGCCAAAGACCGTTCCTCCCTTAAAATTTATTTTAAACAAGTATTTCTGCGTTTATTTATGCACCAAAATATGCAAGCGCAAAGGCAATTGCACCGAAAATTGCAGTTACCGTACTGAACACACCGACAATCTTAACCTCGCTCCAACCGCACATTTCAAAGTGGTGATGAATCGGGCTCATCTTGAAAAGACGCTTGCCGTGTGTAATTTTGAAGTAGCTGACCTGAAGAATAACGGAAAGCTCTTCTGCAATATAGATAATTCCCACTGGGATGAGAAGAATCGGCATATCAACCGCAAAGGCAAGACCGCAAACAAGACCGCCGAGGAAGAGCGAACCTGTGTCGCCCATAAACACCTTTGCAGGGTGGAAATTCCAAACGAGGAAACCAAGGCATGCGCCTGCAGCTGCGGCACTCATTGCGGTAATGCCAAGATAGCTTTTTGTGCAGGCAACAAGCATAAATGCCACACAAGCAAAGAATGTTACCGAACCGTCAAGACCGTCAATGCCGTCTGTGAGGTTTACCGAGTTTACAATGCCAACAATTGCGACTGCGGCAATTACATAATAGAAAAAGCCGAGGTCAACCTTGCCTACGAAAGGAATAGTTGTTGTTGTGCCGAAACCTGCAATTGCAAGTGCTGCGAGGAATGCAGCTGCCACTACAAACTGAAGAATAAGTTTCTGTGAAGCCGTAAGACCGAGATTACGCTTTTTGACAACCTTGATATAGTCATCAATAAAACCAATAACACCGTTTGCAACTGCAAGACCGAGGCCACAGAAAATAAGCACACATTCCTTTGGAATATTTGCGTAGAATGAAGTTACGAATTCATTGCCTGCTATGGCATAGACAACCGTGCTTGCAATTGTAACAATAACAATTGCAACAATGAACATTATACCGCCCATTGTGGGAGTTCCCTGCTTGCCCTTGTGCCACTTAGGTCCTTCTTCAAGAATTGTTTGACCAAAGTGGAGCTTGCGAAGGTATGGAATTAAAAACTTACCTGTTACAGTTGAAATTATAAATGCAATTAAAGCCGCACAAAATGTCCATATTCCGTAAATCATAGTTATCTTTCCTTTCAGACAAATAAATATTTTTGTTATTCGTTGAGTGTTGAAGAGGAATCCGCAAAAGATACCGTAATTACCGTTCCAGGACTAACCGAAGTTCCCGCCTCAATATCCTGTGACGAACTTGTTCCCGATGATGTTGTTGCACCCGAGAAGCTGACATTCAGTCCGTAGGCACTTGCAACACTGTTTACTTCATCAGGTGAAAGTCCGATAAGACTCGGAACGCTGATTGTTTCAGACCGGCTGTCACTATCGGTATAAAGCACGATACTGCCGCCCTTCTGAAGTCCTGACGATACGGTCGGAATCTGTGAAATTACAGTTGAACCGTTACCCTTTACGGTTGCCGTAAAGCCGTCAGCCTCAACAGCTGTTTTAGCCTCGTCAACGCTGACTCCTGTGTAGTCGCCCGCAGATGCGTCAACATAACCGAGTTCCTCGTCTGTGTATGATGTCTTAACATCAAGATAAGGAAGAACCTCGCTCATAATATTTATAAATACAGGTGATGAAACCTGTGAACCGTAGTAGGCGTCACCGTCGGGAGTATCAAAGAATACAAGCATTGCAATCTGCGGATCATCTGCCGGAGCATAACCGCAGAATGATGATATATAGTCCTCAGAAAATGAGCTTTCAAACTTTGTTACACCCCTTTTTTCAGTTGTACCTGTTTTACCGGCTACCTTGTAGCCTGAAATATAACCTGCGGCAGCACCCTGTCTTTCTGTGTTATATTCAAGGTATTCATTCATCTTCTTGGATGTATCGTCTGAAATAACCTGTCTTTTGATTTTTTTATCAACAGTCTTAATTACATTGCCCTTTGAGTCTGTGATTTTTGAAACCACATGAGGCTGAACAACATAACCGCCGTTTGAAACAGCCGCACAGGCTGTAATCATTTGAATAGGAGTGATTGTGAAGTTCTGACCGAATGATGCAACCGCAAGGTCAACACCGCCCATTTTGCCTTCTTTCCAGAAGCTGTCCTCTGCCTCACCCGGGAGGTCGATTCCTGTTTTATCGCTGAAACCGAATCCCTGATAATACTGACGGAACTTGCCTGCACCGAGCATCTGACCGATCTGAATAAATGCAGGGTTACATGAGTTTGAAATTACCTCAACAAAGTTCTGTGTTCCGTGACCTGATATATTTGAACAATGAATTGTTTCGCCCTCAACCGAAATTGAACCCGTACAGGTAAATGATGTTTTTTCATTTACAAGGTTTTCTTCAAGAGCCGCTGACGCAACGCACATCTTAAATACAGAACCGGGCATATATGTGTCGGCAACAGCCTTGTTTCTCCACATATTGCTGAGAGCCGCACTTTCTGCCTCCGCCTGTTTCTTTTTTGGAGTTGATTTGATTTTCTTCTTATCCTTTGCCGAAAGCTCATAAGGATTGTTAAGATCGTAGCCGTCTGTTGTTACCATTGCAAGGATTGCGCCTGTGTTTACATCCATTGCAATGCAGACGCCCTTGTTAAGAACATTGTTGTCCTCAACACCCTTTTGCATATATTTTTCACAAATTGACTGAATTGTTTCATCAATTGTAAGATACACATTGTTGCCGTCCTCAGATTCAACATTCTGTTCGTATCGGAACGGCATATCCGTACCTCTTGCATTCTGTGCCGTGATAATTCGACCGGGAGTACCCGACAGATAGCTGTCATATTCGTACTCGATACCCTCAAGTCCCTGATCGTCACTGCCCGTAAAACCGATTACGGAAGATGCAAGGCTGTTTTTCGGGTAATATCTCTTGTAATCATCAAGCAGCTGAATAACACCCGAACAGCTGTAATCCTTTTTCAGAGTGTCAATAAGCTCAAGAACCTTTTCACGCTCATCCGACTCGATTCTTCTTTTGACAACAACATAATGGCTCTGCTGTTTTGTATCGTCAAGCACATCGTTGTATTCAAGGTCAAAAATTTCCGAAAGACCTTTTGCGGCAGCCTGACGCTGTTTGTCATTCTTAAAGTTGACAGGCGACATTACCACCTGCCAAACCGATGCGCTTTCGGCAAGAACATTGCCGTTTGCATCATAAATTGTTCCTCGTTTTGCGGAAACAGTTGTGTCGGCAAGCTGAAGGTCAACAGCCGACTCCTGAAGTTCACTGCTCTGAACGGTGGTGAGGTATGTAAGTCTTAAAACAGCCGCACCGAAGCCAAGCACAAGTATGAGTAAAATCAATATTGCGGTACGCTGTCTCAGTCTTTGTGCAGGTCCCTTTTCGGCACGCTTTTTTGATTTGTTTTTTGATCCTGGTGATTGCAATGTAAAGCTCCTTTCACCGCAAAATAGTGTCCGTTACGCTCCGTGTCAATCCGCATATATACCGAAAAAAGAGTCAAGACGCAGTCTTAACTCTCCATTCTTTCATAACATATTTATTAAATTAATCTAAATGTTATGACCAAAGATTCTGTACCGAACTCCAGAACTGTGTAAAGAGATTGTCGCTTTCCTGACTTGCAGAAACCTCTGCTTTATCTCCGCCTGCAAGGGTAACAAATTCTTTCTGTGTGTTCGTAGCCTTGGTCATACCGAGTGTATCCTCGGCATACTTTTCAATATCCGATGTTGAAAGCTTTGATTCAAGCTTCATCTGTGTCTGTGTATAAACGCTCTGTGCATTTGCAAGAGTTTCTTTAGCCGTAATAACTTCCTGATTAAGCTCGGTAAGTCTTACCTGTCCGACAATTATGATGCCGATTATGATTGTCGCTGCAGCACCGCTCACTGTTCCGAGAGCGATTTTAAACTTGTTATGTCTGCGGCGTCTGTTCTTCTGAAGTTCCTCCTTCGGAAGACTTACAACATTGTTTTTTCTTCTTTTTCTTTCCTGCTTTTTATGTACTTCTTCTTTTCTTTCAGGAGCGGCTGAACCCGGAACATAGTCGCTACTGTCATCAAAAAGACTCAAATCATAAGCTGCATTTCTGTTTTCATAAGCCATTAAACGCACCCGATGCCTTTCTATATCAATTTCATAAAACACACATTTTTGCTTTATTTTCGATAAAACAAAAAAGTTTCAAATCTTTAACAAATTTATAAAATACACACAACACACAATCAATCCGATTTTATCGGACATATATTTCAAAGCCATACATTTTGTTATTAACAAACACGAAAGCACAATTGCTTGTGTCTGTAATAATCTTTACAACTTTGTTATATTTTACTACAAACAGGCAGTTTTGTCTATAGTCACAGAGAATTTTTTTAAATTTTTTCGCATATTCTCAACTTTGCACTTCTTGCTCTCGGGTTATTCCTCAATTCTGTTTCATTTGCACAAACCGGCTTTCTTACAACAAGCTTAGCCTTTGGCTTGTTTCCGCAAACACACACGGGAAAATCCTTTGGACAGGTACAGCCCTGACACCAAGATGCCATTTTCTGTTTTACGATTCTGTCCTCAAGCGAATGGAAGGTAATAACTGCAAGCCTTCCGCCGCTTCCGAGAAGTTCAAATGCACCGTCAAGACCTCTTTCAAGAACTCCGAGTTCATCGTTTACCGCAATTCTCAAAGCCTGGAAGCTTTTTCTCGCAGGATGTCCGTCACGGCGGACACGCTGTGGAACATTTTCTTTTATAATTTCCGCAAGCTCAAGGGTAGTTTCAATCGGCTTTTCGGCTCTTGCCTTTACGATTCCGTTTACAATTGCACCGGCAAATTTTTCTTCGCCGTAAACGCTGAGGATTCGTCTTAACTCACCTGCGGGGAGAGTGTTGACAAGCTCTGCGGCTGTTGTTCCGCTTTGGCTCATTCTCATATCGAGAGGTGCGTCCTCATGGAAGGAAAAACCCCTTTCGGCTGTATCAAGCTGATGAGATGAAACACCGATGTCAAGCAGAACACCGTCGACTCTGCCCACTCCTCTTGAATGAAGAAGGCTCACCATATCGGCAAAATTACCCTTGATAATTATTGAATTTTCGTTTTTCTTAAAACGCTCTGTCAGCGTCAGTATTGCATCGGGATCCTGATCAATCGAAATGAGCTTGCCCGTAGTAAGTCGACTGAGGATTTCACTGCTGTGACCGCCTCCGCCCGCTGTGCCGTCAACATAAATGCCGTTTTCCTTAACGGCAAGAGCGTCAACAGCCTGCTCAAGAAGGACAGGAATATGAGAAAATTCCATAACAACCTCCTTAAAGCTTTAACTCCTTGAGAGCAAGTGCAAGATTTTCATTCTGAGAAGCAACATAGTCCTCATAATTTTTCTTGCTCCAGATTTCGAGTCTGTTTGTCATACCGATAACTACTGCATCGCCTTCAATCTCGGCAAACTCACGCAGGGACTGCGGAATAATCACCCTGCCCTGTGCGTTGGGAGTAACCTCAACCGCAGTAGCGTTAAAGGTGTACTGAACAGCCATGGAAAGGTTTGCGGGAAGTGCAAGAATCTTCTCGCACATTGCGTTGAACTGTTCGCTTGACATAACCTGAATGCACTTATTGCCGAAGCCTCGTGCAAGATAGTATGTTTCGCCGAGCTGTTCACGGAACTTTGCGGGCAGTACAATTCTTCCTTTTGCATCAATAGAATGATTTGTCATTCCCGAAAACATCTGCCCACCTCCATACACTTTTCTTCAGAAACCGTCACTCTGTGGTTTTAAAAGTCACCGAATGACACCTTCTGACACCTTTTGTCTTATTATAAACCATAGGTGCAAAAAAATCAATATCAAAGTTACGAAAAAACAAATAATATTTACAAATCATTTCAAATGCTTTCAACTTTGAAACCATATTTTTTCGTAAAAGAATATTATGCCCCAAAAAGCTGATTTTACAGAGGGTTTCACCTATTCCGTAGCAAAAACAGCAGTCTTAAAAATTACAAAACGCACCGCACGGGTTACAAAAGCCGACAACATTTTTATAGTTCTCAACCGCCGATTCCGCAAGCATTCGTTTCAGTGTCATAATGTGACACAACACATACGATAAAAACGGCATAAAAAAAGAACAGGCTCATATTGAGTCTGTCCTTTATAAGCTAAATTTAAATCAGCCCTGCTTTTTCTGTGAGCTGACTATGTTTGCATGAGTCTTTCTGAGAGCCTCAAGCTGTGTTGCAACGCCCTCTTCCGTGCGTTTCATAATGCTGTCAACATACACATTTGCAGCTTTTCTGATTTCTGCCGATTTTTGCTTTGCATCGTCAACAATTTCCTTAGCCTTTGCCTGAGCCTCACGAACGAGTTCATTCTGGTTAAGCATAGCCTTTTTGCGTTCCTCGGCACTTCTGATTATATTCTCTGATTCACGGTTAGCCTCGGCAAGAATCTGCTTTCTGTCAGCGACAATATTCTTCGCCTGTCTTACCTCTGCCGGCATAGCGTCCTGAATCTGATCGAGAATATCATAAATCTCATCACTGCTCACCATTACCTTACCGCCCGAAAACGGCATTGACTTAGCGGCACTGATAACATCCTGAAGCTGTAAAATCAAATCCTCAACTTTCATTTCTGTCCACTCCTTATATGTTTGGTTTAATCCACCTTTAATTAAAAAATCAAACGCTTATTTATTTTTCAGTCTTTCCACAATTCTGTCATGGATACACGCAGGAACAAAATTACTGATGTCACCGCCCATTGAGGCAATTTCACGAACCATGCTCGAGCTGAGATACATTGAATCCGCCTCAGCCGTTAAAAACAGGGTTTCAAGGTTCGGATTCAGCTTTTTGTTGGTGAGCGCCATCTGAAATTCATATTCAAAGTCAGTTACCGCTCTGAGTCCCTTAACAATTGCGTCCACACCGTGTTCCTCACAATACTGTGCAAGCAAACCGTTGAAGCCTACTATTTCAACATTATTGAGATGCTCGGTAACTTCCTTCAAAAGTTCAATCCTCTCATCAATTGAAAAGATCGGTTTTTTTGAAGAATTGACAAGCACGCCCACGATTACACGGTCAAAAAGCTTTGACGCTCTCGTGATAACATCAAGGTGTCCGAGCGTTACGGGATCGAAACTTCCCGGACAAATCACTGTTTTGTTCATCTTTGAAAATCCTTATGTCTGAATGTAGTTATTTTTATTTTACCATAGCGATACTGTCTGTCAAGTACAAAATCACCGTAATTCGACAAAATTTCTTCGTCAAGAGGATTTTCCGCAATGATTACACCCGTATCGTTCATAGCCTCGGAAACAAGTTCAAGGGCATCCTGCAGCATTCCCGTTCTGTATGGCGGATCGAGAAATGCAATGTCAAAACGCTGTGAATTCATCGAAAGAAAGCTGTGAAAATCCATTGCAAAAACCTTTGCCGAGTTTTCAAGCTTAGTAGCCTTGAGGTTTCTTTTTACCGTTTCAAGCGATTTTTTTGCATTGTCAACAAAGCTTGCCGACTTTGCACCTCTGCTCAAAGCCTCAATACCCATTTGTCCCGAGCCTGCAAAAAGGTCAAGAAAGTTTCTGCCCTCGGTTTCAAACTGGATAATCGAAAAAACAGCCTCTTTAATTCTGTCGGTTGTCGGTCTTACATCTTCACCCTCAAGGGTTTCGAGTCGTCTGCCCCTTGCGGAGCCTGTAATAACTCTCATAAAACGCACGCAGCCTTTCCGCCTGCAAAATCATAAAACAACACCGCAAGCAGGCATACGGCATTACCGAAAAGTTGAATTTCAAACAATTGTTTAAAACTGCAAATTTTAGTATAACACATTAAAAGATAATTTACAACAATATTTTACTCTGTTTTGTTTTCATCCTGCTGATGATAGTATTTATACACCGCAAGTGCGGCGTCTTTTGTCATTTTAGGAGCGTTTTCAAGCTCTGCAAGGTCTGCGTTTGAGATGTTTTCAATCGTTCTGAAATACTTAAGAAGCGACCTTGCTCTGACTTCGCCTATACCCTCAATGCCTGTAAGCGAGCTTTTGAATGTATTTTTACTTCGTCTTGAATGGTGATAGCCGATTGCAAAGCGGTGAACCTCGTCCTGCATTTTTGCGAGGAACGCAAACAGCGACCGTCCGGGACTTAGCGCAATTTCTCCGCCTTCGCCCGTTACGGCACGGGTTCTGTGCTTATCGTCCTTTACAAGACCGAACAGCGGAACATCAATATTCTTACTCTGCAAAACCTCTTTTACAGCCGCAACCTGACCTTTACCGCCGTCAAGCAGGATAAGGTCTGGCAATTTTCCAAAGCCCTCGTCATCATCGGGATTTTTATAATACTCGTCAAATCGTCTTGTCAGAACTTCCGCCATGGATGCGTAGTCATCCTGTCCTTCAAAGCCTTTGATTTTAAACTTTCTGTAAGCCGATTTGAGCGGTTTGCCGTTTTTATAAACAATCATACCCGCAACATTTTCAGTGCCTGCAAGGTTTGAAATATCGTAGGATTCGATATATTCGGGCAGTTTTTTAAGTCCGAGCAAATCACGCAGTTCTTCAAGCACATTGTACTCACGAACGGTTGCGCCCTTTTTCTGTGCAAGGGTTTCTGCGGCATTCGATTTGCACATTGCCACAAGCTGCGCTCTGTCGCCCCTCTGCGGAACCGTTATGCCGACCTTACTGCCGTGCTTTTGCGAGAGCCATTCGGCAATTTCTTTCATACCGTCAAATTCCCTGTCAATTGCAATGCTCTTTGGCACACTGTCACGCAGAGTGTAATATCGCAGTAAAAATTCTTCGGTTTCGGATTCACTTTCACCGCTGTCAAACACAAAGCTTTCACGGTCAAACAACCTTCCGCCTTCAAATCGGAACACCTGATAACAGGTTTTGCCGTCATCCGAAAAGCCTGCAATAACATCGCCGTCATCAATTTTTGTTGCAACAACCTTTTGCTTGTCGCTCATTTTACGGACGGATTTTATTATATCTCTGATTGACGCCGCTCTTTCAAATTCAAGATTTTCTGCGGCTGTTTCCATTTCTTCGGTCAGCTTTTTGATTGAATTTGTTGAACCGCCACGCAAAAATTCAAGCGCACGGTTAAGATTTTCGTTGTAATCTTTAAGCCTTACTCTGCCTGTACACGGAGCCATGCATTGCTTTATGTGGTAGTTAAGGCAAGGTCTGCCCTTTCCGCAATCTCTCGGAAACTGCCGGTTGCAGGTTGGGAGCATAAAGATTTTGTTTGCCTCCTCAACGGCATTTTTTACATAGTAACTGCTCTTGTACGGACCGATGTATTCCGCTCCGTCATCCTTTTTCTGCAATGTATATGACAACTTTTTCCAATCACCGGAGCTGATTCTTATATAGCTGTAGCCCTTGTCGTCTTTAAGCAGAATGTTATACTTCGGGGTGTGCTGTTTGATAAGACTGCATTCAAGAATGAGTGCCTCAAACTCGCTGTCCGTGATGATATATTCAAAATCATCGACATTATCAACCATTCGGCGAACCTTTTCGGCATGGTTATTCTGCGAACCGAAGTATTGGCTGACTCTGTTTTTAAGAGCCTTTGCCTTGCCGATATATATAATTTTTCCGCTTTTGTCGTGCATAATGTACACACCCGGCAACAGAGGAAGTACCATTGCTTTTTTGCGAAGCTGTGACATTTTCGGATTCACAAAATCACCGCCTTTACGATTTCAGATTAATTTGAGAGAAACAAAAAAGAGGCGGAAAAACCGCCCCTTTGGTATTTTGTAAAATTTAAAGCTGATTATTCAGCAAAGCCTGACTCAACGAGAGAAACAAGACCCTCAACTGCTTCAGTTTCGTCAGAACCGTCAGCAATTACCTTAATAGTAGTGCCGCCAATAATTCCGAGGGACAACACACCGAGAAGACTTTTTGCATTTACACGGCGTTCTTCCTTCTCTACCCAAATTGTTGACTTATACTCATTAGCCTTCTGAATAAAGAAAGTTGCCGGACGAGCGTGTAAACCGGCTTTATTCTGTACTAATACTTCCTTAACATACATTTTTAAAACCCTCTTTGCCTTTAAATTTTTAACCACCAATGCCTGCAAATTGCGGCTCAATTTAATATGTATTATAATCTTTTTTCCGAACAAGGTCAATACAATAAATTAATTTCGTGTTAATATGCACCTTGAGAGAATTTATCCCCCCGTTTATTGTGCATTTTTACAAAATATTATGTTTTTATCGTAAAGATACGGTATTTCGTATGATTTTCCTTGTCTTATTTTATGTAATTACAGTTAGATTATGTCCGCAAAATTCACTTTCCGTCATATTTTTCAAGCATTTCGGGGCGTTTGAGTCTTGTCACCTCTATGCTCTTTTCTTTTCTCCATTTTTCAATGTTTGCATGGTGACCGCTCATAAGCACTTCGGGAACTTCTTTGCCTCTCCAGACTGACGGCTTTGTGTACTGCGGATACTCAAGAAGTCCGTTAAAATGGCTTTCCTCGGTAAAACATTCGTTGTTGGAAAGCACACCCGGAACCATTCTTGAAAGTGCGTCCGCAAATACCATTGCGGGAATTTCTCCGCCCGTGAGAACATAGTCGCCGATTGAAATTTCTTCGTCAATAAACTCGTCAAGAAGTCTTTGGTCAACACCCTCATAGTGACCGCAGAGAATACAGATATTTTCAACATCGGCAAGCTCACGAAGTCTTTGCTGTTTCAATGTTTTGCCCTGCGGTGACATATAGACAAAATGCGGTCTTTTGCCGATTTGTTTGCAGATGTCCTCAAAGCAGAGGGCAATGGGTTCGGCTTTCATAAGCATTCCCATTCCGCCACCGTAGGGAGTGTCGTCAACTCTTTTGTGCTTGTCAAAAGCATAATCACGCAGTTGGTGACACACGATTTCAAGCACACCGCTTTTCTGTGCTCTGCCGATTATGCTTCCGTTTAAAACAGGTTCAAACATTTCGGGGAAAAGCGTTATAATATCAATCCTCATCGTCGAAAATTCCTTTCATGGGAACAATAAGAACATAGCCGTCATTAACATTGATTTCTTTTACAACATCATCAATTACTGGAGCAAGGTATGTCTTGCCGTCAGCGTCTTTGATTTCGTAAACATCATTTGCGCCTGTACGCAAAACATCGGAAATTTTGCCGTAAACTCTGCCGCTGCCGGAGTCCCTAACCTCAAGACCGATAAGATCCTGAACAAAGTGAACACCCTCTGCAAGATTAATGTCGTCACGGTTGATATACACAACCTTGCCTCTGTATTTTTCGGCTGCCTCGATTGTGTCAACTCCCTTGATTTTTGCAAGAGCGATATTTTTGTGCGGACGGGATTTCACCTCGATGAACTCTGTTCCGTTTTCGTCAAGCCACAGCTTTTTAAAAGCACAGAGAAATTCAGGGGAATCACACCACGGATCAATTCTGACCTCACCCTTTATGCCGTGTGTA
Organism: uncultured bacterium; assembly: GCA_905215855.1. GTDB lineage: Bacteria > Bacillota > Clostridia > Oscillospirales > Acutalibacteraceae > Ruminococcoides. Next base: position 70,107 of record CAJMRT010000005.1, read on the forward strand.
CCCACGATTTTTCCCGAATCAAGAAACTGTTTTTTCATAATTACCTCAAATTTCACAAAATAAATTCAGTCGGATTTTACTTTAATTCTATAATTGTAACACCGTCTTCGCCCTCACCGAAAACACCGAGTCGCTGACTTTTGACGGCTTTGTTTGTTTTAAGATACTTGTTTATTTCACGCTTAAGCACACCCGTGCCTTTTCCGTGAATAATCGTCATTTTGCTCACACCCGAAAGCACGGCATTGTCAATTGCCTTGTCAACAATATTGATTGCGTCGAAGGCGGTTTCACCACGGACATCAACCTCTGTTTCGGGACGGACATCCATTCTGCTCGGCACATTTCTTGTGCTTAAAAATCTGTCCTTTGCAGGCTTGTTGTTTGATTTGAGCAAACGAAGATTTTTAATATCAACCCTCGTTTTGATTATGCCCGCCTGAACAAGCACAACACCGTCCTTGTTCGGCGGTGCAAGTACAGTTGCGTTTTTGTCGATATCGTAAATGAGAACCGTGTCGCCGACCTTGAGCGGTCTTGGCAGCTTGTACTCCTCATCGGGAGTATTGCGAGCCTTGACAGGATCGGCATGAGCTTCCATTTTGTCAATATTTTTCTTAAGCTGTGTCCTTGCCTGAACGCTCATATCCTTGGCTTTTCTCGCCTTTTCAAGTTCTTCGGCAACTGCGTCGGCCTGTGCTCTTGTGCGTGAAATAATACGCTGAGCCTCCTGCCTTGCCTTTTCAATCTCACGCTCCGCACGCTGCTTTGCCTTCTGCATTTCGTTTTCTGCTTTCTGCTTTTCGGTATTAGCCTTTGCAGTAAGTCTGTTTGCGTTTTCGAGCTGTTTTTCAAGGCTTTGACGGCGCTTTTCAAGCTTTTCAACAACATCTTCAAACTGTCTGTTCTCGTTTGAAACAAGTTCGCTTGCTCGGCTGATTATCTCATCATCTATTCCGAGTCTTTTTGAAATTGCAAACGCGTTGCTCTTGCCGGGAACACCTATGAGAAGTCGGTAAGTCGGCTTGAGAGTTGCAACATCAAATTCGCAACTGCCGTTTTCAACTCCGGGAGTACGCAGAGCAAATTCCTTTAACTCCGCATAGTGGGTTGTTGAAGCGATTTTTGCGTGTTTGTCACGCAGTCTTTCAAGAATTGCAATTGCAAGAGCCGCACCCTCGACAGGGTCTGTTCCTGCGCCGAGCTCGTCAATAAGGCAGAGCGAACCCGCATTTGCAAGCTTTATAATCTGAACGATATTTGTCATATGTCCCGAAAAGGTTGACAGCGACTGCTCAATGCTCTGTTCGTCACCAATATCCACAAGCACCCTTCTGAACACGGAAAGCTCGCTGTTGTCGGCACACGGAACGAGAAGTCCGCACATCGCCATAAGCGTGAGCAGACCGATTGTCTTTAGGGTTACGGTTTTACCGCCCGTGTTAGGACCTGTGATTACAAGCGTGTCAAACTCTTTTCCGAGCATAACATCAACGGGAACAACCTTGTTTTTGTCGATGAGGGGATGACGAGCCTGTTTGAGTTCAATCATTCCCCTGTCGTTCATAATCGGCTTTGACGCTTTCATTGAATACGCAAGGTCAGCCTTTGCAAAAATTAAATTAAGCTGTGCAAGGTTCTTGTAGCTGTGGATAATGCTGTCGGCAAACTCGCCTGCATTTGCGGAAAGCTCAAAGAGGATTCTTTCAATCTCCTGTTCTTCCTTTGACTGCAAAAGCTTGATGTCATTGTTTGCCTGAACAACGCCCATAGGCTCAATAAACACGGTTGCACCGCTTGACGAGGTGTCGTGTACAAGACCCGGAACATTGCCTCTGCATTCACTTCTTACGGGAACAACATATCTGCCGTCACGCTGTGTGACGATAGTATCCTGAAGATACTTTATGTATGTTGAGCTGTGAATAATTTTATCGAGTACCTCACGAGCCTTTGAGGAGGCTGTGCGGATTTTTCTTCTTATATCCGACAAAACAGGGCTTGCCTTATCGGAAATTTCCTCCTCGCTTATAATAGCCGAGGTGATTTTGTCCTCAAGAAACTTGTTGGAAACAAGTCCGCTGAAATAGCCGTCAAGAGAGCTTGCTCCTCCGCCCGAGCGTGAGTGCCACTCCTTGACCGTGCGGATTGTTCTGAGCGTTGATGCAACCGACAGGAGTTCGCCTGTAGTAAGGCAACCGCCTGCCTGTGCTCTGCGTAAATGTCCCGAACAATTTCCGGCACCGCCGAATGACGGAGCACCGAATCTTCCGCTTAACGCAACTGCATCATCCGTCTGCTGTAAAAGCTGTTCAACCTTTTTCAGTTCAAACACGGGTTCGAGATTCAATGCCATTTCACGGGCGTCCTCAATCGAAGTCATTCCCGCAAGCCTTTCAAGGATTTTATCAAGTTCAAGTGTTTTGTAATGTCTGTTCATAATTCTACCAAATTCAATAATTGTAATTTTGTGTCCGTAGGGGCAGATATTATCCACCCGCGGGCGCCCAATGAGCGCCCCTACAGTTTTCAGTCATTCTGTTTCAAATAAATAAGTCATTTTCACACAAAACTGCATTGTCTGATTAACTGCTTATTGTTTTGTAAAAAATAAGCGTTTTAAAGTCTTTTTCAAATCTGTATTTAAGATAACTTTCGCTCGCCGCATTCAGCACAACAAGGTCATCCTTCGGCAATGCAAACGAAAACAGCTTGTCGTCATCAGCATAAACCGTGTGCCTAAGTGCCGTGAGCGTTCCCTCATTGAGAGCAATTGCAGGTTCAGACACATCCGTTCTGCAATCGGCACATTCAAGAGCGCCTATGCGTGGCAGAAAGTACATAATGGGAGTAATGTATTCACCGCATTCCCTGCACATTCTCAGGTCGGGCATATAGCCTGCCATGCTTGCAAGCCTCATTTCAAGACACAGCTTGATGAGGTCTGCACTGCGCTTATCCTCCGACAAAAGATAGAGCGAATTAAGCACAAGGCTCAGAAATGAGTCTGACTTCTGCTCACGAGGACAAATTGTCAGAGCAAGTTCGCAAAAATACTGTGCAAGGCACATTTTTGTAACATCACTGCGGAGCTTTGAGAAAATGCGAATCGGCTGTGCCTCGCCGATTATGTAACTTTCCCGACCTTTATAAATTGTAAGTCGGGAATATGAGAGGAGAGATGCCGCCGCACATTTGCCGTTTTTGATGTTTTTTGCACCCTTTACAAACGCACGGATTACACCGTTTGACTTTGTGAGAGCAAAAACGAGCTTGTCCTGCTCACCGATATTCTGTTCCTTTATAATCAGTCCCTCTGTTCGGAATTTCATCGGTTTCCTCCCTGTTCACGGTGATTGCACCTGTGTCCTTTGCGTTCTGAATGCTTTTATAGCGAATGTAATCAAGAACACTTCCTGTAGTAAAAAATGCCTGCCAGGCATACCAATCGTCCATAAGAACACCTCCGCAGTTAGTGTTTCACGAACAATTGTTATTATATTATGAAAAATCTGACATTGTGTCAAATCGTGTACTCAAACAGCTTAACAAGCGGATTTATCAGTCAAAATTCTTTTCGTCATAGCCGAAATTCTGAAGAATTTGAGCACGGTTTCGCCAATCCTCTTTTACCTTTATCCAAGTCTGTAAGAACACCTTGCAATCAAAAAATCTTTCAATATCCTGACGGGCAAATGTGCTGATTTTCTTGAGCATCGAACCGTTTTTGCCGATAAGAATACGCTTGTGAGTTTCTTTTTCGCAGAAAATCGTAGCATCAATATCGAGCATACCGTTATCTCTTGTTTTCATTTTTTCGATTACAACAGCCGTGCCGTGCGGAATTTCCTTATCGCAAAGGCGAAGAATTTTTTCACGGATAATTTCGGCAACAATAACTCTTTCGGGCTGGTCTGTAAGGGTATCGTCATCAAAGAAATGACCGCCCTCGCCTGCCTGCTTTTTAAGCTCGTCAAGAAGCTCATTCATACCGTTGCCGTCCTGTGCGCTCACGGGAACAACTGCGTCAAAATCGTAGAGCAGACTGTAACGGGCAATCTGCTTCATAAGTTCTTCTTTTTCTTTTAGAGTGTCAATCTTGTTGATTGCAAGGATTGCCGGCATTTCCATTGACTTGAACTTTTCAATAAGGTTAAGTTCTGTGTCACCCGGTTCTTTTCCTGCCTCAACAACAAGCATACAGCAGTCAACACCGCCCACGGATTCGTTGACGGAACGCACCATATACTTGCCGAGAGAGGTTTTCGGCTTGTGCATACCCGGTGTATCAAAGAAAACAAGCTGATATTCGCCCTGAGTAAGCACGCCTGTGATTCTGTTGCGGGTAGTCTGCGGCTTGCTTGAAACAATCGCAATTTTCTGCCCCATAAGTCTGTTGAGAATTGAACTTTTGCCCACATTAGGTCTGCCGACAATGGCAATAAATGCGGATTTATCTTTATTATCTGTATTTAACATATTACCTCACTATACAAAAATCGGGGGCAAGCAAAATGCCGCCCCTTTGTTAATGTTTATCTTTTCTTTTGATACTCAAAATTGCATTTTTCACCTTTACTGGACCTGCACATACAAAGAAGGCAGAAATCACCGCAGACAAAATAAGCAAAGCGAGCATAACGGGATTGTTTACAAAATACGAAAATATTTTTCCGATTACTTCAAAATCAAGAAAGAACAGCACCGCTGTAAACACAGCCGAAAATGACACGGCAAGCACGGCTGCGGCTGCAATGTCCTTGATAATCTTAACGGAAAAATCGAATCTGTCGCAGAACAAATCACAAAGCTTTTCAACACAGGTATTGACCAGTTCAAGTGCAATTACAAAGCTGCATAAAACTGCGAGCAACGCCCATTTTGCGGCAGAAAAATCGTAAAAGCAGCCGAAAGCGAAAACATAAAATGTCGCAACAAGGTGAAATCTCATATGACTTTCGCTTTTTACAGCTGAGCAAAAGCCTTTGAATGCACTTTTAAAACTTTTGATTTGCTTCTTCATATCCCGAAATACAACTGTTTAAACTGCATCAAGCCATATCGTCGTCAACTATGTAGCTTGATGATGCAGGAAGACCGAGCTGTTCCATAACAAGCTCTTCTTTTTCTCTCATTCTTACTCTTTCAAGCTTTTCCATATGGTCATAACCGAGAAGATGAAGAACGCTGTGAGCGGTAAGATATCCAACCTCTCTCTGGAGGCTGTGACCGAAAAGCTCTGCCTGATCTCTTGCCTTTTCCATAGAAATTACAACATCACCGAGAATCTGTGCGCCTGTTTCGGGATTAGTGTCATAAACACCGTTTTCGCCCATCGGGAAAGAAAGAACATCGGTTTCAATGTCCTTGTCACGATACTGCTTGTTAAGAGCCTTGATGCCCTCGTTATCCGTGAAAGTAACGCTGATTTCAGCAGAACCTTCAAATTTTTCAAGCTGGAGAACCGCATTGCAGCAGCGGCGAACCAACATTCTTATACCCGTCGGAATTTTAACTGCTTTTTGTTTGTTTGTGATAATTACTCTGATTTTATTGTGTTCTGCCATATGTGATCGTCCTTTCGTTATTTTTAATCCTAAGGTTCGGATTAGTTATACAATATTAGTTTTTGGAGTTACTGCCGCGCAAATTGTTATTGCTGCTTTCAAACCTTGCGTACGCCTTGATAATATCCTGAACAAGGCGGTGACGGACAACATCCTTTTCATCAAAGAAACAAGTGCCTATATCGTCAATATTTTTTAGAATTTTTATACAATCCTTAAGACCGCTCTTTGCACCGTTCGGAAGGTCAATCTGCGTAATATCGCCTGTGATTACCATTTTCGAGTTAAAGCCGAGTCGGGTAAGGAACATCTTCATCTGTTCCCTTGTCGTATTCTGAGCCTCGTCAAGAATTATAAAGCTGTCGTCAAGCGTTCTTCCTCGCATATATGCAAGGGGCGCAACCTCAATGTTGCCCCTTTCAACATACTTTTGATATGTTTCTGCACCCAGCATATCGAACAATGCGTCATACAGAGGACGGAGATACGGATCAACCTTACTCTGCAAATCACCTGGAAGAAAGCCAAGCTTTTCACCGGCTTCAACGGCAGGTCTTGTAAGAATAATTCGGTTAATCTGCTTGCTTCTGAAGGCCGTAACAGCCATTGCAACGGCAAGGTAGGTCTTGCCCGTACCGGCGGGACCTACGCCGATTGTTACGGTATTTTTCGCAATCTGGGAGCAATAGCGCTTTTGACCGATGGTTTTCGGCTTAATGGGCTTTCCCTTTGAAGTAATGCAGATGCAGTCGCCCGCAAGCTGTTCTATTTTGTCCTCGCTGCCTTCATTAACAAGCGAAATGCAGTAGCGGATATTTTGCTCGGAAAGCGCCTCACCTCGGTTGATGAACTGCAGCAGGCTCTCAATAACCTTGCAGGCTTTTGCCGTGTTTTCCGCATCGCCCTCAACCTTCAGTTCACTGTCGCGACAGGTAACGCGAACATTAAATTCCTTTTCAATCAGCTTAATATTCTCGTCAAAACTGCCAAAAAGTGCTACAGCATTTTCCATTCTGTCGATATTTATAATCTGTTCCGTAAAGCAAAACTCCTGTTTCTTCAATAATTCAAAACAATTATAACACATTTCACCAAAAAATACACGAGAAAAATAGCCTTTTTTACTAAAAATTTAATTTTTGTGAAAAATGACGAAAACTAAACTGCACATAGCCCCCTCATTTGTAAAGGTTAGAAATATAATCATCAATTATTCGTAATTTTTATCAAAATCACATTGTAACAGGCTCGTTTTAATTATCGGATTTCACCAAAAATTCTACAATATCGTCTTTTTTATGACACAACCGTACAATTTCTGATAATTTTTTAAAAATTTGTCAAAATTTATTCTGTTTTTGTCATTTCGGTAAACGCATCGCAGAAATCCGCTTTAAAGGCTTGACAAACAGTCGAGCATATATTATAATATCACAGGTGTAAAGAAAATCTCTTTACAGACACAGACCAATCACGGGAGCTGTCAAATATGGAAAAAAACATTGAAGTATCCCTCTTGTTTGATTTTTACGGCGAGCTTTTAAAGCCCTCGGGCAAAAGGGCGGTTGATCTTTATTATAACGAAGATTTGTCGCTTGCGGAGGTTGCCGATGAAATGGGAATAACAAGGCAGGGTGTGCGTGACAGTATCAAGCGCAGTGAGCAACAGCTTTTTGAGTTTGAAGAAAAGCTCGGTCTGTTCAAACAGTTCAGTAAGCTTGAGCAGGGGCTTGACGAAATTTCGGCTCTTGCACTTGAAATAAAAGAACTTTCACAGGATATGCAAATCACAGAGCTTGCGGATGTTATTATCCGAAAATCAGGCTCGCTGAAGGATTAAAGGAGTTTTTATGGCGTTTGAAGGACTTGCAGATAAGCTTGGCAATGCGTTCAAAAAACTGAAAAACAAAGGCAAGCTTTCTGAAAAAGATGTTAAGGAAGCAATGCGAGAGGTTCGACTCGCACTTCTTGAGGCAGATGTAAACTACAAGGTTGCAAAGGACTTTACAAACAAAGTAACAGAGCGTGCCGTCGGTCAGGATGTTATGCAGAGTCTTACTCCCGCACAGATGGTTGTTAAGATTGTTGACGAGGAGCTTACAAGCCTTATGGGCGGCGAGGACGCACGAATTGAGTTTGCGTCAAAGCCACCGACAGTCATTATGATGTGCGGTCTTCAGGGTTCGGGTAAAACAACCCACACGGCAAAGCTTGCAAAAATGCTGAAAAAGCAAGGCAGAAATCCTCTGCTTGCCGCCTGTGATGTTTACCGTCCCGCCGCTATTGACCAGTTGAAGGTTGTCGGTGAAAAGGCAGGCGTTCCTGTTTTTGAAATGGGAAAAGCAAATCCCGTTAAGATTGCAAAAGAGGCAATCAAGCGTGCAAAGGACTACGGAAACGATGTTGTTATTCTCGATACCGCAGGCCGACTTCATATTGATGAGGCTCTTATGGATGAGCTTAAAAACATCAAAAAAGAAGTTGAGCCAAACGAGATTTTGCTTGTTATCGACTCGATGACAGGTCAGGACGCAGTTAATGTTGCGAAGAGCTTTAACGAGCTTCTTGACATTACGGGCGTTATTCTAACAAAGCTTGACGGTGACACTCGAGGCGGTGCGGCACTTTCGGTAAAGGCTGTTACAGGCAGACCTATTAAATTTGCAGGTACAGGCGAAAAGCTTGACGATATTGAAGTTTTCCACCCCGACAGAATGGCAAGCCGTATTCTCGGCATGGGTGATGTGCTTACTCTCATTGAGGACGCACAGAATAAAATGGATGCCGAAAAAGCCGAAGAAATGGCTCAGAAGATGATGAGCAACAAATTCGACTTTAACGATTTGTACGATCAGTTTGAGCAGGTCAAGAAAATGGGACCGCTCAAGGGCATTCTCTCAAAAATTCCGGGCGTCGGAAAACAGCTTGAGGGCGTTGACATTGACGACAGGCAGATTGACTGGGTTCAGGCAATTATCCTTTCAATGACCCCCGAAGAAAGAAGTCATCCGCACATTATGAATCCGTCAAGAAAGCGCAGAATTGCGGCAGGTTCGGGCAGAAGCATTGAAGAGGTCAACCGACTTATCAAGCAGATTGACCAAATGCAGAAGATGATGCGTCAGATGACAAAGGGCGGAAAAGGCTCTAAGAAACGAAGAAAAATGAAAGGTCTTCCGGGGCTCGGCGGTATGCCGATGAACGGAATGGGCGGAATGGGCGGAATGGGCGGTCCTGACGGAATGCCTCCGTTCAAATAACTAACATTTATCAAACATTAAACAAAAACAAAGTTTTTCATCCAATTACGGTTGGTGAATATAAATTAACAATTTTTATGAGGTGAACATTATGGCAGTAAAGATCAGACTTAGAAGAATGGGTTCAAAGAAGGCTCCTTTCTACAGAATAGTAGTTGCAGATTCAAGATATCCGAGAAACGGTCGTTTCATTGAAGAAATCGGCACATATGATATTCTCAAGAAGCCTTCTGAGTTCAATGTTGACGCTGAAGCAGTTAAGAAGTGGATTGCTAACGGCGCTCAGCCCACAGACACAGTAAAGGCTCTTCTCAAGAAGAACGGCGTAATTGAATAATTGCGTTTCGGAAAGGACAAACAATGAAGGATTTACTTGCAGTTATCGCAAAGGGTCTTGTTGACGATCCCGATTCCGTATCAGTTGAAGCAGATGCTCCCAACGAAGAGGGAACAGTTGTTTACCATATTCATGTTGCAGAAAACGACATGGGCAGAATCATCGGTAAGCAGGGCAGAATTGCCAAGGCTATCCGCACAATTGCCCGCAGTGCCGCTATCCGCAGTGAAGAAAAAATCATGGTTGAAATCGACTGATTGACGGTTGTAACCGAACAAAAAGCCTCCCTAACGGAAGGCTTTTTTATTTTGCAAAAATCTCGCTATACACTTTTCAATAGATTTTAGGTGTTAAAAAATACACTTTTCAATGAAATTCAAGAGTTAAGAACTACACTTTTCAAATTATGAGCAAAAATTTGATGTAAAAAACACGGTGCAACCTATGTTTTATGGTTACACCGTGTTTTGTAAAATTGTTTAAATATAGGCAATTCTATGCTGTGATTATTTTATCAGTTCTTCAAGCTGTGACTTATTATATTTGCTCTTATAGATGTCATAGCCTGCCGTGTCAAGGTTTATGTTTGCGTGCCTTTTGTCAGCCTGAACATAGACATTATCACCCTTGACATATATCAAAACCCAAATGTCACGACTGGTATCTTTCAGGTATGATAAAAGAAGAACATAACTCGGTTCAACATCTATCGAATCCACCTTATTATCAGATGTCATATATACCAAATCGTTAAATGACATCAACTTTTCGTTAAGGTTGTTTTTGTTTGATTTTGAAATGAGTTCATTAGTTTTGTAATCATAAAATTCAACTGAAAATTGGTTTGGATCTGCTGTCGGAGTAGTATCTGATAAAGCAGTTGTATCGGCTTCATCAGAAGTTTGAGCGTTATTTGACGCAACTTCACCACCACAACCTGTAAACAAAACAGAAGTTGAGATAATAACCGCCAACAAGATAATCGAGATAATTTTTTTCATAATTAACACCCTCTTGTGTTTTTGTCGGTTTAATTATACATCTTAAATTTATTTTGTCAAGATATTCAAAACAAAAAAATCAACCGCAAAGTTTTTCGCTCTGCGGTTGATTTTATTTTTATTAAGAATTACGCTTAGTTGGCGTTTGCTGTTGTAAAGGTAAACTGACCGTCTGCGAAATCGCAGGTAACTACTGCGCCGTCCTTGACCTTGCCCTCGAGCATCTGCTCTGAAAGTGGGTCTTCAATCTCGTTCTGGATTGCACGGCGGAGAGGTCTTGCACCGTAGTTTTCGTCAAAGCCCTTGTCGGCAATCTCGCTGACTGCATTGTCTGTAAAGCTGATTTTAATATTCATCTTATCAAGACGGTTTTCAAGAGTTTTGAGCATCTTAACGGCAATCTGCTTAATTTCGTCCTTGTTGAGCTTGTTGAACACGATAATATCGTCAACACGGTTCAAGAATTCAGGACGGAATACCTTGCGGAGTTCGCCTGTTACAAGCTCCTTGATGTCCTTTTTCTCGCTCTTTTCGGCATTCTCATTTTCGGAATTAAAACCGAGTGAGCTCTGCTTTTCGGTGATAAGTCTTGCGCCGACATTAGAGGTCATTATGATAACGGTGTTCTTAAAGTCAACCGTTCTGCCCTGTGAGTCGGTAAGTCTGCCGTCCTCAAGAATCTGGAGGAGCATATTGAATACATCTGGGTGAGCCTTTTCAATCTCATCAAAAAGTACAACCGAATACGGTTTTCTTCTTACCTTTTCGGTGAGCTGACCGCCCTCTTCAAAGCCTACATATCCGGGCGGTGAGCCGATAAGCTTTGACACGGTGTGCTTCTCCATATATTCACTCATATCAAGACGGAGCATTGCATTTTCATCACCGAACATTGCCTCTGCAAGAGCCTTGCAAAGTTCTGTTTTACCGACACCCGTCGGACCGAGGAAGATAAACGAACCGACAGGTCTTTTCGGGTCTTTAAGACCTACTCTGCCTCGTCTGATAGCCTTTGCGATTGCAGTTACAGCCTCGCTCTGACCGATAACTCTTTCGTGGAGAACATTCTCCATGTTAAGAAGTCTTTCGCTTTCTTCCTTAGTAAGCTGAACAACAGGGATACCTGTCCATTCGGAAACAATCTTTGCGATATCCTCGGCAGTTACCTCACCGCTGTTGCCCTTCTGCTGTTCCTGCCACTTCTTCTTTGCATCGTCAAGCTTTGTCTGAAGTTCCTTCTGCTCATCACGAAGTCGTGCAGCCCTTTCAAAGTCCTGCTCGTTAATTGCGCTTGCCTTTTCTTTTTCATAGTCTGCAATTTCATCTTCAAGCTCCTTTACATTATCAGGAGAAGTAAGAGATGCAAGCCTTACCTTTGACGCACCCTCATCAATAAGGTCAATTGCCTTATCGGGGAGGTAACGGTCTGCGATATATCTTGATGACAATGTTACTGCGGCATTGATTGCCTCATCGGTAATCTTAACCTTATGGTGTGCCTCGTAGCTGTCACGCAAGCCTTTAAGAATCTGTACAGCCTGTTCGGGAGTAGGCTCGCCAACCTTTACGGGCTGGAAACGACGCTCCAAAGCAGCATCTTTTTCAATATATTTTCTGTACTCGT
>CAJMRT010000006.1 GCA_905215855.1 uncultured bacterium
TGGAGCTGTGACAGCCCGAACTGCTCGGCATTTTCGATTATCATCACAACGGCATTCGGAACGTCTACACCGACTTCTATTACCGATGTCGCAACAAGGACTTTCAGCTTATTGTCCTTAAAATCCTGCATAACTGCATCCTTGTCTGCCTGCTTCATCTTTCCGTGAAGAAGCCCTGTCGGAACATTGGCAAGGCAGGTATTTTGAAGCGAATTTATATATTCTGTCGCCGCCGCTTTTTCGGATACACCTTCTTCGATAAGAGGGCAGACGATATACGCCTGAAAGCCGTTGTTGACATATTTCAGGATGAATCTGTACAATCTTTCACGGTAGCTTGTATCAACGGCATATGTTCTTATCGGCAGTCTGCCTTTCGGCATTTCGTCAAGTATAGATATATCAAGGTCGCCGTAGATTATCATTCCGAGCGTGCGTGGAATAGGCGTAGCTGACATTACGAGAACGTGAGGCTCGTTGCCTTTTGAGCCGAGTGCCGCACGCTGACCCACTCCGAATCTGTGCTGTTCATCGGTTACGGCAAGTGCAAGATTTTTAAACTCGGTTTTATCGGTAATGAGAGCGTGTGTTCCGATTACCATATCAATCGAACCGTCTGCAAGTGATTTTCTGATTTGTTTTTTTTCGGATTCCCTGAGTGTGCCTGTCAGCAGACCAACCTTGATATCCGTATTTTCAAAAAGCTTTTGAAATGTTTTGTAATGTTGTCGGGCAAGAATTTCAGTCGGCGCCATAAATGCGGTCTGAAATCCGTTTTTGGCAACCGTGTAACAGACCGAGGCTGCCACAGCCGTTTTGCCCGAACCTACATCGCCCTGAACAAGTCGGTTCAGCGGAGATGATTTGTTGATTATATCGTTTATACAGTCCGACACCGCCCGTTTTTGGGCATTTGTCATTGTGAACGGCAAAAGCGATTCAAATTCTTTTGAATAATCCTTTGTGATTTCAAGAGAGGTTACTCCCCTGCTGTGGTCACGCAGATTTCTCATTCCGAGGTTCAGCACAACAAGCTCTTCGGTAACAAGCCTTTTTCGGGCTGCTTCAAGCTGTTGGCGGTTCTTCGGAAAGTGAATGTCAAACAACGCCTGTCTGAGTGAGCAAAGGTCAAATCTTTCTCTTATGGCATCGGGCAAAGGATCCTTAATTTTTGACGGCAGCATTGAAAGTGCCTGTCGTACGGCTGATTCAACCGATTTACTCGGAAGTCCTGCCGTTTGTCTGTAAATCGGACGGATTTGCGTTCCCTTGACAGCAGGAGCAAAAGTCGGAGATACAATCTGCATTCCGTAGCTGTCGGATGAGATTTTTCCGTAAAAGAAATATTCTCCGCCCTGTCTGAGCATTGAGCTGATGTATTTATTGTTAAAAAACACAAGCTGAATTGAACCCGTTTCATCATAGACTGCGGTTTTGGAAATAATTCTTCCGCCGCTTATGCGGGTATCATTTACAGATGTTGCGACAACAGCCTTTATGCAGACGGTTTCACCGTATTCAAGCTCATCAATATGCTTGATGTTGCTCCAATCCTCGTATGTGCGTGGATAAAAATTAATCAAATCTCCAATGCTTTTAATCCCGAGTCTTGCAAAAAGTGCGGCACGCTTTTCACCTATTCCGTTCAAATTTGAAACGGGTGTTTTATAAAGTGATGTCATACCGCACCTCCGTTATACAAAACGGGAGCATAACCGTAAAAATTATGCTCCCTGAAAAAATCCGATTTAAATGCTTATTCTACGCTGAGAATAAAGTAGTAAACAGGCTGGTCGCCCTTTACAAGAGTAATATCGGTTCTTGAACCGAACTTTTCACGAAGCTCTCCGTATGCCTTTTCTGCCTCTTCCTCACTTACATCCTCACCATAGATAAGAGTAATGAATGAAGTGTCACGGCTGACCATATCCTTTGCAAGCTTGACAAGAGCCTTAACTGTGCTCTTTTCTGTGATAGTAAGCCTGCCGTTTTCAAGAGCGATAATGTCGCCCTCTTTGATTTTCTTACCGCCGAATTCACTGCTTCTTGCGGCAAAGGTTACAAGACCTGTGCCCACAGACGCAAGTGCGTCCGTCATAAGCTGTGCGTTGCTTTCGGCAGAAATCTCGGGATCAAAGTTGAGCATTGCCGTCATACCCTGCGGAATTGTTCTTGTCGGAACAATGATGACATTTCTGTCTTTTACCATCGGGATTGTCTGCTCTGCGGCAAGAATGATGTTTTTATTGTTTGGAAGAACGAGAACATTCTTGGCAGGAGTTGCCATAATTGCCTCATAGATATCGTCTGTACTCGGGTTCATACTCTGACCGCCCGAAACAACATTGTCACAACCGAGGTCTTTAAAGAGGTCTTTAAGACCGTTACCTGCGGCAACTGCAACAAAGCCGAAATCGTTTTCAGGTTCTGCGGGAACAAACTTTTCCTTTTCAGCCTTTTTCTTTGTTGACTTAACATTCTTGTGCTGTTCCTTCATATTCTCAACCTTAACCGTGAGAAGCTGACCGAACTCAAGTCCTTTTGAAAGAGCATTGCCCGGCTGTTCCGTATGAACATGAACCTTGATAATCTCATCATCATTTACAACAACTACGCAATCACCGATTGATTCAAGATAACTGCGAAGCTCGCCGATTTCGGTTTCAATCTCGGCATTTCTGCCAACGATGAACTCTGTGCAATATGTGAATCTGATATCATCGTCAAATTCAGCGGCGGCACTTTCAAATGTGCTGACGGTTGCAGGAGCTGTGTCATCGTCAGCTTCAATCATAATGCCGTTCTTAATTACAGAGAGCATACCCTCAAAGATTACGCAAAGACCCTTACCGCCTGCGTCAACAACGCCTGCCTTTTTAAGCACAGGCAAAAGCTGAGGAGTGATTGCAAGCGCCTCGTTAGCCTTGTCAACGATTGTCTGCCATACAGACACAACATCTCTGTCATACTTAGCGGCTTCGATACCTGCCTCGTAAGCCATTCTTGCAACCGTGAGAATTGTTCCCTCTGTCGGTTTCATAACAGCCTTGTAAGCGGCATCAACACCGATTCCGAGTGCTGCGGCAAGATTTTTGCCGTCAATTTCTTCAATGTCTTTAAGTCCCTGGGCAAAGCCACGGAAGATTAGTGAAGTGATAACACCCGAATTACCTCTTGCTCCACGGAGCATTGCAGAGGCTGTGATACCTGCGGCATCACCTGCACAGGTGCCGTCAAAATCTTCAAGCGCTGCAACAGCCGCATTGACTGTCATTGACATATTTGTACCTGTGTCTCCGTCGGGTACAGGAAAAATATTAAGATCATTTATACTGTTTTTTTGGTTTGAAATATTATTCGCACCCGAAATAACAGCCTGTTTGAGAATTTGTCCGTTTATCATTTAGGCACATCCTTTTAATGTACATTTCTTAATCAACTGCACAAGCCGATTTTACACCGACAAACGCAGTTTTACAATAATTCACATTATAACATTATACATTATCAGCTTGTTTTTTGCAATAGTATAATACACTAATTATCTGCAAAAAAAGCCGACTTAATCGGGATTGTTTCATATTTTTTGACAATTGGAAACAATTTCCGATTTACCCTTTAATCCTATTCAATACGCATTGACTCGGCTGAAACGCACCTTCCGCTTTTGTCATCAACATCAAAAAGCGTACATTCCATTTTGCATTCTCCGCTTGCAAGGTCAAAACGCTGCGGAAGCTTATTTTTCAGCTTTGCAATTATAATTTCGCTCTTTACACCGAGAACAGAATGGATTGTACCCGTCATTCCCGTGTCGGTTATGTAGCCGGTTCCCTTCGGGAGAACCTGTGCATCCGAGGTCTGCACATGGGTGTGTGTTCCGAACATTGCGGAAACTCTGCCGTCAAGGTAATAACCCATTGCCCTTTTTTCACCCGTTGCCTCTGCGTGAAAATCAACAATTATGATTTTGCTTTCAGCCTGTTTAATCATTTTATCTACACATTCAAAGGCGCAATTAAGGTTGTTGTCCATATAGGAATTACCCATAATATTTATAATCGACACAATTCTTCGCCCTGTGTCAACATTAATTATACCTTTGCCGGGTGTTGAATTTTCGGGAAAATTGGCGGGTCTGACAATGAAGGGATTTGAGTCGAGGCAGTCATAAACTTCTTTCCTGCGGAAAGAATGGTTGCCGAGTGTAATTGCGTCAACTCCGCTGTCAAAAAGGTGCTTTGCAGATACTGGAGTCAGTCCGTTGCCGTCAGCGGAATTTTCACCGTTGCAGATTACAAAATCAACGCCTTTCACCTTTTTGAGCGTGGGAAGATTGTTGCGAAGAAATTCACAACCGATACTGCCTACGACATCACCAATACATAAAATTCTCAAACTTATCCCTCCGTTTGTGTCCGACTGCAAAATTTCAGTCGTTCAAAGCAAAACATACAGATTAATTATAACACAACTTTTCTATTCTGTCACATCAAAATCAACCTGTTCTGCAATATTTTCGTTAAAAATATAACCTGTTGTCACCCTGTAGCCGTCTTTATTTTCTTTAACAGAAATTTGTTTTGAAATAACCTTGCTTTTATTCTTTGTAAAAATCTCATAAAGAATACAATCAGCCTTTGCAATCTCCTCAGCCTTGTTTTTACTTACAGAGTTTTCAGTTGTTGCAAGTTCACGGTCGGTTCTGATTTTAAGTCCTACCGGCAGAACAACATCATTTATAAACAGATTTTCTCCGTGAACTGTGCTTACAAAATTGTCATAGTTTTCAAAGGCAAGGTTACAGGGAAAATCAAGCCATAAAAATCTGAAATTTTTCCTGTCAACATAATTATCGGTAACGGTACTGTAAGTTATTTTTTTAGGAAGTGAAAGCGTTCTCTGCTCTGAAACATCGGCAAAGACTTTTGCGTCTGCTCTTAAATAACGCATATCACCCTGCTTGGTTTCGTCAAGACCGCTGACAAGAAGCTGACCGTTCACAACTCCGCTGCCCTTTGTAACAACAGGTCTGCCGTTATATGCCTGAATCCGTGTTATGACTCCGTCCTTAACCGCTTTTACATTGCAAGGATTTTTTGAGGTGTCAAGCTTCGGCTTTTTGTAGGTTTCCTTTACTTCAACCGTAACAAGACTGCCTGTTATGTTTATGCTCATCCAACGGATATCACCGCATTTTCTCTGAATATTGCGTTCTATCTGGTCAACATCGGAATTGTTTTTCCACATACCTACAGAAATTCCGTTATCTTCAAGCAACGATTCAAGATATGTATTGCTGATTTCCTCTGTTCCTGAAATTTTGACCGACCAGATAAAATTTGAAAGAAAAATGCAGAGAATAATTCCACATACCGCACCTGCAAAAAGTCCTGTCCTTGCCTTATAGCGGTTAATAATAAACGGCAGTCCGTGTTTTGCGGTTACTCTTGTTTTAACCCTTGATTTGCGTGCAAGCATTCTGATTTTTTTGTAGTCGGAAAGGTACATTGAGGCTGATATTGCGTTCTTTTTCGGAACGGGATTCCAGAGATTCACACCGTTCTTTGCGGTTATGTTCATAAATCTTTCGGGAAATTTTCCGCTTGCGGTAAAGTCCACACTTCCTCTGAGAAAGCGTATTATTTTAAGGAGCATAGTTTCACCTCACGAAAGAAAGTTGATATCGGTTACAAAGCCTTCAATTTCAACGCAGGAGCTTGAAATGCATTTCAATGTCATTCCTCTGCCGCAAAATGAAATTACGGTTTTGCAGGTATTAATTTTTATGCTTTCGCTGTCATAGAGCAAAATCCCCGTTGAACCCTCAACGGTTATTCTGCGGTTTCCGAGCATCTCTATATACGGCATTGTTCCCATATCAAACATCGGAGAAGGCAATCTTTCGTTTTTATCGGCAATTCGTTTTTTCTTTGGCAAAAAAATCTCCCCTGTTTTCGTTTCTCATTTATTTTTATGCAACCGCCGTCATATATATTAATTGGTGATTAATATGTACCTGAGTAAAAGTGCCGTAAAGGCGGTGAATATTTTTAAAGCAATCGGAATTTTTCTTTTATGCATTACGGCTCTTTTGTTTTCTAAAGAATGTTCAAAGGGTGCTGAAAACGGCATAGGCTTGTGCCTTTCAACGCTTGTACCGTCACTTTTCCCTTTTATGGTGCTTGCCTCATATATTACAGAAAGCGGTCTTTCAGAAAAAATCGGCAGACATCTTTCATGGCTGACAAAACCGCTTTTCGGACTTGAAGGCTGCTTTGCATCGGCAATAATTCTCTCTCTTGTCGGAGGTTATCCCGTTGGTGCAAAGACGGTAAATTCGCTTTATAAAAAAGGTGCGGCAAGTGAAAGTGAGTGTAAACGGGCAAGTCTGTTTTTGGTGTGTTCGGGACCGGGATTTCTTGTGAATTTTATCGGCACACAGCTTTATTCGAGCATTGAAGTCGGGTTTATTATATTTGCCGCCCAATGCTTTTCGGTTTTTATGCTTGGATTTACTCTAAAATTCGTTTACAGAAATAAATCTAATGATAATTCTAATTTAGAAACATTAATAAGTGCTCCACAAAAAGGTGACGCACTTGTAAAGTCTGTTCTTGACGGTGCAAGGGGAATGTTTGCAATCTGCGCATTTGTGGTGCTGTTTTCGGCATTTAATGAGATTTTCTGCTCACACATTACGGATGAAAATATTCAAAAACCGTTTTTGATACTCACGGAAGTTTGCAGTGCGGTTACTGCGGTATCGAAAGATTTGCCGATTGAGGTTGTTGCATTTTCGGCAGGATTCGGCGGGCTTTGTGTACATTTTCAAATTTTTTCGGCACTTGGAAATATTAAGGTTAATAAAATATTATTTTTCTTTTGCAGAATTTTGCAAGGGCTTATCACCGCATTGCTTACGCATTTAGGAATAAAACTTTTCTCCGTCACAACCGATGTTTTTTCAACATCAACGGTTGAAAACTTCAGTTTTTTCGGAGGAACTGCCCTTTCGGGAGCGGCTTTGCTTTTTACCGCTTTATGCTTTTTATATTCACTCAAAAATTACAAACAAAATTGACGGAGGTTACTTTATGTGCGGAATAGCAGGATGGATTGACCACTCACAGGATATGAGCGAAAGAATTGATTTGCTCAACAAAATGTCGGAAACGCTTAACAGGAGAGGTCCTGACGAAAACGGTTTGTACATTAACCGAGGGGCGGCACTTATGCACAGGCGGCTTGTTGTAATTGACCGTGAAAACGGCAAACAGCCGATGTCGGTTCGTCACAAGGACACGACTTATGTAATTGTCTATAACGGCGAACTCTATAACACAGCCGAGCTTCGTGAAGAGTTGAAAGCATCGGGTTTTCATTTCAGAGGTCACAGCGACACGGAGGTTGTGCTGAAATCGTACATTAAATACGGTGCGGACTGCTGCAAAAAGCTGAACGGAATTTTCGCCTTTGCAATCTACAACACAAGCGACAAATCGCTGTTTTTGTGCAGAGACAGAATCGGCGTTAAGCCTCTGTTTTACTACGAATACAACGGCGGCTTGCTGTTTGCGTCAGAAATAAAAGCGTTGCTTGCAAGCAATGTTGTAAAGCCACAAATTGACGAACAGGGACTTAACGAGATTTTCTTTTTAGGACCTGCAAGAACGCCTTCGTTCGGAGTTTTCAAGGGAGTATTTGAGCTTAATCCGGGCGAATGTGCAATGTATAGGCACTCAAAGCTTCGCCGAAAAAAATACTATACCGTTGAGGCAAAAGAGCATACCGACAATGAAGTTACTACCATTGAAAAGACGAGATATCTGCTGACTGATGCAATTCAGCGACAGCTTGTGAGTGATGTCCCGCTGTGCTTTTTCCTTTCGGGAGGGCTTGATAGCAGTATAATTGTCAAGACCGCATCAATGTACAATAAGGAGCATAAGCTCGGCAAAATCAACACCTACTCGGTTGAATACCGTGACAATGAAAAATATTTTCAAAAGAGCAATTTTCAGCCTACTCCCGACTACGAATTTATCTCGATGATGTCAAAAAATGCCGACACAAAGCACAGGGAAATTGTCCTTGACAACACGCTTGTGTGCGACGCACTTTATGAAAGTGTTCAGGCAAGGGATTTGCCCGGGTATGTTGATGTTGACTCATCACTTTTGCTCTTCTGCAAAGAAATTAAGCAAAACTACACCGTTGCACTTTCGGGAGAATGTGCCGATGAACTTTTCGGCGGATATCCGTGGTATCACAACCATGAAATACTTTTTGAGGATTGTTTTCCGTGGTCAAAAAGTCAGGATATTCGCAGGAGCATTCTCAAGGACGGTTTGCTGAAAAACGGTGAGGAGTATGTCAGACAAAGGTATCTTGACACAATAAGCCTTGCCCCAAAGCTTAAAAGCGACACCGACCTTGACAGGCGAATGCGAGAGATGTTCTACCTGAATTTTTACTGGTTTATGCAATGTCTGCTTGAGCGAAAAGACAGATGCTCAATGTTCAGCGGACTTGAGGTAAGAGTGCCGTTCTGTGATTACAGACTTGTTGAATATGCGTACAATATGCCGTGGGAATTAAAGGCATGGGGAAACCGTGAAAAGGGAATTGTACGAAAGGCTTTTGAGGATATTCTGCCCGAAGAAATTTGCTGGCGAAAGAAAAGCCCGTACCCGAAAACGCACAATCCGATTTACTTCAATGAGTGTGTAAAAAGGGTTAGAAAAATTCTTAAAAAGCGTTCAATTCTAAACGAACTGCTTGACAGTAAAGGGATTGAAGATATCATTGAAAATCCCGATAAAATCACAAATCCGTGGTACGGTCAGCTGATGAAAGCACCGCAGATTCTTGCGTATATAATCGAACTTGACTACTGGTTTGATAAATATAATGTTGAAATAGTGTAACTGTTATGTTAAAATTGGAGTGTAAAAAGCTCCGGGAGATGTAGAAAATTAGCCGTGAACAATATATTAAACTGACCGATTTTTTCAAGAATAACAAATCCGCAAAAAATGTGTTGAAATTCGTATATAAAATTTTTCCGCTGATAATATTTGCAAGCTATCCGATTTTGCTTGTATATACATTTTTGTGGCAAAAAGATTTGTTTTTAAAGTCGCTGACCGTGCCTGCGGGGGTGTTTTTGGGAATAACACTTCTGCGAATTATCATAAAAGAAGAACGCCCGTATGTGCGGTACGGAGTTGCGCCTGTTTTTGCAAAGAACAGCAAGCCCGACAGTATGCCGAGCCGTCATACCGCAAGCGCATTCATCATTGCAATGGCAATTTTGCGGTTCAATGTGTGGGCAGGAATTGCATACCTCTTCATTGCGGTTATGATTTCCGTGTCAAGAGTGTGTGCAGGAGTGCATTATGTGCGTGATGTCATAGTCGGCGCAGCAATAGCAATCCTCTGCGGAATTGTATTTTTGTTTTTGGTATTTTAATATATAATTGTGCAGACGGTAACAATGTTACATTCAATTGTAATTTTCAATTTAAAAAGCCACAGTAGATTTTAACTTTCTACTGTGGCTTTTTTGTTGGTTGTTAAGTTGTGTAATATCTGTTTATGTAACAGCGATATTATTTTTTGTCGTCTGTTTTTTCTGTAAGGTCGATGATATCGCCTGTGCAATGGGGACATTTTGTGGCTTTGATATCAATATCACTGAAACAGAACGGACACTTTTTTGTTGCGGGTGCTTCTTCGGGTTCAGTTTTTTTGCCGAGTGACATAACCTTGTTGACAAGCTTTACGATAAGGAAGATTACGAAAGCCATAATCAGGAAGTTGATTACCGCTGTGATAAACTTACCGTACATAATTGTTGCACCGTTGATTGTAACCTGAAACTGGTCAAAGTTGACACCGCCGAAGATACCGAGAATCGGCGAAATGATGTCGCTTGTGAGAGAAGTTACGATTGCCTGAAAAGCCGCACCGATGATAACACCGACTGCGAGATCAAGCACATTTCCACGCATTATGAATTCCTTGAATTCCGAAAAAAACCTTTTCATTTTGCCCTGATCCCCTCTATTTAATTTTCAAAATCAGCCAAGAATCGCCTTATGGTAAACCTTTTTACCCTTTTTGATTACAACATAGCCTTTTTCAAAATCAGACTTTGCAACCTTTGCGTAAACATCTGTTACCTTTTCATCGTCAACAGAAACACCGCCCTGCTGAATAAGTCTTCTGCCCTCACCGTTTGAAGGAATGAGTCCGCACTTCTTCATGAGGTCAAGAATTCCGATTTCACCGTCTGCAAAATCAGCCTCTGTAAGAGTTGTTGAAGGCATATTGTCAGTATTTGTCTTGTTGGCAAAGATTGCTCTTGCAGCCTCCTGAGCCTTGTCAGCCTCATCTTTGCCGTGAACAAGCTCTGTAAGCTCATGAGCAAGAATTTCTTTTGCTTTGTTGATTTCACTGCCCTCAAGCTTTGCAAGCTCATCAATTTCTTCAAGCGAAAGGAATGTGAGCATTTTAAGGCACTTGATTACATCGCCGTCATCAACATTTCTCCAATACTGGTAGAAATCGTAGGGGCTTGTCTTTTCGGCTGAAAGCCATACTGCACCCGACTGGGTTTTACCCATTTTCTTACCCTCTGAGTTGAGGAGAAGGTTGATTGTCATTGCATATGCGTTCTTGCCGAGCTTTCTTCTGATAAGCTCTGTACCGCCGAGCATATTGCTCCACTGGTCATCACCGCCGAACTGCATATTACAGCCGTACTTCTGATAGAGAGCATAGAAGTCGTATGACTGCATAATCATATAGTTAAATTCAAGGAAGCTGAGTCCCTTTTCCATTCTCTGCTTGTAGCACTCTGCACGAAGCATATTGTTAACGCTGAAACAAGCGCCTACATCACGGAGAAGTTCAACATAGTTAAGGTCAAGAAGCCAGTCTGCGTTATTTACAAGAAGAGCCTTGCCCTCTGAAAAGTCGATAAAACGGCTCATCTGCTTTTTAAAGCAATCAACATTGTGCTGAATTGTTTCCTTTGTCATCATCTGACGCATATCTGTTCTGCCTGACGGATCACCGATCATACCCGTGCCGCCGCCTACGAGTGCAATTGGCTTGTTGCCTGCCATCTGAAGCCTTTTCATAAGGCAAAGAGCCATAAAGTGACCTACATGGAGGCTGTCGGCTGTCGGGTCAAAGCCGATATAGAATGTGGCTTTACCACTGTTTACAAGCTCTCTGATTTCTTCTTCGTCTGTAACCTGAGCGATAAGTCCTCTGGCTACGAGTTCTTCATATACTCCCATATTTAAAAATTCCTTTCGATTTTTGTCAGTTAAACAATAATATTATAACATTATTTAATTTATAGTCAACCTTTCAGGCATGAGTTTTGGTGCAAATCTCGCCGTTTTCGATTGTTATCATAACGGTTTTATCGCTGTCTGTCTGATAAACATTTTTGCACACGCTGTTAAGCAAGGCTGTTATGTAGTAATCGGGAAGTGCCGTATCGTCAGCCGAAACGCTTATTACAGCGGTTTCGGGGCTTGCCTTTGCAAGAAAATCTTCACTTGAAGAATACTTACTGCCGTGGTGTGCAACCTTGAGCACATCGCATTTTAATTCTTTGTCGGAATTAACCATTGATTCTTCCCTTTTTGACGAAATGTCGCCTGTAAAGAGAAATCGCTTTTCGTCATATTCAAGCATTGTTACAAGCGAATTATCGTTTGTGTTGCCGAAGTCCCTTTCGGGTTGATAAAATTTAAAGGTCATATTTCCGATTTCAACGGGTTTGTCTGAAACGGGAATTACGGTTTTTATATTATTTTCTTTTATAGAATTAACAAGCTTTTCGTATTCTGGGGTTTTGTGGTTGTCGGAATATTTTCCGAAATAAACAACATCCGTACCGCATTCATCTATGATATCGGGCAACGAACCGATGTGGTCGCTGTCGGGGTGTGACACGATTACGGCATCAAGATGAGTTACCGAACTGCGTTTGAGATAGGCAGTAATTTTATCGGTCACAAGATTTGTTCCTCCGTCAATCAGCACACTTTTATCTCCGCATTTAATCAGCGTACAATCAGCCGAACCTACATTTGTAAATGAAACGGAAAAATCGGACTCCATATCGGCTGAAATCCCAAAAAATGTATAGACATCGTTCCAATCGGGAATTCCGAGAGGTTTTCCGAATGAAACAAGCAGTACACAGGCAATGAAAAGTACGCATACCGATATTTTCAGTATGAAAAAGATTTTATTTCTTTTTGTTTTTTCGTCTGTACTTTGCGAACTTGTCTTTGCCGTTTTTGCCTCTTCCCTTCTGATTCTGCGAATTGCGGTTGTTGTTCTGTTTTGAATAACCGCCCTGTGTTTGTCCCGCCATCGGAGTTACAAGACATTTTTTATCGTTACCGATTAAATCCCGTCTGCCTGCTTTGATGAGTGCTTTGATTACAAGCGGTTTGTTTTCGGGAATGAAATACTGCAGCAACGCCCTTTGCATTGCCTTTTCATTTTCAGACTTCGGAACATAAACCTCTTTGAGAGTGTACGGATCAAGCTCCGTATAGAACATACTCGTTGAAATTGTACCCGGAGTCGGATAGAAGTCCTGAACCTGTTTTGGATGAATGTTTTCACGCTTGCAGAAAAGTGCAAGTTCTACGGCATCCGAAAGTGTTGAACCGGGGTGTGAGCTCATAAGATACGGCACGACATACTGGTCTTTATTTTCCTTGCCCGTAAAATCGTAGAACATCTTACAAAAACGCTTGTAGCTTTCAATATGCGGCTTGCCCATTTTGTCAAGAACCGCCGCCGAACAATGCTCGGGGGCAACTCTCAGCTGACCGCTGATGTGGTACTTTACAAGTTCACGGAAAAACTCATCATTTTCATCTTCAATAAGGTAATCAAAACGGATTCCGCTGCGGATAAACACCTTTTTAATTCCCTTGAGATTTCTCAGCTTTCGCAGAATATCAAGATATTCCGTGTGTGACACCTGCATATTCGGGCAAGGTGTCGGTGCAAGACATCTTCTGTTTTTACAAAGTCCGAGCTTTTTCTGCTTTTCGCATGACGGAAGTCTGAAGTTTGCGGTAGGTCCTCCGACATCGCTTATGTAGCCCTTGAATCGTGGATTATCAAGAAAACTTTCAGCCTCCTCAATAATACTCTTTTCACTTCTGACGGTTACCGCTCTGCCCTGATGAAAAGCAAGTGAGCAGAAATTACAAGCACCGAAACAACCACGGTTGTGTGTGATTGAAAACAGTACTTCGTTGATACCGGGTACGCCGCCGAGACTTTCATAACACTTTGGATACCAACGCTCATACGGCAGAGAATAGACATAATCAAGCTGTTTTGTGTCAAGCGGCTGCATCGGAGGATTCTGCACAAGAATATACTTTCCGTGCCTTTGAATGAGGGTTTTGCCCCTTACTGCATCAGCCTCCTCAAGCTCCCTGCGTGATGCAATTGCATAGTCACGCTTGTCCTCTTTTACACGCTCGTAGCTTGGAAGTTCGACAACCGACTTTGGCACATAATCGTCTGTACGAATTTTATAGCAAACACCTCTGATGTCGTAAAGCGATTCAACAGGATAGCCTTCGGAAAGTCTTTTTGCAATTTCAATTGTCTGCAGCTCGCCCATTCCGTACACAAGCAAATCTGCCTTGCTGTCGAAAATAATTGAGGGCATTACCTCATTTTTCCAATAATCATAATGGGCAAATCTTCTGAGTGATGCCTCAAGACCTCCGATTATAATGGGAGAATCGGGATATAGCTTTCTGATTAAGTTGCAGTAAACTGTGACTGCTCTGTCGGGACGCCTGCCGTTTTTACCGCCTGCCGTATAGGCATCATCATGTCTTTTACGCTTTGCAACCGTGTAGTGGGCAACCATACTGTCAATGTTGCCTGCCGACACCATAAAACCGAGCCTTGGTTTTCCGAACTGTGTAAAATCATCATCGTTTTTCCAATTAGGTTGTGCAAGGAATGCTGTCTTGTAACCGCAATCCTCAAGAACTCTCGTGATTATTGCCGCACCGAATGACGGATGGTCAACATAGCTGTCACCGCAAACATATATAAAATCGACTTCGTTCCAGCCTCGATCACGCATTTCTTTTGCGTTCATCGGTAAAAAAGCCATATTGAACCCTCCTTTATTTATTAATCGGCTCTGTTTTCAAGTGCATTTCTGCGTTCGAGCCATTCGTTGTAGGTCATGAGAACATCTCTCGGTTTTGAACCCTGATGAGGGCCTACAACTCCCATTTGTTCCATATCGTCAATCATTCTGCCTGCTCTTGCGTAGCCGACCTTGAGTCTTCTCTGCAAGAGTGAGGTTGATGCCTGTCCTGCTTCAATTACGCACTTGATTGCCTCTTCCATTTTGCTGTCAATATCAAGACCTTCGTCAGATGATGAATCTGAATCACCCGATTTTTTGCCCTGAGCAATTTCTTCTGCAGCAATTCTTTTAATTTTTTCTTCGATTTCAGAATTATACTGAGCCGAATATGCTTTCTTTATGTAGTGGGTTACACCCTCGATTTCTTCATCGGAAGCATAGCAGCCCTGAACACGAATAGGCTTTGGAGCGCCTACAGGCGAAAACAGCATATCGCCTCGGCCGATGAGCTTTTCACCGCCGCCTGTATCAAGAATTGTACGGGAGTCTGTGTTTGAACTTACCTTGAGTGAAATACGGCTCGGTACATTCGCCTTGATAAGACCTGTGATTACATTAACGGTAGGTCTTTGGGTTGCAAGGATAAGGTGCATACCTGCGGCACGAGCCATCTGAGCAAGTCGGCAGATTGAGTCCTCAACCTCGCTCGGAGCCGCCATCATCAAATCGGCAAGCTCGTCAATTGCAATTACAACACGGCTCATTTTTTCTTTGGCAACGGGAAGTCCGTTTACTTCAAGAACAGGCTGAACCTCTTCTCCCTCTTCATTAACAACAGGTGGATTTTTCTCCATATAATTCATATTTTTTTCGATAAGAGAATTATATGAATCAATATCCTTACAATCGTATTCGGAGAAAATTTTATATCTCTGGAGCATTTCGTTTACTGCCCACGCAAGCGCACCCGCCGCCTTTTTGGCATCGGATACTACGGGAATGAGCAAATGCGGAATACCCTTGTATTTTGAAAATTCAACCATTTTCGGGTCAATAAGCAAAAGCTTTACTTCATCGGGAGTTGCCTTGTAGAGAATACTCATAAGAATTGAGTTTACGCACACGGATTTACCCGAACCTGTTGTACCTGCAATGAGCAAGTGCGGCATTTTTGCAAGATCGGTAACAACAATTTCACCTGAGATATCTCTTCCGAGAACGGTTGTGAGCTTGCTCTTGCTGTTTCTGAACTTGTCCGAATCAATCAATTCACGCATTGTTACCATGCTTACAACCTTGTTCGGAACTTCAATTCCGACTGCCGCCTTACCCGGAATAGGCGCTTCAATACGAACACCGTTTGCGGCAAGGCTGAGTGCGATATCATCGGAAAGATTTGTAATTTTGCTGATTTTAACACCGGGGGCAGGCTGTAACTCATAGCGTGTTACCGACGGACCTCGGCAGATGTTTACAATGCTTGCTTTTACACCGAAACTTGTGAGAGTATCGATGAGCTTTTTGGCATTATTCTGCATTTCTTCCATTGCGTCGCCGTCATCGGAATTTAGCTTCGGCTTGAGCAACTGAATCGGTGGGAACTGATATTTTTTCTCTTCACTTTGAGAATTATCGGAACGAACAGCCCTGTCAAGCTGGTCTGCGATTTCATCATCAGCTTCTTCGCTGTCATCTTTTTTGCTTTTGAGAAGTGCTTTTTTGGCAATGCTTTCGGTTTCGGGGTCAGGCTTATTCTGTTTAGGTTCAGCCTTTGAAACTGACTTTTCGTTTGAGATATCCTCTGCAATTGCAGAAACAGTGTTGTCGGCACTCTTGCCCATAGGCTTGCTTGCACGGTTGATTATGTTGATAAGGTCTTGTGACAAGTCCTTGTCTGCGGCATTTTCTTCTTTTGAATCCGCAATATCCGTGTCAATTCCGTTGACTTCGGGTTTGGATTTCTTTGTCTTTGACTTCTTATCATCAAGCGGAATGTCGATAAAACTGCCCGAGCGTTTTCTCGGTTCACCGTCAAGAGCGATGTCAATATTACCTCTTTCGGCAAGTTTTCTCTCACGATTTTCTTCTCTGCGCTCTCTGCGAACTCTCGCCCTCTCTTCACCTGCTTCACGGATATGTACGGCTGTTCTTGATGCCGCCGCTGTCATATCTTTGATTGAAATATTAGCGACAATAAGTATGAGTGCGGCTGTTGCAACGAAACTTGTGAAAAGCGCGGCTGTACTGCCAAAGAGCACAACAAGCGGATAGCCGAGCAGTCCGCCGATTATTCCGCAACCGAAAGTCATATAATTTGTGGTGTCGGAAGCGTCTTTGAACAGATTGCCAAGACACGCAAAAAGATTCATATCAGAATATTTTGCACCGCTTCCTGCGTAAATTAACGCACCGATAAACAGGATTATTACAACGCAAAGGAAAAGTTTCAGCTTATATCGTGCCACCTGCTTTTCCTTTTCGGTCATTACGCAGAGGTAAAACAGCGTTACAGGGACAAGGAAAATTCCGAATCCGAGAACTCCGAAGAAGAAACTGCGTATCATAGTCCAGACATTTGAGCCTTTTATGAAAATTATGCAGACAAAAACAGCCGCAACGGCGGCATAGAGAATTGCCCTTACACGCGGCGAAAGTCCGCTGCTCCTTTTGGGAACAGCGGATGCTTTGGTTCGGCTTGCAGTTTTTGTACCCTTTGATGAGGTTTTTGAAGAGGTCTTTTTTCTGCCTGCCGTAGTATTTTTAGTTTTGTCAGCTGTTTTTTTCTTAGCTGCCAATAATATCACTCCAATTAAAATTTATGCGATTGGTGCACCTGTGAAAAGGTTCACACCTGTGCTAATTTCAATGATTGAAATTACAACAAATGCGACACCGACAACCGCTGTATAGATTACAAAAATCTCCATTTTGTCGGATTTTAAGAACCACTTAAAAATAATGATTGCGAGGTAGCCAACTACTGCGGAAACTACCATACCGATAATCAGCGGAAGAAACTCAACATTACTGAGTCCGTCAGGCGACTTGATTGCATCCACGCCCTCAAGAAGAGCCGCCGCAAGGATTGACGGAATACCGAGTACGAATGTGTAGTCAAGAGCCTTTTGCTTTGAGATTCCTCTCATTTCACCGACTGCAAGTGTTGAACCTGAGCGTGAAAGGCCCGGAAGAAGTGCGGCACAAACCTGTGTTACACCGACAAGAATTGCATCGACAACATTAAAATTATCTCTTGTAGCCTTGGCATTGCTCTTTGTTGCAAGGTGTTTATGATTTGCCGCAACGCTCTTGCGATTACGGATAATGCCAATTGTGAGAAGTACGCTTGTGAGAATAAGCGAACAAGCGGTTACTATAAGAACAGGACTTGCGGAAAGCCGGTCTGCAAGGTCTTTGAGTTTCATATCTGTTCCGGGGATTGGCAGAAAAAGCAAGAACAGCGGTATAAGACCGATGATGAGCATTACAACAAGGTTGCGGTTGTAGTTCATTTTGCTCCACTTAAACTTGCCTGTGAAAATATCCTTGAGCATAAGGAAAAATTCTTTGATAAGATCCCACACAAGTTTGTGATAGAATGCAATAACGGCAACAAGTGTGCCGACATGAAGCATTACATTAAAGAAAAGATTGCTGTCGCCTGTGCCTACACCGAGAATATGCTGTGTAATTGCAAGGTGACCACTGCTTGATACAGGCAAAAATTCGGTAAGTCCCTGAACTATGCCCTGAATAATGGCATCTAAAATTGACATGATATGTATTCCTCCAAAAATTAAATCTGATAGACCTTCTTCATTGTTTGTACGATTAAAAACGGAATAAGTTGGCATACTTTCATATTTTGCACAAATCAGAAAAAGGTTACGATATATATGTATTCGGGCATTTTGCCCGAAATCATTTTTCCTGCTTTTTTGAGCGGGATTTTTTAGGCTTTGACTTGCTCTTGCTTTCTTTTATCAAATCATAAAGAGCGTCAATTGCATCGGAAACAGTTCCGACCTCATCAATCAAACCCTCCTCAACAGCCTCTTCCCCCTCAAGAATAGTTCCGATATCCATTACAAGCTCGCCTGTATTGAGCACAAGCTGATTGTAACGGTCTTTTGTGATGTTGGAATTTTCGGCAACAAAGGTTGTGATTCTGTCCTGCATACGCTGAAAATATTCAAAAGTCTGAGGAACTCCGAGTGTGAGTCCTGTTGACCTGACGGGGTGAACCGTCATTGAGGCACTTTTTGCAATAAAGCTCTTATCTGCCGCAACAGCAAGCGGAATTCCTATTGAATGACCTCCGCCGAGTACGATGGAAACAGTCGGCTTTTTCATTCCCGAAATCACTTCGGCAATTGCAAGACCTGCCTCAACATCTCCCCCAACCGTGTTAATCAGCACAAGAAGACCGTCAATTCTTTCGTCCTCCTCAACCGAAACAAGCAGAGGAATAACATGCTCATATTTCGTTGTTTTGTTCTGCTGTGAAAGAATGTAATGACCTTCAATTTGACCGATAATTGTCAGACAATGAAAAACGCAGTCCTTGTGAGTTGTGAGAACCGAACCTGTTTCGTCAATCTGGTCTGTGTGTTCTTCGCTTATAGGGCTGTCGTTTGCAAGCTTTTGCGGATCGTCATCTGAAGCGGGATTTTTTACGAAATTTCCCTTTTTGGATGAGGTTTTTGAAGATTTTGATTTTTGTGGCATTGTATGCACCTCCGAGAATAGTTTCTCCGAAATTGCACACAAAATGTATGCCGCACATCAAATTATGATATTCACGGCACATTACCTTTTTATTATAGCATTTAAGCGAAGTTATTTCAATAATTTTATTTCTTTATTTCTAATAAGTAATAATTATTTTAAAGAATTATTGTAGTATAGAATAAATATTATTCCGACAGAACCTGTCGGAAGTTGTTATGGAGTGATATTTAGTTGACATCTGACATAATTATGGGTGTTGTCATTTTAGTTCTTATTGTGCTTTCGGCATTCTTTTCGGCAATTGAAACGGCATTTTCGTTTGTAAACAAGGTGCGTATTCAGCGATACAAAGATGACGGCAATAAAAAAGCGGCAACAGCGCTCTACATAATCGAGCATTTCGACAACGCCCTTACAACAATTCTCATCTGCAACAATGTTGTAAACCTGAGTTGTTCTTCAATTGCCACCGTGCTGTGTATGAATCTTTTCGGTGACGCAGGCTCGGCAATCGCAACCGGTGCAACAACCTTTCTTGTGCTGACATTCGGCGAGATTGTGCCGAAGTGTCTTGCAAAGGAACATTGCGACGCCTTTTCCCTTAAAACATCGGGATTGCTCAGAGGACTTATGGTAATTCTTACACCGCTTGTGTGGATTTTTACACGATTCAAGATGATTGCGTTAAAAATTGCAGGCAACAGCGGCGACGCTCCGTCAGTTACCGAAAACGAGCTTAAATACATTGTTGAGAGCATCGAGGAAGAAGGCGTTCTTGAAGAGAGTGAAAGCGAAATGGTTCGCTCCGCACTTGACTTTGACGAAACTACTGCTGAGGAAATTCTCACACCGAGAGTTGATATTACTTTCATAAGCATTGATGATTCACCTGAAAAAATCAAGGATATCATCATTGAAAACCGTTATTCACGAATCCCCGTGTATGAAGGCACGGTTGACCATGTTGTCGGTATTCTTCACACAAGAGATTATCTTGAACGACTTGCAGACGGCAAAGCTCCCGATGTTAAGGAGCTTATGCAGCCGCCTTACTTTGTGTTTAAAACACAACAGCTTTCAAAAATTTTGAACGCATTCAAACGCACAAAAATTCATCTTGCGGTTGTTACGGATGAATACGGCGGAACACTCGGTATTGTTACAATGGAGGATTTGCTCGAAGAAATTGTCGGCGAAATATGGGACGAGGACGAGGAAATTGAGCATAACTACTACAAAATCGGCAAGGGCGAGTTCCTTGTAAACGGTGATATGGAGCTTGAAGATATGCTTGGTCTGTTTGATATGGATGAGGACAGTCTTGAATGCGACAGCGTTACGGTTGGCGGATATATTCTTGAACACGCTGGAACTATTCCCCACAAGCGTGACAACATTGAGGCAGACGGCTTTAAGTTTACCGTTATGGAAGTTAAGGATCAGCGTATTTTGAGGGTTGTTGTCAAGAAAAACGATACTTCCGAAGAAAACGAATCCGATGAAAAAAGCGAGAACAAAAAGTCTGAATAAATAAAACATAACAGGAGCAGTATTTTTACTTACCGCTCCTGTTTTTTTACTGTATTTTTTTGCAGAGAGAAGTGCATAATGCGCTGACAGGAATACAAAGAAAAGCCCACAAGGTGCTGTAAAACGGACAAATCTGCCCTTTAAAATTAAGTCGGCAATTGGAATAATCCCACACATTAAGCTTGAATTTCAGATTGACAACGCAGCCGCAACAGTATTCGAGTGCGGTAATTATCGCACTGCCCGAAATACATTTTTGCAGCATATTCATTTTTGAAAAATGCTTGTAAAACCTGAAAAGCGACACAAACGCAGTTCCGCCCGTGACAGCCATTGACCAATGAGTTTTTCTCCGCCATAACATTTCAAGCAGAGCGTACCCCGCTCCGCCGATTGAAAAGAGAATACAATCGTTACGCAGCCGTAAACTTTTTTTCATAAGAAATCACCTGTTTTAGTTTTCACGGAAACAGGTGATTTATTTAGCTTATGTAATTTTTATTTTATCACAGCATACTTTTTAGTTCTTCAAAGGAATAAAGGCAGTTGATTGCGGTCAAAAATGCGTTTGTTGAAAGATATGACGGCAGACCGAGTTTTTTAAGAATTTTTTTACGGTTGATTTCTGAATTTTCAGTTCCCGTAAGTCCGAGGACAAAGAGGTCGGCTTTAGTAATTTTCCTTTCGGGAATATTATTTTCTTTGCCGATTATCTCGGCACCGCTTTTACGGATTGCATTTATTATAACCTCATCGCTGACGCCCTCAACGCCTAAAAGTCCCTCTTTACCGCCTTTTGCCTTGCGTTTTTCCTTGCCCTTGATTTGCGGAATATAGCAATTTTTAATTTTTGAATTATCGACCGAGCCTTTGAGAAAATTTCTTATTACAAAGCCTGCACCGTCGCTGTCTGTCATTATGAGTATTCCCCTTGTTTCGGCAATTTTGCGGATAAGCGACTGTTTTTCTTTGTCGGAAAAAACACGGAAACCGTTGGTTTCAATTATGGGAGCGTCAACAATTGATGAAAGCTTTATTTTGTCATATCTGCCCTCAACTATGACTGCCTCACGGATTTTAAGCATCAAGCTCTGCCCTCCTTTGCAATCAAAAGCAAACGGGAAATAAGCTGTTCAATCAAAAACCTTTGGTTGACAGAAACGGATTTCAGCTTTTCATCGGTTTCAACAAGCACATCAAGGCTTTTCCGAAGTGCCTCGGTTGAAGTTCTTGAAACGGAGGTTCTCGCCCTGTTCAGCACAAAAGCACGGTTTTTGTAGGCGAAATCCTTTGCAACGGTTTCTTTGCTTACTCCGCACTCATCGGCAACACGCATACGGTACGCATCAACATAAGCCGATGAAAGTGCATAGAGAATGTTGATCGGCTCTTCACGCTGACAGAAAAGTATATCGAGCTTTTTAAAAGCTCTGTCACCTCTGCCGTTGATAACATCGTCAGCCATATCATAGGTTCTCGTTTCAAGGTTTACGGTTGACAAAAGTTCGATGTCACGGTCGGTAATTTCCTCACCCTTTGCATATGCGGCAATTTTGTTGACCTCGTTTTTCAGAAGATTTAAATCCTCGCCTACATTGGAAATTATCCTTGTGGTATTCAGGTGTGAAATCAGCTTGCCGTTTTCATTTGCCCATTTTGCAACATATTTTTCAATAATCTGAGAATTGATTTTTTCAAAACAGCACACACTGCCTATTTTTTCAACACGCTTTACAAGTGCATTAAATGAAGTTTTATTCTTTGAGGGAATATAAGTCGGCATTGAAATGATGAAAACAGTGCCGTTCCAAACCTTGTTTGTCAATTCTTTAAAGGTATCAAGGTCATCTTTCAACATATTATCAAAGTAAATATCGCTTGCAACAACGCAGTTTCTCTCTGCCATAAATGGCGTTTTTTGAAGTGCTCTTGCCAGCTCGGAAAGGTTAATGTCACCGCTGAAAGTTTGACAGTTAAAATTATTGGGATTTTTGCCTGCAACAGCTTCCCTAAGCTTTTGGGTATAGCTTTTTACAAACATCTGCTCAGTGCCGTAAATGAGATAGACAGGCGAAAAACTTTTGTTCTTGATTTGTTTTTTCAGGTCTGCTTCTGTAATGCGTGGCATTTTATCCTCCGTTCAAATTTACCGTTATACTGCCGTCGGCGGTTGAAATAACTGTATGGCTGATTTCTTTTATAGAATCATAACGCTTTTGAAGCTGCTTTTCAGTTCCCGAAAATATCACGGCTTTGCAGGAAATTAAGTCGGCATTTTCAGGTACGGAATCAATCAGCAAATAGTCGGGATTGCGGTAGTTCTCTGGCAAATTTGCAATATCTGCATCTGTCGGAACGAACAAAACTGTCGCACTCTTCCCTTTTATATACTGGAACATTGTGTTATCTTCGCAGATTACCTCATCCGTCACCGTATCGGAAAGATTCAGCGTAAAACGCCGGTTTCCGCCGAAAGTCTGTCGGCTGTTACCGTCAAAAGCATTTAAAAGCTTTTGCTTTTCAATGTCACTATCATATACCAAAATATTATTCAAGTCAAATTTTGTGACCGTGAAAGGTTCGAGAGCGGAATATTTATTATTCTGATTTAGAATTATGAGATAATCAATAGCAGAATAGTATTCAGCTAAATCAGTTGTTACATCGTCTGCATATGATTTACCTCCGCCGCAGGAAATTACGGAAGTGTTTTCGGGACAGTTGACGGTTGCAAAAACACCGTTGCCAACACTGAAAATTTTCATCTCTGCATTATCGGCTGTCAAAAGCACATTAAGTGACGCTCCGATTACGAGGACTGAAATTGATACCAAAACAGAAATTCTGACATAGAATTTTCGATTTATTACAAACAATCCGCCGATTGTGAGAAGTACGCTGACACCTATCCACACAAACCAATAGAGCGAATGGGTTTTAATTGTGCTGAATGGGAGTTGTGAAAAAGTTGACACCAACCACAAAATTGCCTTTGAACATAATCCCGAAACGAGTCCAAACGGGTATGCAAAAAATGATATGAACGGGCAAATAAAAAGTACCGAACACAACAGAGAACACACCAAAATTGCCGAAACAAACGGTTCACATAACAGAGAAACAAGTATGACTGTCGGGGAAATTCTGTTGAACGCAACGGCGGTTATCGGCAAAATCCACAGAAATGCAGATACTGAAACTGAGAGCATATTTACGCAAATTTTAAAGAAATTTTTGATGTAATAGACAATCGTTCCGACAAAACCGTCCTTACGCTCGTTTTGGTAGTGAAAGAATCTCAGCACAGAGCGTTCAATCGGTCTTGACCACAGAATTATGCCTGCTGTTGCCCCAAATGAGAGCAGCATTCCGATATCTGCTACCGCATATGGGTTGAAGACTGTCAGAACAATTGCGGCAAAACCAAGATTATTCAGCGAATCGGCTATTCTGAGATTTGACGATGCAAGCGACACAATTATCATCATAACGCCTGCACGGACAACCGAATGTGCAAAGCCCGTTACAGCCATAAAAGCAATAACCGTAAATGTGGTAAAGCCTGTTATTATGAATCTGTTTCTTGTGATTTTTCTTATGAAGAATAATACAAACAAAGCGATTATAACAAGGTGCATTCCCGAAACCACTATCAAAAACGAAGTGCCTGTCAATGAAAAATCATCTTTAACGCTTGAATCAAGAGCTGTTTTCTCGCCCAAAAGAACGGCACGACAGAGCGTTGAATAATCCTCCGGCAACAGCATATCAAGGGAATTTTTCATTGCCCGTCTTATTGAAACCGCAAATGAATAAAAAGTTGTTGTCTTCTCTCCTGTCGCATCAATTTTGAAGCCGTCATAGGAATATGCTTTCAGAAAAATTCCGTGACTGATCTGTGAGTTTACATTATTCTTGTATGTATGAGCCGTGAAGTTGACCTTTTCAAAGGGCTCTGCATCAACATTTGTATATGAAATAATTTGAATTTTCGCATCTGACGGCTGACCGTTGATTTTGTCGGTTTTGATTACGAAACTGCATGATGAATCGGTGGTAATGATTTCATCACAGATATATCCGCTTGCTGTAATTTCTTTATTAGAATAATTATTTATAACCGTGTTGTTAATATATTCGGAATAGCCGATTATATTGCCCGCAGAATATATTACGGCAAAAGCAAATACGCACAGCGACTTACCGAATGATTTATTTTTCTTTGAAACAATTAAAAATATACCGACAGCAACGGAAAGCAATCCCAATGAGCCGATTATTGCAAAGACAATTTCATTAAAATCCGAATAAAAAACGGCTGAAAGAACAAACAGGAAAGTAAATCCTATAAGTCCAAACAGCCGTTTCATAAAAATCAATCCTTATTCAGTAATCATTTTTTTAATATAATTATACACTCGGTTACCATTCAATCCTTTTTTGCAATAAAAAGAATATTTATAATTGTTATCATTATATTCTCCTACTACAGTTTTACCTTTTTCATTTACAAAATTCGCACCCTTAATTTCAAAAGTCGCCATTGTGGGGGAAAGTCCGTTTGTATTGACTCCGCTGAGATTTTCACTATTTTTTACAGCATAGCTGACAGCCTTACGCAAGGTCACAGTATTGTCAGAGGCAGATTTATCTAACGAACAAACCACTTCAATCGCCGTGTATGGAATAGCTCTTACACTTACAATATTTTTCAAACTTTCGCCAAACTTAATTCCGGAAATTTCTTCCGCTTTATCAATACTCGCTCCGCAATCTTCCCACTTTTTCAAAGTAACATCTACGGAAGGATTCACGGTTTCAGAGGTACTTGGTGCAGGTAAATCAGAGCAAGAACATAGAATACATACCGCTGCCAACACAAAAGCAAGGCATAAACATACTTTTTTCATAATGGCATCTCCTTTTATTATTTATTTGGTTATTTTTATCTACAAAAAACAATTAGTCCATTTTCATCATATCAAGTATATCGTTTTTGGTATTTTTATAATATCATGTAGAATTTCACTTGTCAATATAAATATTATTTTTTAAAAATATTTTTATTTTTGTTAATTTTGCTGTTATCTCTTCTGATTAAATTATCTATTCACCACTGTTTCTATTCAATTATTTATAAATTGAACAATTTCTACACTTTAATTTTTACACTTTATATCTATGGTATAAAAAAGAAAACAGCCGTCAAAATATGCGGACGGTATGATCTGCACACTTCAACAGCTGTTTAAATTTGATTTTATAATTACTCAGTATTACTTAAAGAAAAGCGGAAGTTCGCTGAGGAATATAATGTCATCTCTGTCCTTAGCGTCACCTTCGGCAAGGACTGATGCCCTGCCAACGATATTTGCGCCTGTTTTTTCGACGAGCGTTTCAAGAGCGTGAAGACTTTCGCCTGTTGAAATTACATCATCAACAAGAAGAACTCTCTTGCCGTTGAGAAGATTTACATCATCTTCGCCGAGGTAGAGTTTCTGTTCGTTTTTTGTTGTGATTGAATTAACGGTCACTCCGATAGGATTGCCCATATAAACCTTAACGCTTTTTCTTGCGACAACATAGTTTCTGCAGCCCTGACGAGCCATTTCATAGCAAAGCGGAATACCCTTTGCTTCGGCAGTCACAACAACATCGTGTTCGGGAACACGCTTGAGGAGTTCTCTTGCGGCAACCTCTGTCATCTCAATGTCACCAAACATAATAAATGCGGCAATATCAAGCTTATCGTTTACAGGGAATTTTCTGAGTTCTCTGTCAAGTCCTTCAATATTAATCTTATATGTATCCATTATTGCAGTCCCTTCTTATGCCATTGTGCCGTTGAGCTTTTTGCCGCCGAGGATGTGGAAATGCATATGCTTTACGCTCTGACAGCCGTCCTCACCGCAGTTATTTACAATACGGTAACCGTTTGTAAGTCCGAGTGATTTTGTGATTTCGGGAATTTTAGTGAAAATGTGAGCAATATTGCCGACATTTTCTTCATTAACTGCATCTTCACAGCAGATGTGTTCCTTTGGAATTACAAGTACATGAACGGGAGCCTGTGGTTCAAGATCATAGAAAGCGAGAATTTTTTCGTCTTCATAAACTTTTTTTGACGGAATTGAGCCGTCAACGATTTTGCAGAAAATACAATCTGACATTTTAATTCAACCTCTCAATATAATTTATTTTCCGTACAGGAAATATCATTAAATTTCTTTCCAAGGATATTTTACAACCAAATTATTCTGCGGTCAATACTGCCGTCATTTTTTGGCTGTAATTTTCTTTTCTTCACCTTTAAGAAGTCTTTTGATGTTTTCTTTGTGCTTTACAAGAACGAAAATGCCGATTAAAAGAGCCGCCGCAGTTGAGAAGATTACATATGTAAGAGAATAATCCTTGTAAATTATAAAGTCAAAGATAAATGTCATTGCAAAGGTGTAAGGCGCATAGAGAATCGCACAGAGAACACTTGCAAGTGATATAATTTTTGAGCAGAGGAAGATAATTAGAAAAGTTACAATAATTGCGATGAATACACGCCAATCCTCTGTCAGCATAAGAGCGGCGGCGGTTACAACACCCTTACCGCCCTTAAAGTGAAAATACACGGGGTATGAATGTCCGAGAATACAGAAAATACCTGCAACATATTTTCCGCAGTTGATAAGCTCGTTTATAAAAACAGGGCTTTCACCCTGAAATGCAACCGATGCAAACGAGAAGATGAACCCTCCGATAAGCACGGCGATAATACACTTCAGTGCGTCACACACAATGGTGATGATTGCCGGTACTTTACCGACACTGCGCAGTACATTTGTAAAGCCTGCATTGCCGCTGCCCATTTGACGGATATCCTTTTTGCCCTTTGTCACAATGCCTGTGACAAGAACAGCCGTGTTGATACTGCCGAGAAGATACGCAATCAATGCCGAAAGCAGAATCATCCACCAGCAGTTTGCTAAAATTGCCGAAATATGCTCCATTACTTTTCTCCTCTCTCTCTTACCACAATTTTGATCGGCGTACCCTCAAGAGCAAAAGCCTCACGGATTCTGTTTTCAAGATAACGCTGATATGAGAAGTGGAAAAGCTGTGCATTGTTGCAGAAGAAAACGAATGTCGGCGGTTTTACGGAAGCCTGAGTCATATAGAAAATTTTAAGTCGCTTGCCCTTGTCCGACGGCGGCTGAACTCTTGTTGTTGCCTGTGCAAGAAGTTCGTTGAGCATACCTGTTCTGATTCTGCGGTTTGCGCTGTCATTACAGCTTATGATATATTCAAACAGCCTGTCGATACGCATACCTGTTTTTGCGGAAATGAATACCTTTGGCGCATATGACATAAACGCAAAATCTGCATCAAGCTTTTTGCGGAACTCCTGCATTGTTTTATCATTCTTTTCGAGAGCGTCCCACTTGTTCACGGCAATTATACACGCTCTGCCTGCCTCATGTGCAAGACCTGCAACCTTGGTATCCTGTTCTGTAACGCCCTCTGTCGCGTCAATCATAATAACGCACACATCACTGCGTTCAATAGCCATTTTTGCACGGATAATACTGTATTTTTCGATATTATCATAGATTTTGCTCTGACGGCGAAGTCCTGCGGTATCGGTAAAGTTAAACTTTCCGTACTTGTTTTCAACAAGCGTGTCGATTGTGTCACGGGTTGTGCCTGCTATATCAGACACAATACAGCGTTCCTCGTTTGTGATTTTGTTTACAAGAGATGACTTGCCTGCGTTCGGCTTGCCGATTACCGCAACATTGATAATTGTGCCGTCATCTTCCGCATTTTCATCATAATCAAAGCTTGAAAAAGCCTTGTCCAAAAGGTCGCCCGTACCGTAACCGTGAACGGCTGAAACCTCGATAGGATCGCCTAAACCAAGATTATAAAACTCATAGAATTCAGGTGACGGTTCGCCGAGTGTGTCGCACTTGTTTACACAAAGCACAACGGGCTTGCCCGACTTCTGGAGCATCTGCGCAACATCCATATCCGTTGCAACCATACCCGACTTGCAGTCTGTTACAAGAATAATAACATTAGCCGTGTCGATTGCAAGCTGAGCCTGACGGCGCATCTGCACAAGAATAATATCATCTGATTTCGGTTCAATACCGCCTGTGTCAACAATAAAGGCAGTTTTTCCGCACCATTCCACCTCACCGTATATTCTGTCACGGGTAACACCGGGAGTATCATCAACAATTGACAATCTCTGACCGATGAGTTTATTGAAAAGCGTTGACTTTCCCACATTTGGTCTGCCGACAACGGCAATTACGGGTTTGTTCATCTTATCAGTCCTTTCCTGCAATTACAGCCTCTACAAGGTCGTTTCCATTGTTATTGACGGGAACAAGAGTTACACCGAGTTCCCGTTCAACATCATCTGTTGAAACATCATCAAGAAACAAATCGTTTTCAAAACGGAGCATTGATGACGGGATAATAAGCCTGTCGCCGAGGTCATCGCCACGGAGCTGATCAATAAGATCACCGCCTGTGACAAGTCCCGACACATTTACTCCGCCGCCGAAAAAGTTGTTCTTAATCGCCCTTGTATTTATAGTTATATTCGGGAATTTTTCGTTAATCATTGACATAATCCGCTTCATGTACAGAAACACTCCCTCACCGCAGGCAATTGTTACCTTATGGCAAAGGCTTTCGTCTGCATCAAGCTCTTCAAGCTTCCAGTCGACATCATCGGTCAGATACGCAATCATACCGATTCCGTCCTCAAGAGCGGAAAAGTCCTCATAAAATTCAGGTGACGGGATTTCTCTTTCGGCAAGGAGGTAAAATTCATCACCGGGGAAGAAAATTCGTCTGCCGTGCTTTTTGACGCACTCATCACCCATTTTTTCAATTATATCAATTGTCTGTCCGGCAGTTTCCTTATTATAAGGAACAAGCGGATAAAGGTTTTCACGGTAGCGCGTAAGTCCGACAGGAACAATCGCAGTCATATTAACACCGAGGGCTTCGAGGTCGGTCAGTGTTCTGACAAGCTCGTCACCGTCATTGATTCCCGGACAGGAAACAATCTGACAGTTAAGCGTTATTCCTGCGTCTGCAAAGCGTTTAAGATATTTTAATGTATCGCCTGCAAAACGGTTATTCATCATCTTACAACGAAGCTCGGGGTTTGTTGTGTGAACCGACACATTAATCGGGCTTATGTGCATTTTTATAATTCGGTCAATTTCATGCTCTGTAATATTTGTCAGCGTGATATAGTTGCCGAACAAAAACGAAAGTCGGCTGTCATCATCCTTAAAATAGAGCGACTCACGCATTCCCTTCGGAAGCTGGTCAATAAAGCAGAAAATGCACTTATTACGGCACGAATGCTGTTTGTCCATAAGATAGGTTTCAAACTCAAGACCGATTTCCTCATATTCGCCCTTGGTCATTTCTATGGTACGAACATTTTTGTCCTCGTCCTCAACCTCAAGAGTAAGCTTGCGGTTTACCTGATAGAATCGGTAATCAAGAACATCTACAATCTCGTTTGAATTGATTGAAAGAAGGGTTTCCCCTTTTTTTATCCCAGCTTTGTCGGCATGACTGCCGGTTGTGACATCAAAAATTTTA
Source organism: uncultured bacterium (assembly GCA_905215855.1). Taxonomy (GTDB): domain Bacteria; phylum Bacillota; class Clostridia; order Oscillospirales; family Acutalibacteraceae; genus Ruminococcoides. The sequence goes on from CAJMRT010000006.1 coordinate 30,062, forward strand.
ACAGCCACACCTTCACCTCGCAAAACATTTTTACATACACTTTTATTCTACACAAAATACCGTTTTTAATCAACAGGTTTGCAAATTGTTTTTGGATATACGGTAAAATTTGCAAAACAAAAGGGCGAACAGATAACTGCCGCCCGTAATGTTTGTAATAAAAATTACTGTTCGTCTTTCTTTACAACAACCTGTCTGCCGTTGTACATACCACAGTTTGTGCAAGCCTTATGAGCTGCTGTCAATTCACCGCAGTTAGGACAAGCAGTAAGTTCAGGAGCATTAATCTTCCATACTGTTGAACGTCTTGAGCTCTTTCTTGCGTGTGATGTTTTGTTCTTGGGTACTGCCATTACAAAAACCTCCTTACAAAATTTATCTTAGTCAATCAACTGTTTAAGTATCTCAAGTCTTGGATCCGTTTGACGCTTATCACAGGAACATTCACCGTTGTTGAGGTTTTGTCCGCAAATCTGACACAGACCTTTGCAATCGTCCCTGCAAAGATTCTTTGACGGGAGCGAAAGAAAAATGTCAGAAATTACAACATCATCAAGCTCGAGTGTAAAATCAGGTGTTTCAATATAGTCATCATTTTCCTCATCGGCAAGAGTCTGAATAAGCCTGTGTTCAAAGCTCATATTCATCTCTCTTGTATAAGGCTCACCGCAACGGTCACAGTCACGGCTGTAATCAAAATGTGCGTTGATTACAAGAGTAATCAAGCTTGCTCTGTTTGTTGCTTTGGCAGTCACGACAACGGGAGTTTTGAATGGATAAACTCCGTCAACATCAAGACCTGACAAGTCAAGGTTATATTCAACTTGTTTTTCTTCACCGTCATTTTGAAAGACGGATTTAAGCTCAAAAAGCATATCTGCACCTCTTGACAGCATAGACACATATTAAAACGCTGTTTATTATTATACAAAAGGATTGTCCCTTTGTCAACTAAAAAATACAAGAAAATAGGCTGTTTTTTTCGGGAATTTATGACAATGTTAGCTAATTTTCCCATATGGAATTTTAAGCCTGCAAGGTTGTTCAAGAAGTTACTTTGCACTTGATTTTCAATTTTCATTATACCTCTTAAACATATATAATGCAATAATAAATTGCAGTTGACATAAAGCGGAATTTGTGATAGCATACTGTGTGGCAGTTCGTAACCATCCTGCCAGAAGGACGCCGATAGGCTGCTCCTTCTATCAAAACTAAGGAGAAAGGCACAGGACTTTTTACGCCCTTTTTGCACCCTCTTTTGTGTGGGTGCTTTTTTTGTGCCGGAAAGAGAGTATGGAGAGATACAGTATTATCAATGAAAAGAACAGTCGGGAGATTGTTCTTCTGCGCGGAAGCGGCTGCGTTTACAAAAAATGCATCTTCTGCGACTACTACGCCGACAGGTGCAGTGATGAGGACGAAAACTTTCGTCTTAACAAAGCCGTGCTTGAAAAAGTTACGGGAATTTTCGGTGACCTTGAGGTCATTAACTCAGGCTCGGTTTTTGAGCTTGACAAAAAAACACTTGATTTTATCAAACAGGTGTGCAAAGAAAAAAAGATAAGTACCATTCATTTTGAGGCACATTACCTTTATCGTAACAAAATCAATCAGCTCAGAAAAGATTTTGCGGATTTTGATTTGAAAATGAAGCTCGGTCTTGAAACCTTTGACTACGATTTCAGAGAAAATGTCCTGAAAAAAGGAATCAAAGAGAGCAGTCCCGCTGTTATTGCAGAAAATTTCGACGAAGCTAATTTCCTTTTCGGAATTAAAGGTCAGACAGCCGAGTCTATGCAAAAGGATATTGAGCTGGGATTAAAGTATTTTGAACGAATCTGCGTGAACATTATGTGTGACAACACAACAGATGTCAAACCCGACAAATCCGTTATAAATGAGTTTATGCAGAAAGTCTATCCTATATATAAGGATAACGAGAGAGCGGATATTTTAATTAACAACACGGATTTTGGAGTAGGTGATTGATATGAATGAACTTTTGCTTCTATTTTCTGTAGTATTCATCTACGGAATGGCACTTTTAGGATATACACTTTTCGGCAAAGCAGGACTTTACTGCGTTTCAGCCATAGCAACAATCCTTGCAAACATTGAGGCTTTAATCCTCGTGAATGCTTTTTCAATGGAACAGACACTCGGAAATGTGCTTTTTGCGGTAACATTTCTTATCACGGATATTCTTTCGGAATGCGAGGGCAAAAAAGCCGCCAACAAAGCGGTTCTCACGGGAATACTTTCATCGGTATTTTTCCTTGTGCTTTCACAAAGTTGGATGCTTTACAATCCAAGTCCGAACGACACGATTATGCCGTCAATCAAAGCAGTGTTCTCAAACACTCCACGAATGATTTTTGCATCCCTCACTGTTTACGCAATAAGTCAGCTGTTCGATGTTTGGCTCTACCACAAGTGGTGGAAGTTTACTGAAAAGAAATTCGGCGACAAGAGAAGATTTTTGTGGCTGAGAAACAACGGTTCAACACTTATCAGTCAGATTTTGAACACAGCCCTCTTCACCGCTTTTGCGTTCTGGGGAACTTATGATTTCGGAACGCTTGTTACAATCTTCCTTTCAAGCTATGTAATCTACATTTTCACAAGTCTGCTCGACACCCCTGCAGTGTATCTTGCAAGATTTATCCACGATAAAAAGGAACAGAAAAAGATTTCGGAATAAAAACAGCTTAATTGAATATTTTCAACAAAAGACAAGTCGTCGCAATAATTTTTGCGGTGACTTGTTGTGCTTTTTCAAGATTTTCGTGAATAAACCATAATATTATGCTTTTTATAATATACAACCTTCCGCATTTTTATAGTCATTTTTTGACAATATGTGCAAAATTGGCTAATTTTGTCCTGAACCGCATAATTTTTTAAGATTTTTATTGACTTTTTCTGTACCAAATAGTATAATGAAGGCAAGTTAAATGCTTAATATTATTTATAAACTTAATTTTGGAGGTAAATATCATGCTTACTAAAAGTGAAGAAGAAATTATGTACTTATTGTGGGACCTCGATGAGCCGCTCACAAGCTCGGAAATTGTTAAGAAGGCAGTAAACAAAACATGGAAAAAGAGTTACATTAATCTTCTTATCAATTCTCTTCTCAAGAAGGACATGATTAAGGTTGTCGGCGTTAAGCAGATGACTAAGAACTATGCCCGTACTTTTGTTCCTACAATGACAAAGGACGCTTATGCAATCAAGCAGATTTCGGACAGACCGAATTTTGCCGACAGCGATATTCCGACTCTCTTCTCAGAGCTTATTGAGAGAACCGAAAGCTCAGATGTTTTTGATGAGCTTGAAGCTCTCCTTAAAAAGCGCCGTGAAGAACTCGGCAAATAATTTATGCAAATAAGTTTTTATTCATTCTTGTTTTCTATTGCAATAAGCAGCATTTTTATAGTGCTGCTTTACTTTTTCAGAAAAAAGATTGCCTTTTGTAATTACTGCGGTCTTTATACGATTTTGGGATTGTATGCTGTAACATTTGCAAGAATGGCTCTGCCGTTTGAATTTGGGTTTACAAATACAATTTCAGATTATAGTTTTTATCCTGTAGTAATTGACGCATTAACGCCTGACAAAAAAAATTTCTTTGTGCCAGAGTTTACATGGCTCAACCTGATTTTCACAATATGGATTGCGGTAAGTGTAATCCTTATTATTCGGGCGATATACAAGTATCACAAAGCAATAAAAATTCTGAAGAAAACGGTTATTGAACCAAAACCTGAATTACAGGCTCAGCTTGACGCTGTTGCAAAACAATGCAAAATAAAATCCATGGTTAAACTCAGGATTTCAGATTCAATCTCATCTCCTGTTACATACGGATTTTTTAAGCCTGTTGTTCTTTTTTCAAACCAAACTTTTACGAATGAAGAGTTTAATTTTATTGCGACGCATGAATGTTGTCATATCAAAAACAAAGATATATGGATAAAACTGCTGACTGAAATTTATTGCGGAATTTTCTGGTGGAATCCGCTGGTGTATTTGTTAAAAAAAGACCTTTCGTTTTGTCTTGAACTCAGATGCGACAAGCGTGTTACAAAAGCACTTGACGATTATGAACGGTGCAACTACGGTCAGGTACTTGTTACCGAACTGAAAAAGTGCTATGAAGAAGAGAATTCAGATAAGCAAAATGAGTGCAACCTAAAAAGTGCTCTTATCGGAATGAACTTTGCATCAATTGAAAAGAACAAAAAGAATATACACAGAATGGAAATGATTCTGTATCCAAACAAAAAGCAGACAATCAAAAATACTTTTATTACAGCTTTTGCGATTTTGCTTTCCATTGGGATATTCTTTGCGTCATACTGTGTTTTGATTGTTCCGGGGTGGGATACTACATACGAGGATTGTGTAGCCGATCTCATTGAATCGGGTGAATACAACGATAATGTCGAAGTATATGACGAAACAAATATGTATATTTATGTTGAAAAAGACAAAACCACTCACCTTATTTTTGAGCCTTACGATGAAAAGAAAGGCATTGTCTATACAGACGACAATTCTATTATTATCCCCTATGAGCAAGTTGAGAACGGCGAATATAGTTACTGTCTTGTATTAAAGGAGAAATGACAGATGAAAAAGAAAGCCGCAAAAATTTTTACAGCATTTATTATGACAGCAATTATCGCACAAGGAACCGTTATGGTTGCAAGTGCAGCAGAAACAGATTCAACCCCCGACAGCGTTGCAATTGTTGAAGTTGCAACTCCTGACAGTTCAGCTTTGGAGAGCGGTGCTGATACAACTGCTATTCAGCCAAGAGCTGATGTTATAGTAAGAAAATGGCGTCGTGGAAGTCGTGGACAGCTCCAGTACAGAAGATGGAACGATACAAAGCAAGAATGGGTTGACGACGAATGGATTGACTACAAAGGTTAATCAACATTAACAACAAAGGCGAAGCAGATTTGTGTCTGTTTCGCCTTAATTTTTTTGCTTATTCAAAAAGATTCTGTTCCGACAGGCTGACCGATTCAACATCTTTAAGCTGACGCTGAATTTGACGGGTACGAACTCCGACAAGCTTGTCAAGTTCCTTGTTTGCCTGATCAAGCCTTTGCTGTGTCATTACAAGCACATCATTGAACTTGTCGAATTCGGTCTTTACACCGCCGAGTATTTTCCAAACCTCTGCACTTCTCTTTTGTACGGCAAGGGTTTTGAATCCCATCTGCAACGAATTGAGCAGAGCCGCCATTGTACTCGGACCTGCAATATTCACCTTATACTCACGCTGAAGGACTTCAACAAGTCCCATATTGACAACCTCACTGTAAAGCCCCTCAAACGGAAGAAACATAATTGCAAATTCCGTTGTATTTGGCGGATCAATGTACTTATCGTGAATATCCTTTGCCTCGCTCTTTATACGCTGAACAAGTGCTTTTTGTGCCAATTCAATACTCTGTTTGTCACCGCTTTCGACCGCATCACGCAAAGCCGAATATGTGTCACCGGGGAACTTTGAGTCAATCGGCAAATACACTGTGCTGTCACCGTCAGAGGGCAGTTTGATTGCAAACTCAACAACATTTTTTGAGCCTTTTTTTGTAGCAATATTTTCCTCGTACTGTTCCTTTGAAAGGATTTCGGAAAGAATTGCACCAAGCTGAATTTCGCCGAGTATTCCCCTTGTTTTAACATTTGAAAGAACCTTTTTCAAATCGCCCACACCTACTGCAAGCGTTTGCATCTCACCAAGTCCCTTATAAACCTGTTCAAGTCTTTCGTTGACAAGTGAAAACGACTTGTTCATCTTATCTTCAAGTGTTTTTTGCAGTTTTTCGTCAACTGTCTGTCGCATTTCATCAAGCTGACGGAAATTTTCCCTCCTTATACTTTCAAGCTTTTCATCAACCGAGCGTCTGATATTTTCAAGGCTCTGAACATTGTCCGATGAAAAGCTGTGAAGCCTTTGTTCAAGCTGAACCGCCCTGTCATTTTGCGACTGTGCAAAACTCTGCTGATTGAGTAATATCTGTCGAAGTTCATTTTCGGCTGTATTATTATTTTTCCTTTTTAGAACTATTATCAATGTAACAACACTTACTGTAAGCGTTATAAGACACAATAAAAGCAAAATCATTTCCGCTGCCGTGAATTGCATTTTTTACCTCCCGAACAATAATTCGATTTATATCTAAATAATATCATTCGGGAGTTCTTCTGTCAACTCAAGGTTCAAATATTGTTTCGACCCGCTTTTTGCAATTTTCAGGTGAGTAAACAAAGCGGTCTATATGGTTACTGTTGCAGTAGTACTCGGGCGATTTTGGATTGTATTTATAATCAAAAACATCAATTATTATCAGCTTTATTTTCATTTTTTCGGGAATGATACTTTTTATGTAAACACTTACCTGATCCCCCACGCAAACACCCTCTTTGGTTTCTGCAAGACCTGCAAGGTTTGGTGAAAGCTCAACAAAAGCACCGTAATTTTCAACGCTGCGAACAATTCCGGACACGGTTTCTCCGGCACAAAACTTTTCGGCATTTTCCTCCCATGTTCCGAGAAGCTCTTTATGACTCAAGCTGATTCTGCCGTTTTCAATTGATTTTATTACAGCCTTAATATCCATCCCAACAGTAAACCGCTCACGGGGATGCTCAATTCTTGAAACCGAAATTGTATCAATCGGCATCAATGCAATAATTCCGCAGCCGATGTCGGCAAATGCACCAAAACTTTCAAGATGAGTTACTCGTGCAGGCACAATATCGCCGCATCTTAACTTTGAAATATACGCGTCAAGGCACTTGCGTTGAGCCTTTTCCCTTGAAAGCATAACAACAGGTTCTCCGTTCGGGGCTTCGGTTATGTCGGTAACCACAAAACAAATGGGACGGTTTACTCTTGAAATTACGGCAATGTCACGAACCGAGCCGTCTTTTATTCCGATTACCCCCTCTTCCCTCGGAATTATGCCCTTGATGCCCGCAAGGTCAACAATAAGATTGTGACTGCTGTCACAAACAATTGCCTTTGCCTCAAGTATTTTTTCACTGCTTTTTGCCTCTTCAAGCAATTTCAGAGAATGAATTATATTTATGTTTTCCTGTTCGGATATAAGTTTTCCTTCGGGTAAATATTCTGACATTTTAAAGCCTCCGTTATATTTAGGTTTACAAAAAATCATATGAAAAAGTTTTCTGTCTTATTACACAGACGCAATTTTTTGCAAAAAAATTTATTGCATTTGCTGCACTATCCTTCATAAAAAGCGGCAAACTTGCATTTTTATTTCGTTTATGCTATCATAGGTATGTGTGTTTTAGAATAAAATCCGAAAAAGAAGAGCCGAGGTTATGTAACATAACGCCTCAGCTTGACAGGAAGGAAACAAATCTATGAATACTTACAATCTCAAAAAGCTGTGTGCGGTATCGGTTGCATCAATTATGTGCGTTTCTGCACTTGCATTTTCGGGTTGCAATAACAAACAGCCTGAAACCTCGCAAACTCCCGATGAACATGTTCCGACAACTACGGCTGTCAGCACTTCCGATGAACCTACCGCACAGAATTATCTTGAAAGCATCGGCATAGACACTGCTACCCTCGGTATCACTCCGAACATTATTCACGATTCAAACCCTGTCGGTTTTCAGCTTGATATACCAAAGGACGGCGATACAATTGCAGTTGTTCACACCTCATACGGTGACATTAAAATGCGACTTTTCCCTGAACAAGCGCCAAAGGCTGTTACTAACTTTGTAAACCTTGCAAAAGCAGGAAAGTATAACAACTCGCTTTTCAGCAAGGTAACGAAAGACTTTATGATTAACGGCGGTTACTGCGGCACAAGTTCATACGGTGATGTTTTTGAAGATGAATTTTGCGACAAGCTCTTTAATATCAGAGGTGCGGTTGCAATGTCAAACACAGGTGCGGATACAAACGAAAGCGCGTTTTTTATAAATCAGAAGACTGCCGAAACATACAAGAATGAAGGCGGCTGGGAACATCTTGCAAATCAATGGGATTCTATCAAAACCCAGCTTGCAAACTACAAAGATTCAAACCTGCTCAGTGCCTTTATTGAAAAGAATGGCACTAACTGCTATGACACAGACAGCGTTCCGGATAGCGTAAAGAAATTGTATGAGGAAAACGGCGGTAATGCTTACCTTGACGGTGCATACAATGCCGTTGACAGAGGATACACAGTTTTCGCACAGGTAATTGACGGAATGGATGTTGTTGACAAAATTGCTTCTGCAAAAGTTGACAAGGACGGTATTCCTGTTAAAAACATTGTTATAAAAAGCGTTAAGATTACACAGTACAAGGAGAAATCGACAACTCAGGCAGCTTCAACATCTGCCGAGGGCATTACGCAGCCGACTACAGTCGGATAAGGAGAAATTATGGAGAAAATGCCTGTTGTAGCGATTATGTACGACTTTGACCGTACCCTTTGCACAAAGGATATGCAGGATTACAGCTTTATCCCACGGCTTAACATGACCGAGGAAGAGTTTTGGAAATACTCAAATGAACTTGGTCAGCGTGAGCATATGGATTCGATTCTTGCGTATATGTATGCGATGGTGAGAATGTCCCGTGAAAAGAATATTCCGCTTTTGCGAAATGACCTTATTGAAATGGGAAAGAATGTCGAATTTTTTGACGGTGTAAAGGATTGGTTCAAGAGAATTTCCGACTTTGGCAAAGAGTTTGGAATGCAGGTTGAACACTATGTAATTTCTTCGGGTATGAAAGAAATTATTGAGGGAACAGAAATCAGCAAGTACTTCAAAAGCATTTTTGCGTGTGAGTTTCTTTATGATGAAAACGGTAATGCCGTATGGCCTAAAACCGATGTAAACTACACCAACAAAACGCAGTTCGTTTACAGAATCAACAAGGGTGTTCTTGATGTAGCAAATGATGTTGACCTCAACCGTTCAATGCCTGAGGACAGCAAGCGAGTTCCGTTCTGCAATATGATTTACATAGGCGACGGTCTTTCCGATGTTCCGTGTATGAAAATGATGAAAGCCTACGGCGGATATTCAATTGCCGTTTATCAGCAAAAAGACAGTAAGGTTGAAGATTTGCTGATGAAAGACAGGGTTGATTTTATCTATCCTGCTGACTATTCCGAAAGCACGGGTCTTGACCTGACAGTCAAAAATATCATAAGAAAAATGGCAGTCTGCGGTCTTCTCTACGATGAAAACCATGAGCAGAAAAAAGAAATTCTCGGAAGATAATTTCGGTTGAATAAAAAATGTCAGGTATCCGAAAGGTACTTGACATTTTTCTTTATGTCGTATAATATTATAGTAAAGGAGATACTTGCGATAAGCGGGTTCTCCACTGTATTGGTTAGAAGCTAACCGCCGTTGGGAGAATTTTGGGCGGTTAGTTTCTTTTTTTATTTAAGTGTACATATTGCTATGTACTAAAAAGAAGTCATTTTTTGTTACCGAAAACTTGATAACAAAGAGCGATAACGCTGACGATTAAAGTGCCGAGTAAACATACATCGGAAATTGTCATGGTTATCACCTCCTCTTGTGAGGAGAAACCGCCTACCGTTTAATGCAGGTATCACGGTCTTATTCTAACAGTTTAATTCTTATTTGTCAATTTATTTTTTTAGGCGGCAGTTCTTTACGGACTGCCGTTTTTTGCATATATTCTGCATAACCTAAAAACATATTTTCACATCTGAGGTTCGTCTGTATTTTACGAAAAAGACTTGCAATAAAAAAACAAATCAAATATAATTTAAACAGAGAGCGTTGCTCAGACTCAATTATTGTATAAAAAATATAACAACAATTTTAACACAAAGGAACAAATAATGAATAAATTTCAACTTATAACCAATGAGGTAAAAAAGGTAATAAACGGTAAAGACAGGGCGGTTGTCACCACTCTGCTTGCGTTGCTCACAGGAGGAAACATTCTTATTGAGGATATTCCGGGTGTGGGAAAAACAACAATGGCGGTTGCGTTTTCAAAGGCGCTCGATCTTGAATACGGCAGAGTACAGTTCACTCCCGACACTTTACCGTCAGATATCACGGGCTTTGCGGTCTATAACAAGGATACAGGAAAATTCACTTTCAACAAAGGCGCTGTGTTCTGCAATCTTTTTCTTGCAGACGAGTTAAACAGAACTTCAAGCAGGACTCAGGCAGCTTTGCTTGAGGCAATGGAAGAACGGCAGGTTACTGTTGAAGGCAGCACTTTCAAGCTTGAAAAGCCTTTTTCTGTTATTGCAACGCAAAACCCGACAGGAGCGTCTGGAACACAGCTTTTGCCTGATTCACAGGTTGACCGATTCACGGTAAGGCTTTCAATGGGATATCCCGACAGCAACGCCGAATGTAAAATGCTGCTTAACAGAAGCGGTAAAAATCCCCTTGACTCCGTAAACTGCATTGTGTCCAAGAATGAATTTTTTGAAATGCAGTCGGAGGTTCAGAATGTTTTTGTCAGCGACGATATGGCAGGATATATTGTGTCACTCATTTCGGCAACAAGAAAGCATCCGCTGATTTCGAGAGGTGCAAGCCCCAGAGCAACTCTGTCGCTCAGCGATATGGCAAAGGCTGTTGCATTTGCCGAGGGCAGAGATTACATTGTGCCGAGAGATGTTCAGAATATTTTTGTCTGCACCGTAAATCACAGGATAATTCTCAATGCAAAAGCCTCTGCATCAAAAAAGAACGGCGAAGAAATTCTGCACGAAATTCTCAGAAAAACTCCAAAGCCGAGGACTTGAAAATGATAAGGAACATAATAATTTATCTTTGTCTGCTGACAGGAACATTTTTGTTCAGCATTTTTTATTATGCTTGGTTTTCGTGGTTCTTGTTTCTGACGGTCGTTTCAATTCCGATAATCTCGCTTTTGCTGAGTCTGCCCTTTATGATACGGAGTGCTTGTTCGGGCATTGAAATTTTTGCAAAAAACAATGTTTATGTGAAAGACGATTTTTACATTGCAATATCAGGCAAGAAGAAGAAACCGCTCTTCTGCCCTATGCTCACGCTGAACATAAAATCCACCAACCTTACAGCAAATCTTCGTGAAAACATAAAAATCAGATTTTCGGGTACATTTACAAAGCCGTTAATCAGACAATGCAACAGTCTTACACAGCATTGCGGTCAGCTTGACATTGTATGCAAAAACGGTAAAGTTTACGATATGCTCGGTATATTTTTTATTCCGATTAGAATAAAAAAGCACAGCTTTGTTCGTGTTCTTCCAAAGTCGCAAAAGCCGGAAATCATCCCCGACATCAGTAATTTCACGGTTACGGGATACAAGCCTAAGCCTGTGGGCAACAACGAAATTTATGAGCTTCGTGAATACCGTCACGGCGACAGTCTGCGCAATGTTCATTGGAAGCTTTCGTCAAAAAGTGACGATTTGATTGTGAAAGAACCGAATGTTCCGATAATCAAGAACTGTCTTATAATGCCTTTTTTCGGAGATAATGCAGACGAAAATGATGTTGTTTTTGCAAAGCTGATGTATGTCTGCCGATATATGATTAAAAGCATAGGCATTTGCTTTGCATGCGACAGGAACGGCAATCCTTTCGAGATAAGATGCGAAAGCGATATATTAAACTATTTTTCCGCACTCTATCTAAACACGGAAAGCAACTTTGTTGCCGACACAAATGATTTTCAGCATTACAGTATATTTGCCGATCGTGAGGAGGTTGACTTGTTGTGAAAAACAAAACAAGCTTTACGATTGACATTCTTCTCTGCGTAACATTGATTTCAAGCCTGTTTTACTGTCTTGTCACCTCTTTTGATATAAAAACAGAATGGTACATCATAGTAGTTCCCACGGCAATTTTCTGCACAATTTACGGATTGCTTGCCTCGCTTGTGAAAAAGTCGGGTGTGCTGTTTATCAGCGTGGCAATCACTATGATTGTGTTCGTATTCACTCTGCTGTTTTCACTTGAAAGCATACTTGAGCAATTGAGTTATGTTATTACTCAGATTTTAAAACCGCTTTCGCAGTATCTTCCCGTACAGAACAAAATCATTTTGGGAGATACCCTCGGCACAAGTGCAACAGGACTTTTTGTGTTCATTTCGGCAATACTGAGTGCTGTTTTTACAATCAGCCTGATACGACACAAGCGTATTTTGATTCCGTCATTGCTGTCAATGGTACTGCTTGTCCCCTGCTTCATTCTTGTAAACACTCTGCCGTCACTTGTTTGTCTTTTTATTGCAATTGCAAGTCTTATTGTCTTGTACATTTCAAAGAACACACGCAAATTCAGACCGTCACAGGGCGGTGTGATTACGGCAATTTCATTCGGAATAATGCTTGTTGTGATGACAATTCTGCTTGCGTTCAATCCGATTGAAAAATATGAGCGGTTTGACTGGCAGGAAAACCTTTTGCAGAGCATTGAAAACAGCTTTAATATTGATGACGGACGAAAAACTTCAACAGAAAAAAACCTTAATGAAATCAAAGGTTCACTTGAAGAAAAAGAAAATATCAACGATATTTCTCCGCTTACGCAGACGCATACACCTGTTATGACGGTCACTTCGGCAGTTGGCGGTAATATTTATCTCAAAGGCACAGCATATGCCGACTACAGGGACAACACCTGGAGTATCATTTCCGACAATGATGTTGCAAGATATCCGCAGGATTTCGTACCGTTTACGGCAACAATCGGGAACAACGCTTTAACCGATACAAGGGTTCATATGCTGAATGAAAGTAAGATTGCCTATGTTCCCTACTTTTTGGAAAGTTTACCCGACAATCTCAATTCAGTTGCCGATGTGTGTGTAAAAAACGATACGGATAAAAACGAATTTAATTATTCGCACTATCCGTTTTATGCCGAAAACACATATAGATACAATAATTCTGACGATGCGGAAGATTACAAAACCTTTGTGTATGACACCTATCTTGAAATTCCGAGAACAACACAAATTGAGTTGCGTAGAATTGCAGAGCAAGAGGGTTTTCTCGACTCAGAGCTTACCGCTTCCGAAAAGATTGAAATGGTAAAGAACTATATTTCAAGCAGTAAAACCTATTCGTTAAAAACTCCGAAAATGCCGTCAGGCAAAGATTTTGCAACTTGGTTTCTCAACGAGAGCGACACGGGATATTGTGTCCATTTTGCCACGGCCGGCACGCTTATGCTGAGGACACTCGGGATTCCGGCACGATATGTTACAGGCTACTATGCAACCGCATACGCAAATCAGACCGTGACCGTAACAACCGACAACGCTCACGCATGGGTTGAGTATTACAGCGATACGGCGGGTTGGATTCCGCTTGAATGTACACCGTCATCGTTTCAGCCGGCAAGGTATGTCGGCTCTCAAAGAGCAAGCGTCGGCAGTACTGACACAACTCAGTCAACAACCGTTGAACCGACAACAGCTCCGACTGCCCCGACAAACGGCACGGTTTCTAACAGCACAAAGCCGAAAAATGACAGTAAATCTTCATTTGAATTTAACGGATTTACAATCGCTATGATGTCATTGGAAATTGTTGCCCTTGCTTTAATCGCAATTTTCTCAAGAAGAATTATCATTATCAAAAAGAGAAAACAAAGATTTGAAACAGGAAGAAACAATAAAAGGGCAATCTGCATTTATAAAGAACTTAAAAATCTAACGAAAATTTCACATATTCTGATTACAGATGAAGTGAAATCCGTGTACGAAAAGGCGAGATTCAGCAATCACACAATAAGCGGTGATGAACTGAAAATTATTGAAAAGGCTTATTATAATTCTGTTGCAGAATTTTACAATAATCTCCCTCGCATCAAAAAGCCGTATTACAAGTTTATAAAGACTATAAAATAAGAAATGCTCCCGTACAATACGGGAGCGTTTTTACACAACAAAAGGCTCTTGAAATCAACTCAAGAGCCTTAAAATTTGCTTTACATTATTTAAAAAGATTCTTTTTGTCATAATAATCTTTATCGACAAACTCGTCCTTTTCGTCAAGATTGCTGTCACTGCTCTTGAAAAGTCCCGAGCCAAAACGATAATCGTGATTTGCCATTCTGCGAATTCCGTAAGCAAGAATTGCAACACACACCAAAATCCAGAAAACTAACCCAAACATAAACAACACCTCTCAAAAGCAATACAATGTTAATCTTTTTGTTTAGCTGATTATATCATAGTAACAAATTACTGTCAACAGCAATTTTGTAAGTCGGACGGCAAATTTTGCAACTTGGTCGGCGGTACTGTTAATTTTCTTTTTGATATGGTAAAATGGTTGATGAACGGAGGGAATGCGATGTTTAATGTTACAATCCGTCAGGTTGGGATTGAGGAACGGGAAGAAATTATAATTTGCTGTCATGAAATCAGCGAAGAGGTTATGTCGCTTGCAAACAGTATCAGAGGGCAGAAAAGTTTTCTTCTTGCATCAAAAGACGGTGAGATGTTCAAGCTTGACACAAAGGAAATTTTCTACATAGAATCGGTTGACAACAAGACCTTTATATACTGCAAAAACAATGTTTATGAAACCAAACAAAAGCTGTATGAGCTTGAGGAAATTTTAAAAGGAACAAAATTTTTCAGATGTTCAAAGTCGATGATACTGAATATCGGTAAAATCCGTTCCGTGTCACCGTCTGTCAACAGCCGTTTTGAGGCAAAGCTTGTAAACGGTGAAACGGCAATTATTTCAAGGCAGTATGTGCCGACCTTGAAGAAAAAGCTTGGAATGTGAGGTATTGTTATGAATGATTCTTTAAAAGAAATTATAAAGGAAGTCATAAAGGACTTTTTCATAATCACGGTTGCAATGCTTTTTGTTGTAAGCCTTGCAAATTCAATTGCGTTAATCGAATACTATCCCCCCTATTTTCCGTGGGTTGTAATGGGAACAGGTGCGGTAACTTCAATTCCGACTCTGCTTTTTTACTTTAAAGAAGAACCCACCAAACTGCAGGCTCGCATACGAATTGTCATTCATTTCTGCCTTATTCAGGCAATTGTTATGACCGAGGGATTTTTGCTTGGTTGGTACAAGAATTTTCCTATGGCGCTTTTGGTTTTTGCAATGTTCACCGCCGTGTATCTGCTGACATTCCTTTTCAGCTACATTACACGGACAAACACGGCAAAATCTATTAATGAATCACTCAAAAAATTTAACGCTGACGAGGATTATCAGGACGAATAACTGCATTTTGACATACAAAATTGCAACTTACTCCCCTCTTTTTGCAACACAGCTAAAATTGCTTTTCTTTTGAATTGCAAGGTGCTACTATGTTGACAGAAGGAGGGGATTTTTAATGAGTAACATAATCGAAGTTAAAAATCTTGTAAAGAATTATAAAGATGTTCACGCAGTAAATGATATATCATTCACGGTTGAAGAAGGTTCGTTTTTCGCATTTCTCGGAATTAACGGTGCAGGCAAATCAACCACAATCAACATTCTTTGTACGGTGCTTGAAAAAACATCGGGCAATGTTAAAATAGGCGGATATGACCTTGACAAAGAAAAGAACAAAATCAAGGAGCTTATCGGAATTGTTTTTCAGGGTTCTGTACTTGACAAACAGCTTACCGTTAAAGAAAATCTTGAATCGAGAGCGTCATATTACGGACTCAACAAAAAAGAAATCGCCAAAAGAATTGAGAGCCTTACACAAACCTTTGACCTTTCGGAAATTCTCAAAAGAAAATACGGCACATTGAGCGGTGGCCAGCGCAGACGGGTTGACATTGCAAGGGCGCTTATTAACCGACCGAAGCTCCTGTTTCTTGACGAACCGACAACGGGACTTGACCCGAAAACAAGGCTGCAGGTGTGGGAAATCATCCACAATCTCCGCAAAGAAACAGGACTTACGGTATTCCTCACAACCCACTATATGGAAGAAACAGTTGACTGCGACAATGTGGTAATTATTGATTCGGGCAAAATTGTTGCCAACGATTCTCCGCACAATCTCAAAAAAGATTATTCGTCAAACAGCCTTGTTTGGTACACGGAAGAAAATTCTGAAAACGATAATCTTCTCAAGGCCGATAATCTTGATTTTGAAAGAGTCGGAGATGCGTATAAAATCAAAATCAAAAACAGCAGACAGGCTCTTGAAATCACAAACAAACATACTGAAATTGTCGATTTTGAGATTATCAAAGGCAATATGGACGATGTGTTTCTGACCGTAACGGGTAAAAGGCTGGGTGACTGATATGAAATTTCAAAAAACACTTTGCTCATACAAGGGTATGACAAAACGAAATATAAAGGTATATTTAAAGGACAAAACCGCAATTATCTTCTCAATGATGACGCAGATTATCATACTCGGACTTTATCTTTTATTTCTCAAACAGAATTATGTAGATTCAATGACTTCAATGCTTGACGGCTTCAACATCAAAACAGAGGACAATTTGATTAACGCACTTGTAAATTCATGGCTTGTATCGGGCGTTATAGGAACATCTGTTGTAACGGTTGCAATGAACTCGCTTTCGGTAATGATTTCCGACAAGCAGAACAAGATTGACTACGACTACAACGCTTCTTCCGTAAAGGGCAGTACGGTTGTTCTCTCCTACTTTTCGGGTGCGGTTATAAACACAATTGTAATCAGCGCAATTTTGCTGACGGCAGGCATCGCATTTTCGTGCATATCGGGTTCAAGCTTTCCCGAATTTACAGAGCTTTTAAAATTATACGGACTTGTGATTTTAGGCTCTGTTTCGGCTGTACTTATTCTTATGTTTGTTGCGTCATTCTTCAAAAAGAATTCAACCTATGCCGCATTCAACACACTTATTTCGGTTGCAATCGGTTTTGTAATCGGCGCATACATTCCCGTCAGCCAGTTTTCTGACGGAGTTCAGACATTTGTAAATCTTATCCCAGGCTCACACATTGCGGCTATGATAAGAAATGTGCTTGTCAGCCCATGCATTAACGATATTTCGACCTCACTCGCAGGAGCAGACCACGGAATGTTTGCCACAGAGGCAGAAAAAGCGTTTGCAACCAACCTCAACCTTTTCGGAAACGAAGTGAATTTTACATTTATGATGATGTACTCAATCGGTGCAATCGTACTTTTCCTTGTCCTCAACCTTA
The DNA here is from genome assembly GCA_905215855.1 of uncultured bacterium. Classification (GTDB taxonomy): domain Bacteria; phylum Bacillota; class Clostridia; order Oscillospirales; family Acutalibacteraceae; genus Ruminococcoides. The sequence continues at coordinate 47,250 of CAJMRT010000006.1, forward strand.
TATCATACAAATTCAGTTCAAAACGCAAGGACTGATTTATGACAGATAAAAAGCCGACACTCCAAAAGTGTCGGCTTTTTTATATATAGTTACTTCCAAACTTCTTCTGCAATTTCTTTTACAAGAGCAAGCTTTGCCCACTGCTCTTCCTCGGTAAGCTTATTACCGATTTCGCATGATGCAAAACCGCACTGCGGACTGAGATACAATCTGTCAAGCGGAATATACTTTGCCGCCTCATGAATACGATTGATTACAGTCTGCTTATCCTCAAGAACAGGTGACTTTGTTGTGATAAGACCGAGAACAACCTTTTTGTCACCGCTCACATATTTTAACGGTTCAAAACCGCCTGAACGCTCATCGTCAAACTCAAGATAATAAGCGTTGACATTTTCTTCACCGAAAAGTTTCTCTGCAACAGGATCATATGCACCGCTGCTGAAGTATGCAGAATGATAGTTACCTCTGCAAACATGAGTATTGATTACGAGGTCATCAGGCTTACCCTCAATTGCAAGGTTGTTTACCTTGAGAAGTTTCTCACTGATACTCTTTAAATCTGCATCCTCGCCATAGCGGATTACGCTACCCTCCGCAACAAGAACGCCCCATGTGCAGTCGTCAAACTGGATATTTCTGCAACCTGCATCGTAAAGATCTTTGATTACCTTTTTGTATCCGTTTGCAATATCGTTGATAAGTTCTTCATCTGTCGAATAGAACTTCCTTGTCGTTTCAATATTTGCAGGAATGATGAACTGCTGGAAAAACTGTGCGGGAGCAGGAATTGTCTGCTTTGCTACTGTGTTTTCATCCTCAAGAGCCTTTACAAATTTGTAATGTTCAACAAACGGATGACTGTCAACCGAGATTTCGCCGGAAAGCCATGTATCGTCAATCAAAGCCTGTTCGCCGTGGAATGCAACACCGTTTTCGGTTTTTTTGTGTTCAACTCCGTTAAATCCCCACATGAAGTCGAGATGCCATGTTGCTCTACGGAATTCACCGTCGGTAATCGCTTTTATACCGGCTTTTTTCTGTTTTGCAACAAGGTCAAGAATAGCCTTGTCCTCAACTGCGGTAAGTTCTTCTTTTGTGATTTTACCGTTTTCAAAATCAAGTCTTGCTTTTTTAAGATAATCGGGTCTTAAAAAGCTGCCTACTGTTTCAAATCTAAATGGTGTGTGCTGTTTACTCATCTTAAATACCTCCGTGGAAATTTGATGAGTTAATTATATTATGAATTCACAGACTTGTAAAATACTTGTTATCAGCCGTTTGCTATTAGTTTTTCTTATATCAAATATGTTTCTTTAAAGCCTCAATATATGCCTCGGCAAGGTTACTGTGTAAAATCTTTTTATTTTCGATATAACCGATTTTCATATTGCCCTCTTCATCAAGGGGGATTGCGGTTATATTATCACCGTTAAGCTCATTGTCGATTACACCGCTGCAAACTGTGTAGCCGTTGAGTCCGATTAAAAGGTTGAACAGGGTTGCTCTGTCGGTCACTCTGATATTTTTTGTACGCCCGACCGTGCTGAAAATTTCTTCCGAATAATAAAAAGAATTATGTTCTCCCTGTTCAAACGAGAGATACGGATAATCGGCAAGCTCCTCCATTGTAACGGATTTTTTGTCTGCAAGCGGATGGTCGGTTGATACAAACACATGAGGCTTTGCCGTAAAAAGCTCGGTGAATGTCAGCAACTTTGATTTTATAATTTTCATCAGCGCATCTTTGTTAAAGCTGTTGAGATAAAGGATTCCGATTTCGCTTTTCATCTTTGCAACATCGTCAATAATTTCGTAGGTTTCGGTTTCACGAAGTGAAAAATCGTACTCCTCGCCTGCAAACCGTCGGATAAGATCAACAAATGCATTGACTGCAAACGAGTAGTGCTGGGTTGAAACGCAGAACTGTTGCTTTATCTTTGTTCCCGACTTATACACTCCCTCAAGCAGGCTTGCCTGTTCAAGAACCTGTCGTGCATAGCCGAGAAATCTTTCACCCTCGTTTGAAGTTACAACGCCCTTGTTTGTGCGTGTAAAAATCTTTATGCCCATTTCCGTTTCCAACTCACGGATTGATGTTGTAAGTCCCGGTTGGGAAATAAAAAGTTCTTTTGACGCTTCACTCATTGAGCCTGTGCGGGCAACGGTGACAACATATTTCAACTGTTGCAAAGTCAACCTTGTTCAATCCTTTCAAAAACAAATTCCCTCATTCAACATAGAAAACACGGTTTTCTCTTCTTGGTGAAGTTTTGGGATATTCACCGTTCACATAACCGATAACGCAGTGACCGATACCCTCATAGTCACCCTCAATGCCAAGTGATTTGAGAATTTCTTTGCCCTCTTTGCTTTCAAATTCTTCCTTTGCACGGTGAATCCAACAACTTCCGAGTCCCTCATCATGGGCGGCAAGCATAAGATTTTCCATCACAAGAGTACCGTCATACAAATATGTAGGAGCAGCTTTGTCGGCAAGCACAATCAGCACAACGGGAGCGTTATAGAACGGATCAACATCTTTTCCCATAATTTCGGCATTCATTCTTGAAAGCCTGTCACGCATTTCTTTGTTTGTAACGGCAACGATAATAACCGGCTGTCTGTTCATTCCCGACGGAGCATACAGACCTGCGGAAATGATTTCGTCAATAACTTCCTTTGGCGGCATTTCAGACTTAAAGCTGCGAACGCTTCTTCTTGATTTCAGTTTTTCGATAAATTCACTCATTATGTAAACCCTCTCATTCCTCGTAAAATTTTGCAAAATCCTCAACAGATTTTCTCTTTGGTCTTACGATTTCGGAATCCGTATAACCAACTGCTATAACGCTGACAACAGCCTCTGTTTCGGGAATGTCAAATTCTTTTCTGAGCTTTTCGCCGTCACGGATACCCATAACAAGGGTTGAAATGCCGAGTTCGGTTGCCTTTAGCAAAAGTGCCATATTGTTAAGACCGAGATCGTAATATCCCCAGCCGTTGCCGATTTCAGTCACGGCAGTACCGTCTTTGTCAAAACCCGAACGATTGAGAACAACGGTTGTCACGATATATGCTGACGCATTTTCTGAATTTTTTCTGTTAAATTCGGGGAGTGCCTCTCTTACGGCAATCTTACTTTTCTCACCTGTTGCAACATAAAAGCGTGGTGTCTGCGAGTTCTTCCACGACGGAGCAAGATTTGCCGCTGACAGCATTTCATCAAGCAGGCTTTTTTCAACCTTTTTATCTATATAATGTCTTGTGCTTTTTCTGTTATTTAATGCCTCAGATAATTCCATAATCAAACCTCCAACATTTTTATACCTATATTGTACCAATGGAGTGGGAATTAATCAAGGGTTAAAGCAGAATATAGAACAAAATCGGTATCGTAAAAACTGCCGTCAGCTGTGACACAAGCGCAATACTTGCACCGTCATCGGGACTTTTTCCGTAGGCTGACGGAATGATTACCGTGTTAAGTCCAAGCGGCATTGCATTTGCGCAAAGTGTTGCAACAACTGCCTCCTGAGGTGCGTTAAAAAGCTTTAACACAAGCACCGAAACCGTTGGCAGAAACACAAGGCGGATTCCTGCAACAACATAGGTTTGCCATTTGCCGAAAAGATTTGCAAGACTGTAGCCGCCTATTACAAAGCCTGTCAGAATCATTGCAATGGGCGACATACAGGCGGCGGTTGAATTGATTATTGTTGTGACAAGTCTGAATTTCGGAATCGGCAATAAACCGAGAATTGCTCCGATAAAAATTGAAACAAAAATCGGATTGACAAAATTTTTCATTGAAAATTTGCCGTGTCCGTTCGGCACAAGCCACGCAATTCCTATTGAATAAGTAAACAGATTAAGCGGTAAAGTGAACATAAGATAGTCGAAAAGCTCCATGCTTTCTGCGCCGTATATTCCCGACACCATTGCAGTTCCGACAAATCCGAAATTTGAAACGGAAATTGAATAGCGGTACACCTTTTTCAGATATTCCGTTTTACCGAGAAATCTTGACGCAACAAATCCCGTTGCAATGCAAAACAGCAGAACCCCCGTGCTGTAGGCAATGAACACCCATTTTTCGCTTATGTTTTTTACTGTACAATTGGTGCGGAATGTGTTAATTACAACGGCAGGCATAAGAATTCTGTTCTCAAGCTTTGAAAAAATTTCGGCTGAATTTTCCGGCAAAAATCCGCCCTGTCGGATTATAAAACCGATAAATATAAACGAAAACAAAACCGCAATTTGAAAAATCACCGATGAAAAAATCTCCACAAATCCGCCCCCTTTTAAAGCCAAAACACCCCCAGTCCGAGCGGCTGAGGGTGTAAGCTTCAAATCAAATTACTTGCAGCTGCACTTTGCTTCAAAGCTCTGGCAGTCCGTACACTGACAAACAGTCGGATTTGCCTCATGAGTGCCGACCTTGATTGCCTCAAGCGAACAGTAGTCCTTTGTGCTGTTGTGATGCTTACAGTTTGTTACCGAGCACATAATGCTTTGGTTACAATATGCATTGTTTTCCATAGTATTCATTCTCCTCATTCATTTTTGCGGATTAGCCGCTTTTTATATTGTTTCTGCATTTTGCGGATTTATACCGCACACTTTGAAACATCTGCAATAAAATGTACTGAGGTGAATTACATGAATGTTGTATCGGCTGTTTTTCTTGTTGTTTTTGCCGTAATCGGAATTTGTGCATTTGTCCGTGAATTTACAATTTTTCTCTTTCGCAGCAGAAAAAATAATACCGTTATGTTTGTTGCTCCCATCAGCGGAAAATGTGAAAATGCCGAATATATTTTGCGAAGTGCTGCCGCAAGGGTAAAATGGATAAGCAGAGGAAGAAACGACTGTGTAATTTGCCTTGACTGCGGTATGGACGGTGAAACAAAAAGGATTTGCCAAAAAATATGCAGTGACTACGGCTTTGCAAAGCTTTTGACAAAACAGGAATTTTTTGAAATGATAAAGTGAAAATTCAAACGAAATTCAAACAAAAAAGCTGCCGCGGAAAACTCTGTGGCAGCTTTGATTTGTTATAATATTTCAGAAATATTTCAGAAAAATTTCGTTGTCTGCAGGCTCTCCTCGGTAATTTCAGCGGGCTTACAGTCGCCGTTATAATTTTCAAAAAGTTCAACGGTGGTTTTGCATAAATTTGCACTGCATATTAGTTAGGTTTTAAAACATCCGCTATTAAAATAATCTTTTTATTTTTCGGCTGCATATAAATCCACCTTTACATTTAAAATAAAAATACAAACAAACCTGACAAAAGGTATGCAATTAACGATATTCCTTCACATTTTACATATTTTGAAATTTTTTCGACTTTTTCTGTTCTTTCATCAAAGAAATCGTATTTTGACAAAAGTTTTCTGTAATCCGAAAAGGAAGTGACAAAATATGAAACTGCAATTATCAAGCCGATTGCGTAGAGAATTACTACCCACAGCAAGCCCACTATATCGTAATACTTTGTGAACAGGCTGATATAAAAGAAACCTGCCTGAAAAACTAAGGCTATTTTTACATTTTTCAAAACACGGTTGCACTCGTACCCGTGATTTTTAAAGTCTTTATCAGATTGATAGTAGCTGTCGGGAATCAACTTTGTGTTCACATAAACCCTTCTGCCAAAAACTTTTGCAGTTCCCGACCAAATAACCAACAACAGCATAAGAAAGATTATAATAAAATTAAAAAAGAAAAATTTCGGCATCAACATTATCATATCGGTTTCAATAAACAAATCTGACAAATAAACGACTCCGTTTAAAACAAAAATCCATTCTGTCATTGTACTTTCATCTTTTAAAAGCGCATATGCCGTAATCGTTGTTAATGCAATCAAAAAAATCAGCAAAATCAAAAACACGACAAGGTCATATTGATTTCCTGTTTTAAAATAGTTTGCAAATGAGCCGAATACCGAATTGTATATTGTGGTAAAAAACATTTTCATCTGCAAAGTACACAGGCAATAACCTATATTAACAAGCATAAGCACAATAAAAATGCTCTGCAAGGCTACGGTTATAATCCCCGCTGTGTTTTTTGACTTCATTTTGTTCACTCCTACACAAAATTGTCTGCCCTTAATTGTCTGCACTTATTGTATTAAACAATTATACGGCTGTCAAGATTTTACCGTTACCGAGATCATAAAAATAATTTTAAGAATATATATTCAAAGAAATAAAATTGTGGTATAATGATGAAGAGTATATACAAGGTATGTACAGGTAACACAGGTTGTCTTTGATTAAGGAAGTGGCAAAATGAAAAAACTATTTACTATTATTGTGTGCAAGGTTCTGAAATTTGTCGGAGGATTGCTCGGCAAGGGCAGCAGTCTGCCGGGACAGATTGCGCTTAAACTCTGCCCCGATATTCTCGGACGAATTGAACTGCCGAAATATATTGTTGCCGTAACAGGCAGTAACGGCAAAACATCTACCGTTGAGATGATTGCACATATTCTTTGTGAAAGCGGCAAAAAAGTTGCCTGGAACAAAGAGGGTTCTAACCAGATTGAGGGAGTTACAACTCTTATTCTCGGCAGCTGTACTCTTTCGGGCAAGGTTAAGTCGGACATTCTTCTCATTGAAAGTGACGAACGCTTTGCAAAATATACTTTCAAATACATCACACCGACTCATTATGTTATCACAAACCTTTACCGTGACCAGCTCACACGAAACGGTCATCCGGAATGGGTTTACAATGCCGTAAAGGAGAGTATTCATCCCGAAACTCAGCTTATTCTTAACGCCGACGATCCGCTTGTTTCGTGCTTTGGCTACGGCAGGGATAATGTTGTATGGTTCGGTGCAGGCAATCTTCCGACCGATACAAAGGAGTTTGTCGGTGTTTACAATGACGGTGCATATTGCCCTCACTGCAAATCTCCGATGACATATTCAAGCTATCACTACGACCACATAGGCAACTATGAATGCCCTAACTGTGGTCTTAAAAGACAGGATACAAGCTACACAGTTACATCTGCCGATCTTGAAAAAGGCGAAATTACAATTAACAATAAGTACAAGATTGAACTTACGCTCAAATCGCTTTATAATGTTTACAATTTGCTTGCGGCATTTACCGTTGCGTCAATCACAGGTGTTGACGGCAACACAATTGCAAAGAGCCTGAGCAATTATGTTCTCAAAAACTTCCGTGTTGTAACATTCACGCTTGGAAACAGAAAGGGTACGCTTGTTACATCAAAACATGAAAACAGCATTTCGTACAATCAGTCACTCAAGCTTGCCGCATCCGACAAGGATAAGTGCGATGTTTTGATTATTGTTGACGCAGTCAGCAGAAAGTATTTTACAAGCGATGTTTCATGGCTTTGGGACATCAACTTTGACCTTCTCAAAAGCGACAATGTAAAGAACATTGTGCTTGCAGGAACATATTGCAACGACCTTGCAACAAGATTTTCTTTCTCAAAAGTTGACAGGAACAAAATCAAGGTTATCAAAGACATTGAAGAAGCCGTTGATTATCTTGACAATGACCGCAAAGAAAAGATTTATGTAATTACCTGTTTCTCGGACAAGGGTAAATTTCTTGAAAAGGTAAAGGTGGACTGATTATGAAAATTCTTCATTTGTATCACGATATAATGAACCTGTACGGAGAATATGCCAATGTTTCCGCACTCGAAAGAATGCTTGAAAAGAGCGGTGTAAAATTTACAACCGACAGGCTTACCCTGTTTGACAATGCCGACCTCGGCGATTACGATTTTATCTACATCGGTTCGGGTACAGAAAAAAATCAGAAGCTTGTTTTGCAGGATTTTAAAAAGTACAAGGATTTTCTTGTTGAATACATCAACAGCGGCAAGGTAATTCTAATGACGGGCAACTCGTTTGAAATGCTCGGAAAAACAATTACAGACTCTGACGGCAAGGTTTATGACGGACTCGGAATTTATGATTTTACAGTTACCGAGCAAAACAAACGCAGAGTTACAGGCGATATTGTTTATACATCTGACATTCTCACAAAACCGATTGTCGGCTTTGTAAACAAGTGCAGTGAAATTAAAGGTATTAAAAATCATCTTTTCTCTGTTAAACACGGTCTTGGCGATTATGAAAACGCAAAAACAGAAGGCTTGAAGGACAAGAACCTTTTTGCAACCCATGTTACAGGGCCTATTATGATTAAAAATCCGCATTTTCTTGAACACATTGCTTTGCAGATTTCGAAAAATACGGATGGCTTCAAGCCGTGTACGGATTACCTTGACTATGAAAGAGCAGGCTACGAAATTACTCTCGGCGAACTCACAAAAAGATTTGAGGAGTAAGTTTTAATGAACAACGACAATCTTCTTCAGCTTGAGGGAGCAATTGAAAGCGTGGTTTTCCGAAACGACGAAAACGGTTACACGGTAATTGAACTTGTTGACGGTGACGATTACCTGACCGCTGTCGGAATTATGCCGCAGGTGTCGTCGGGTGATGTTGTAAAGCTCACGGGCAAATATATAAACCATCCGAGCTACGGCAGACAGTTTGCCGTGCAGGTTTGCGAAATCAGCAGACCTACCGAGGCGGCTGACATTCTGCGTTATCTGTCATCCGGAGCTATCAAGGGAATCGGCACTCAAACCGCACAAAGGCTTGTAAAGGAATTTGGCGAGGCAACACTTGATGTGCTTGAAAATCAGCCCGAAAGAGTTGCAATGCTGAAAGGAATTTCTTCGCAAAAAGCCGAGGATTTTTCAAAACAGTTAAAGCAGAACACAGGTGTGCGTACACTTATGCTTTTTCTCGGTGAATACGGAATTTCAAACACCGCCTCGGTCAAGATTTTTAACGCTTACGGTCCGAGTTGTGTCGATTTAATCAAGAAAAATCCGTATATTCTCTGTCAGGGCGATTTTGGAGTTTCGTTCGAGAGTGCGGATTTTATTGCTAAAAAAGAAAAATTAGAACCTGATTCAAATGTCCGTATGCGTGCGGGAATTGCATACATTCTTCATCACAACGAGCGAAACGGTCACACCTGTCTGCCAAAAGAAAAGGTGCTGAAAGTTTCAACCGATTTTCTTGGAGTTGACTGCGAAAAAGTTTCGCAGTGTATGGAAGAAATGCTGTTCGACCGTTCACTTATCGAAGATGAAGTTGACGGCAAAAAGTTCGTGTTCTCCCCCAATGTACACCTCTGCGAAATGTACATAGCGTCAAGAATAAAAATGCTGCTTAAATTTCCTTCAGAGAAAATTAAAGACATTGACAAGGCGATTGAAAAGTGTGAAAAAGAGGACGGAATCGAATATGCCGATTTGCAAAAGCAGGCAATCACAATGGCACTTACCGAGGGTATGCTAGTGCTGACCGGCGGCCCCGGTACAGGAAAAACGACAACCCTCAATGCTATAATAAAGATAATGAAGGCAAAGGGCAAAACCGTTTTGCTTTCCGCCCCAACAGGAAGAGCGGCTCAGCGAATGAGCGAACTCACAGGCGATGAGGCAAAAACTTTGCACAGACTGCTTGAAGTCAGCTGGGATAAACACGATAACCCTGTTTTCAACAAGAACGAACGCAATCAACTGAAATGCGATGCGTTGATTGTTGACGAGGTTTCGATGGTTGACACATTTATTATGGAAAGCGTTATGAGAGCGCTTGCAACAGGTTGCAGACTTATTCTTGTCGGCGACTCCGACCAGCTTCCCTCTGTGGGGCCGGGCAATGTACTCAGCGACCTTATCGAAAGCGGACTTATCCCTGTTGTACGGTTGAATGAAATTTTCCGTCAGGCACAGCAGAGCCTTATCGTCACAAACGCACATAAGATTGTGAACGGTGAAATGCCTGTACTTAATTCCGCTGACAAGGATTTTTTCTTTCTCCAAAGGAATAATAAATTAGAAGTTTCAACGGTTATAGCCGACCTTTGTGCCAATCGTCTGCCAAAGGCATACGGCTATTCTCCGTTTGAGAATATTCAGGTGCTTGCACCGTCCAAAAAAGGCGAACTCGGAACTACCGAGCTTAACCACAAATTGCAGGCGGCACTCAATCCGAAAGATGATGAAAAGCCTGAAATTACAATCGGTTCAAAGACCTTTCGCACAGGCGACAAGGTTATGCAGATAAAGAACAACTACGATATTCGCTGGTTTCGTGAAAACGGTGAAACAGGCGAGGGAATTTTTAACGGCGACATAGGAATCATCACGAAAATTGACAGAAAGACAAAATCGCTTACCGTAAAATTCTTTGACAAAATTGCACGATACACCTTTGAATTTGCAGGCGACCTTGACTTTGCCTATGCGATTACAGTTCACAAAAGTCAGGGCAACGAGTTTGACGCAGTTATTATCCCGATGTTTTCGGGGCCGCCTCAGCTTTACTACCGAAACTTGCTCTACACAGCCGTTACAAGGGCGAAGAAAACACTTGTGCTTGTCGGCAATCCGTCAACCGTTGAATATATGGTAAACAACAACCGCCGTACAAAACGCTACAGCGGTCTTAAAGAATTTTTACTGAGAGATGACACACTTTATTAAGAATGTTTTTGGCACTATTAAGGGATTTTTCTTCACGGTTCGATGTCCGTACTGCGGAAAGGTTATTGAACCCGCTAAAAATTCCTGTGACAAATGCAGAAAAAAATTCCCAGAAATGCCGCTTGTACGGTATGCAACAGGTGGTTACATCTGCACCTCTCCTTTTCCCTATGAAAAAATTTTTCGCAATGCGGTTATCAACTTTAAATTTCACAACTGCGGAATATATGCCGAACCTCTCGCCCACGAAATGGTGCGTGCTATAAAAGATGTTTACCGTGACAAAGATTTTGACATTGTAACCTGTGTGCCTATGCACAAAGACACTCTTAAAGAGCGTGGCTACAATCAGGCGGAGCTGCTTGCACGGGAATGTGCAAAACTTCTCGGCGTTGAATATGCCGACTTGCTTGCCAAAACAAAGAAGAACAAAACTCAGCACAGCATAAAAGCGGCTGAAAGAGCAAAAAATGTTATAGGCGTTTACTCACCGATTGACAAGAATTTTATAAAGGGCAAGCGAATACTGATTATTGATGACATCATCACAACAGGCAGTACGCTTGGCGAATGTGCAAGAATACTTAACAAGTGCAAATGCGGCGAGATTTGTTGCTGTACGCTTTGCACCTCTCTGCTTGTGTAATAAACTTTAAACTTTGCTAAACAGCATTGGAGTGATTAAAATGGATATAGCTATTGACCTCGGTTCTGACAGAACAAGAGTTTTTATTGAAAATAAAGGAATAGTGCTTGATGAAGCAAGCGTTGTTGCATTTGATGTTGATACCTACGATATTATCGGTGTCGGCAACGAAGCATACAAGATGATTGGCAAAACACCTGCAGGCATAAGAGCAATGCACCCCATTGACGACGGTGTTATTTCACGCTCTGAGCTTGTTGAAGATATGGTATCAATTCTCATCAAGGAAGTAGTTCCGTCAAAGGTGACCATGCCGAGAGTTGTTGCCTCCATTCCGAGTGAAGTTACCGAGGTTGAAAAAAGAGCGGTTGTAAATGCCGTAAGTTCAATCGGAGTTCGCAAGGTGTATCTTATTGAAGCACCAAAAGCGGCGGCAATGGGTTGTTCACTCGACATAACAAGTCCGCACGGCGTTTTGATTGCCGATGTTGGCAGCGGCACGGCTGACATTGCGGTGCTTTCACTCGGCGGAATTGCCGTTTCAAAGTGCATAAAGTCGGCTGGCTGTGCAATGGACGAAGAAATTGTAAAATACATCAGAAAAGAACACAATCTGATTATCGGGACAAATATGGCTGAGGCTTGCAAAATTGCAGTCGGCTGTGTAAAAATCCCGAAAGAGCCTAAACTTTTCAGAGTTAAAGGCAGAGATGCGGTCAGTGGCCTTCCCCGCTTTGTCGATGTCGGTTATGCCGAAATCAAACCTGTTATTGAGGACATTGCACTTAACATTATCAGAGCAATCAAAGATGTGCTTGAACAGACTCCGCCCGAGCTTGTCGGCGACATTTATTCCGACGGTATCATTCTTACAGGCGGACTTGCCAAGCTGACAGGATTTGCAAGACTTCTCAGTGAATCAACAAAGCTGAAAGTCAGAGTTCACAAAGCCGCCGCAGACTGCGTTATCAACGGTTGCGGCAAGGCGATTGAGTACATTGACCACCCCGAAAAGATTCAGGCAGGTGCGGTAAATCCGCTTATTGAAGTATTTTAATTCTTTTAAGCAAAATAGTGCATAACAAAGCCCCACAGAAATCTGTGGGGCTGATTTTATTGGCAGGAATTTACTTCTGTATTTTTTGGTAATTTTCAGCAATGATATTTTTTACGCTGTTAAAGCTTGTACTGCAGCCGCCGTAGAGCTTTGAATTACCTGTGTAATCACTGTAGTAGGTTCTGAAAAGACCATTTGCGTCAGTATAGCGGATGTACGGACGAGCAATTACATCCTGAGATTGTGCTGACGAACCACCCTTTTTATAGGTTATAACAAGTGAGAAAATTCTGTAATTATCACTGTTAAAGTGGTCAAGCGGAACGATGCCGCTGTAGGACTTACTGCTTGTACAGTTCACATTTGTTACATAACCGTAGGATGATCTTGCCGTTGTATCCTTGCCGTTTACATTTGTGCCGTTGTACTCAAGTTCATAGTTATCGGCAGTTACTCCGGCATTTTCACAAGCTTTTTCGGCTGTTGATTTTTTGGCAAGAACATAACCGTATTCGGGTCTTGTTTTTGTTCCGTCAAGTATGTCAATATCAGAAAGCAGTTTTTCGCTGAAAGATGTAACAAAACGCAAACCCGATTTATCAAATGAGGACGGTTTCATAGGATAGTTCTCATCATCATCCGCATTTCTTATCTGCGTTCCGAAAAGGTCAAATCCGTAATAACTGTTCACACCGATTTTGTCATCATCTTCAGCTTTGCTGACAGTTCCGATATCAATCCAATGTGCGTAAACATCGGCATCTGCAACAAACTTTGTACCGTTAAACTTAATCGGGTTTGAATCGTCATCATTAGCCTTGTTACGGTACCAACCCTTAAACACCATTCTCTGTGAGCCTGTACCGATTACTTCGGGAATATCATAAAAAGAACTGACTGTCTTAACGGTATTAAGGTAACGAACTGTTTCCCTTTCGACAGTTTCGTCATATGTCGGCATATAACTTACATAAACATCGTCATTTGCATTTGCGAGAGTTTTTGAGGGATCGTTTATGTGAAAACGAATCCTGTAGTCATCATGCTCAAACTTTGCATACAGAGTTGTTGATGAATCATCAACAGTGTAGGTATGACTTGTTCTGTTATTGATATATGTTTCTCCGTCAGCAGTTTTTTCATACCAACCGACAAATCTGTACCCATCCATTGCAGTTGCTGTAACAGTTACTGTTTTGTCCTTAAATGAATAAAATGTCTTGCCGTAACTTTCAATATCAGAAAGTTTATAAATATCATCACTTTCATTTACGGAAACATATCCGCCTGTTGAACTGTTGACATATGTACCGTCATTCTTCTTTGTCTGAGCAATAACATTATGTTTGAAATACCATCTCGCCTTGAGAACTGCACCGTTACGGGCGTTTGTAGTTATAGTCTTTGATTCTGCTGTTCCTGCAAGAGTACCCGTAATTACAAAGTCAAGGGCTTGAGGGTCATTGCTTCCGTCATAGTTATAGGTTACATTAATATCAGGATTGAAAACAGTTGCGTTATCCTCCGAACCCGGGCTGACATATTCCCAACCGTAGAAAAGAGTTCCGCTGTCAGAATCTTTCCAATTACAAGCCGTTGCAGTATAGTTACCTGACGCTCTTTCGTTGAATCTGGCAACATTTGTCGTATCATCAAGAACAGCAATTCCTGTGCCGCTGCCCATACTTTTAACGGAATACTTTTCTTCTCCGTTGGAAAGATATGTTACTGTATAAATCTCCGAGAAAAACAGTTCAACCGTAACTCTGCCCGAAATATTATTAAAGTTATATTTATAATAAGCATTCCCGTCAGCATCGGTTTTACTTGTAAATTCTTCACTTTTCAGATACTTGCGTTCACCGTTGATTGTTACATATGAGCCTATGAACATATTCGGAATCTTACCGCCTTCACCGTCGAGTCGGAAATTGCCATTGTCGTCCTTTGCAAATGAAGGTTTTGCGATAATCTCAAGTTCGGTATTGTCATTTACCATAATTTCAAGCGGATTGTTCTTGCTCTGAGGAGTAATCTCTACATTCGTTTCCGAACCGTTTTGTGTATAGGTAACTGTTCCCGTACCGCCTGTGTTTACAATTGCTTCTGCAGGGTGATATAAATCGAATGTAATACCGTCAAGCAAATTACCAAAAGTATTATGCCTATCGGGTGTTGACTGTTCCATTGCATCAGTTCCCTGATATAAAACAAAAGCAAATATTGATTGATTACTGCCTTCCGGAACGATATATTTATAATAATCGCTTGACTCGGCGGTTTTCGAACCCTTGCCGTACTTATGCCATTCTCTGTTGTCGCTCTTGATTATCCAGATATGCCATTCCTCCGAAAAAACATCGGTTTGGCTCAAGCTGAAGTTCCTGTCCGACGCATTTTCAAAAGTACCGTTTGAAGCAAACTTTTTTGAATATACAACACATTCAATCGGCTTATCGCCCGACTGTTGATTTTTAATCTTTTCAGAAGTTGACTCGTCCTCATTATTTTTGAGCCAGTCAACCATCTGCATAAACTGATCTCTGCTGGTTCTTGAAGCCTTAGTCGGATTGTAGCTCTGTTTCGGACCGATAACAAGAGCCATTGTATCTGTTCCGCATCTGCCACGGTGCTGGATGCTCCATTCATAGCAGCTGCCGCTGCTTGTGTTTATATACTGATAGAGCGTACTGTCTTCATTGGCGTTAAGTTCCGCCGCCTGCAATCCGACAAAACATACGAAGAGGTTTTAGATGCGTTGCTTGAAAAATATGATATTGACAGGCAGACGGCTGAAAATGACCTGAATAACTTTCTCTCAACTGTAAGAAATGCGGGGTTACTTGATGAGCAGTCCTGAACAAATCATTGAGGAATACGGTTTTTACTCTGCACCTGTTCACGGAATGAGTATGTACCCACTCTTGAAAAATCACAAGGACACCGTGTACATTATTCCGCCTGATAATCTGAAAAAGTACGATGTTGTTCTGTTTAGGCGGCAAAGCACGACGGCAAAACATCAAAGATAAAAAATTATCTGAAAAATGACATAGGCTTTTCAAACAAAAACATAAAAAATAAGTATCCGCTGGCAAAAAAATATCCCATATTCATCCCCTATTTTCATATGCACAGGGTTGTGTCGGGATTGATTCACAAGAAAGATGTTGTCACGCAGGTGAAAAATGACAGCAAGGTCATAACATCTGATGAGAACGAAAAACAGCTTCTTGAAGTGATGGAGCTATATTAAAAGCTGAGAGCAATTGCTCTCAGCTTTCTTTTATCTTTATCATATTTTTGGTTATTATTATTCTTGTAAAGAATTTTAATTACAAATAATAATTCCTTTACAGAAGATTATTATTTTCTGCACTATCACTCATTATTCTCTCAAGGAATATTTGTGCCTTTTCTTCGGCGAGTTCACTGCTGTTTTTCAGCTCGGCATCACCGAGATAAAATTTATGTTCAGCGGATTTTTTTATTATATCAAGAAGTTTTTTCTGCTCATTTGGCTTTGAATAAAAAACAAACACGGCACAATCGCACGCTATTGAAAATTCAGGAAGATTATGCGATAAAAGAGCATTGTAGAATCTTTCCTTAACAAGTTCAAACTTATTATCGGAGTCAACCGACAAAAGTTTTGCAAGTATCTTCCAAGTGTTCCATGCAAGAAAACTGTTCTTATTATCAAGACCTTTAACAATATATTCAAAAAATGGGTACAAAATCTTTGGATTTTCCTTGCTTATACTCTCAAGCACTTGTTGTGCCCACAAAGAATTAGCATAATCGTCATCAAGAAAAATCTCAACAAGTGCAGGAACGGTCATAACCTCTTCTTTTGCAAGCTCCACATAATATTCATTTTCCAAACCACGCTCAAATTCACGAAAAATTTGCTCTATCTTCATAAGCATCATTCCAAAACTTCTTTGATTATCCTGTGTTTTCAGACAATATATCTCTAAAAAATATAATACTATATATCCGAATTTTTTTCAAGAAAAACAACTCAAAAATAACATCCCCCCGACTTTGCATCGAGGGGAATGTTGCAGTTTAATTAGTTTTATTCAGAAAGATTATTCTGAATAGCTGTACCATACACCGCCTGATTTTGAACCCGGATTTGCACGGAAGCAGTTCTTGCCGTCAACAACGGTAATATCGCTTGTCTGTGTTTTCCAAGTTGACTCTGTGTCCTTAAAGAGGAAGCACTTTGCACCTGGGTTAAGAGGTGTGTCAAAATCATAGTACCAGATGCTTGTACCCGGAATCTTTGTCATATGAGCAGCTGCATTGGCAAGACCGCTTTCTGCCCAACCGTAGATATAAACATCATTGTAATTTGCCTTTGAGTTATCAAAGTAAACTCTTGAAAGTGTGAATGAAGGCTTCTGCTCGGGAACATACGGAGCTGTTGAAACAGCTTCGTCATTGCTGAGTGTGATGCAGTTATTTGTCTTTGAAACTGTTGCATTCCAGCAATTGTAAACATTACCGTCATCACCGCCTACAGGCTTTTCGTCAACCTCTGAAAGAGAACGATAAACGCTGACATTTGAAACTGTTGCGGGAACTTCAACTGTGTAAACATTAGGATAAGCGTCTGTATCCTGCTCAAGCTGATAGCTGATGCCTGTGTTAAGGTCATAAGCGAAGAGTGAAACACCGTCAGATGTCATCCAACCGAGGTTAGTTTTGAAGTAAAGTGTGTATGTTTCAACAGGAGCTGTTGTAGGCTGTACTGTTGTTGGCTGAGCTGTTGTAGGAGCAACAGTTGGCTTCTGTGTTGTAGGAGCAGCTGTTGGCTTTGCAGTTGTAGGCTCTGCTGTTGTTGGTTCAACAGGCTTATAAGCCTCGCCTGTACGACCGCTGCCGTCAGAATGTACGATGTACTTCTGGATTGCAGTAGCATCAAGAACAGAAACGATGTTGTCACCGTTTACATCAGCAAGAATCTGCTGTTCTGTTGTGAGTGACTCAGTGTGAACAATATACTTCTGAATGATTGTAGCATCAACTACAGAGATAATGCCGTCACCGTTTACATCACCGTAGATAGCATCGCCTGATGGCTGTGAAGGCTTTGTGTCAGGCTGTGTCGGATCAGTTGCAGGAGCTGTTGTAGGCGCAGGAGCAGTTGTAGGCTCTGCTGTTGTCGGCTCTTCTACTGTGCCCTTTGTAACATCTGTAGCCTCAACCTCAACCTTTGTAGGTGTGAGTGTTGTATCTTCCCAAGTACCTGCCTTTGAAAGTGAGAATGCCTTTGAAGAACCGTTAAGGCTGATTGCAGCATCTGTTCTGCCCGGATACTGCTCGCCGCCTTTTTCGGAAATAATTACTCTTGTGTTGGCTGAAGTTGAAAGGTCAAAGTCTGACGCAGCCTGATTCTTGCCCTGATCATCAGCTGAAAGACATGATGACTTCGGAACTTCATAGTAATAGTAACCTGTTGCAGGGTCAAGAGTCATAGCCTCACCCGGCCAGTTAGCATTCTTATAAACTGTACCCTTGTTTGTATTTTCATCATAGATGTAAACCTGATAAGGAGCTGACCAGTCCTTCTTTGTAGCAGGGTTGAAGAATACATAAACGCCTGACTCCTGTACAGTACTCTTTGTGTACTTGTAAGTTGCAGTAGTTGTCTTTGTACCGTCAGTTGCAGTAACTGTAAGGTTGATTGTTTCACCTGCAGCATAGTCTGAACCGATGCGGATTGATGTTGTGCCTGTGAACTTAACAGGAGTTGAATCATCAAGACAGTATGTACCTGATGTTGCGTTATCAAGACCGAGTGTAACAGTCATTGTGTCGCCCTTGAATGAACCGCTTTCAACAGAGCATGTTGCCTTTGGAGTTGTTGTACCGTTGTAAACAACTGCAACGCCTGTGCTGCCGATTGAGCCATTGAGGACACCGCCTGATACTGTAAACTCAGCACCTGTAACTGTATCTGTATACTTGCCATCTGCAAGGCCTGTACCTGAAATGCTTACGCTTGCGTTTGTGCCTTTACAGTTTGAAAGAACGATACCGCTTGTTCCTCTTGCAACATAAGCAATGTTGCCTGATGAACCGAGCTTTTCTGACTGACCTACAAAGAGGTTGTGGAACTTGTTGATTTCAGAAACAACTGTGCTCTTGTAAGTTGTATCTGTTGAAACACCGCCCATGAGAGCTGTGCCCGGACGAGCAAAGAAGAGAGCTGTTGAATCCTTTCTTGATGCAACAATTGCCCATGCCTTAACAACATCTTCATCAGAAACACTTGATGTGTTTGAGTAGCCTGATGAACCTGAGTTGCCCTCGTATGTATCGTGGCTTTCTGCCCAAAGAACTGCGTTAGAAGCAGCTACGCCTGACTTGTATGTTGCATTGGTAGCTGTGCTTGCCTTGCCCTTTGAAACATTGTAAAGTACAGCATCACCTGTCCTGTTATCAGTAACATTGATGTACTTTGTGTATGAACTGTAGCTTCTGTTAGCACCGCAGTTGTTAAGGATTTCACCGTAGATGTAAAGGTTGTCGCCTGTTTTCTGTGTGTAATAAGAAGAAGCGGCACTTGTTACATTCTTCCAGTAATCTGATGCGTATGCACCGTCATCTTCTGTTTCAATGTGCTTTGCAGCATCAAAACGGAAACCGTCAACACCGCAGTCGATACATTCCTTAAGAAGATTGATGATGTAGTTCTGAACAACTGAGTTGTTTGTTACAAGGTCAGGACACTTTGAAACATGACCCTGAACAACTGCCTTAACAGAGCTGTCACTTGCATCGCCTGTGTATGAACGAGTATATGTCTTTCTCTTTCTGTAGAATTCAGGCTCATACTTTTTAACCTGATTGCTTACAGAGTTCGGCATTGTATCATCAGCATTTGCGACATGGTTTGAAACGATGTCGCAGATAATCTTGATACCGTACTTATCAGCCTCATCACAAAGTGACTTGAGGTCATCCTTAGTACCGAGCCATGATTCCTCTGCAATGTGGAAGCTGATTGGCTGATAGAGCTTCCACCACTGACCGACTACATCACCCGAGGTTGAATAGTCCTTCGGCTGCTGAACGGGAGAGGTCTGAACTGTTGTGTATCCTGCCGCTGCAATTGCGGGAAGATTTTCCTTGATTGTATTGTAAGACCAATTGAATGCATGAAGCATAACACCATCGCCGACCTTATCACGAAGGGTATTGTCGGCAGACGCAACCTGTGCGGAATCAATCTCGGCAGCATTTACAGAGGTAATTGCCGCAAAAGAAGAGGTCAAAAGTGCAGATGCAACAACAAGACTTGCAATTTTTTTTGCTTTCTTCATTGTGAAAACATCCTTTCATAAAATTCTCACTTCAATTATAGCAAATTTGTCCAAAAAAGTACATATTCTATGTTACAAATTAAAGCGCTGTTTTTTGTGCAGATTACACTGTTAATGTTTTCAGGTAACAATAAATTTGCATTAAATAACATTATATTCATTTTTTGAAGTTTTAATCTTAAATATATTTCTTTGCAAGAATTTTACTTTAAGAAAAATACATTTTGTTTTTACACAATATTGATTGACATTTTTGTGCATTTAGAATATAATTCAAATTGTATTGCGACTATTGCTTTTTAAGCAATTATAAGGATTTATGTGAAAGAAAGGACGGAGCAACACGGCCGTCTTATTTTTCTGCACAAAATACCGAGCATCATGGTTATGTCTTTGCAGAAACAGCAAGGCGGACTGTGTTCGCCTGCACTTTATGCAAGTTGACACAATCCGCCTTTATTTTATTTACTTACAGATTTTTACTATTATTTATCTGAACAGGGGTGCATAAATGGAACAGACATCAAAGAAAACAATAGTTTCACTCAAGGATATTTTCATAAAATTTGACGGTGAGGTAATTCTTAATCACATTAACCTTGACATTAACGAAAAGGAATTTGTTACAATTCTCGGTCCGTCAGGCTGCGGCAAAACCACAACCCTGCGTATCATCGGCGGTTTTGTTGAACCCGACAGCGGTGATGTTATTTTTGACGGCAAGAGAATCAACGGAACTCCGCCTAATAAAAGAAATGTAAACACGGTGTTCCAAAAATATTCTTTGTTCCCCCACCTCAATGTTTTTGACAATGTGGCTTTCGGACTCAAGCTCAAGAAGATGCCGAAAGATGAAATAAAAAAGCGTGTAACCGATATGCTTGCAACAGTTGACCTCAAGGGTTATGAAAAGCGTTCAATCACAAAACTTTCGGGCGGTCAGCAACAGCGTGTTGCAATTGCAAGAGCGCTTGTGTGCGACCCTGAAATCATTTTGCTTGACGAACCTCTCGGTGCGCTTGACCTTAAACTGCGTAAGAGTATGCAGCTTGAACTCAAAGAAATTCAGCAGAAAACGCAGAAAACATTTATATATGTAACTCACGATCAGGAAGAGGCTCTGACAATGAGCGACCGTGTTGTTGTTATGAACAACGGTGTTATTGAACAAATCGGCTCTCCCGAGGATATATACAACGAGCCTGTGAACGCATTTGTTGCCGACTTTATCGGTGAGGCAAACATTCTCAATGGAATTATGCTTGATGACTGCAGAATTCAGATTCTCGGCAAAGAACTTGAATGTGTTGACAAGGGATTCGGCAAGAATACTCCTGTCGATGTGGTTATCCGTCCTGAGGATATTGAAGTTACATCTCCCGAGGACGGTCAGCTTGTGGGTGTTGTTGAAAGCACAACATTCAAAGGCGTTCACTATGAGATGAGCGTAAGATGCGGAAAATGTGAAATTCTTATTCACTCAACAACATCAGCTGAAATCGGAAGCAAAATCGGAATGAGGGTTATCCCGTTCAACATTCAGATTATGAACAAGCTTCTTCCGTTCTATGACAATGTTATTGAAACTACCGTCACATACTCAAATCAGAATGACAATTCGTTTGAATTTGAGCTTGAGGGCGAAACTATTACTGTTCCGAACAAATACTATGAAGAGGGTACAAAGCTAAAAATCACTCTTCCGCCTGACGCTCTTTCACTTGCAGGTGACGGCGTGGGCGATTTGAAAGATTTGTACATTGAATCCGTAGTTTACAAGGGTGAACACAACGAAATCATTCTTGAATCGGACGAAAGAAAGTGGCTTATGCTCAGCGATACGGACGAGCAGGTCGCAACCTATGTTCCGCTTTCATTCAACTTTTCAAAGGCTCGGTTTGAGGTAATCTCAGAGTTTTCGGAAAAGGAGGGCTGATAAATGAAATCACGCAAGCCCTCTATCCCATACATAATCTGGATGGTTGTTTTCACAATGATTCCGATTATTATGATCGGCTTTACCGCCTTTACCGACAAGAACGGTAATTTTTCGCTTCAGGCATTCACAAATGCGTTTTACTACACAAACATTTTTGTAAAATCACTTTGGATTGCGCTTATTTCAACGGCAATCTGTCTTGTACTTGCATATCCGCTTGCATACCTTCTCACGAGAATGAAGGAATCAACCCAGAACACGCTCATTATGCTGCTTATGATTCCTATGTGGATGAACTTTCTGCTCAGAATCTACGCATGGGTAACGCTTTTGCAGGACAACGGTCCGATTGATATGATGCTTTCGCTTTTGGGCATTCATTCAACCTACATCGGCAACACGGGTGCGGTAATTCTCGGAATGGTGTATGAATATCTTCCGTTTATGGTTCTGCCGATTTACACCGTTATGAGCAAGATTGACAACGGTCTTATTGAGGCGGCGCAGGATCTCGGTTCAAACAACTTTACCGTATTCAGAAAGGTTGTTGCACCGCTCAGCGTTCCCGGAATTATTTCGGGTGTGACAATGGTATTTGTTCCGAGTGCAAGCACATTCCTGGTTGCACAGTATCTCGGCGGTCCGGATGACATTATGATTGGTGATGTCATTGAAAAAATATTCTGGACAGACCAAAACACGGGTTCGGCAATTTCATTGATATTAATGATTTTTATTTTCGTGTTCCTGATAATCATGAACTTGTTTGGTGATGAGGAGGCGATTGCATAATGAAAAAGAAAACAGGTATTCTTTCAAAAATTTACATTGCAATCCTGCTTATTTTCCTTTATTCACCCATTGCCGTACTTATCTTCTATTCCTTCAACAACGGCAAAACTACCGTCTGGAAAGGATTTACATTCAAATGGTATGTACAGCTTTTTCGTGACGACAATATTATGAACGCATTGTGGAACACTGTTATTATTGCCGTTCTTGCATCTGTTTTTGCAACAATCCTCGGAACTGCCGCCGCAATCGGCATCAGCAATTTCAAGGGCAAAAAAAGAATGCTTATTCAGAATGCGTCAAACATTCCGATTATCAGCCCTGACATTGTAATGGGTGTTTCGCTTATGCTTTTGTTTACGACTCTCGGAGTTATCTTTAACTTTGAAATGGGATTTTTCACCGTTTTGATTTCGCACATATGCTTTTGTGTTCCGTTTGTTGTGCTTAATGTTATGCCGAGAATCAAACGAATGGATCAGAGCATTTACGACGCCGCCCTTGACCTTGGCTGTAACCAATGGCAGGCATTTTACAAGGTAATTATTCACGAGCTTATGCCGGGTATTTTCTCGGGTCTGCTCATGAGTTTTACATATTCTCTTGACGATTTCATCATAACATATTTCACAAGAGGTGCAAAGTTTCAGAACCTCTCAATTGAAATTTACTCGATGACTCACAGGAGAATTTCACCAAAAATCAACGCTCTTTCCGCACTGCTTTTCCTTGCTGTACTCATTGTTATGGTTATTATTAATCTGCGTGACAGACACGAAGAAAAGGTGCAGAAAAAGAGAACTTGATTTTAAAAATTTTATTTAAGGGAGATTGAGAAATGAAAAGAATCA
This sequence comes from uncultured bacterium, assembly GCA_905215855.1. GTDB lineage: Bacteria > Bacillota > Clostridia > Oscillospirales > Acutalibacteraceae > Ruminococcoides. Next base: position 70,448 of record CAJMRT010000006.1, read on the forward strand.
TCAGCATTGTCCTTGCATCTGCAATGACGGCAACATGTGCGGCTTGCCTTTCAGGCTGCGGCGGAGGTGCTTCGGCTGACTCAGCTGACGCAGGAGAAGTTAATGTTTACAACTGGGGCGAGTACATTTCAAACGGCGAAGATGACTCACTCGACATTATCGAGGAGTTTGAAAAACGCACCAACATCAAGGTAAACTACACGACCTATGAAACCAACGAAGAACTTTACAATATGCTGAAAAACAGTAATGTAAGCTATGATGTTGTCATTCCGTCCGAATATATGATCAGCAGAATGATTGATGAGGATATGCTGTTGGAGCTTAACTTTGACAATATTCCTAACTACGACAATCTTATGGATCGTTTCAAAAAGCTTGCCTGCGATCCCGAAGGTAAATATACCGTATGCTACAGCTGGGGCGTAACCGGTATGGTTTATGACAAAACAAAGGTTAAGACAAAGCCCGATTCATGGGACGCACTTTGGAACAAAGACCTTTCAGGTCAGATTCTTATGTTCAACAACAGCCGTGACGCAATGGCGATTGCAATGCAGCTTGAGGGCATTGACCCTGCCAACTGTACAAAGAAAGATGTTGACAAAGCCGCCGCTAAGCTTAAAGAGCAGAAGCCTCTTCTTAAAAAATATGTAATGGATCAGGTATTTACCGAAATGGAAAACAGCCAGTCGGCAATTGCTCCGTACTACGCAGGCGACATTATGACAATGATTGATAACAACGAGGATCTTGACTACGCAATGCCAAAGGACGGCTCAAACCTTTTCTATGACGCAATGTGTATTCCGAAATGCAGTAAAAACAAGGAAAATGCTGAGAAGTTCATCAACTTTATGCAGGATCCTGAAATTGCCGCCGCAAACTTTGAATATCTCAACTATGCAACACCTAATCAGGTGGCATATGACGATTACATTGATGAAGATGCAAAGAAAAACGAGTTCATCTTCCCAAGTGATGAATATCTTGACAAATGCTATGTATTTTCAAATGTTTCCGATGAGGTTTATTCCTATATGCAGGAACAGTTTGTAAAAATCCAGGCAGACTGATAAGCAATAAAATTAATCCCGAGCAAAGCTTTTAAAGGCTCTGTTCGGGATTTTAATTTTGGTAATTTTTTATACAGTCTTTAAATTTTATGTTATCTGAAAAGTATTATTCCTTATTTCAAACAGTTTCCGTGACAGGTTGTCATATCCGCCTCCCGAACGCCTAAAATACACAGAATTAACGGGACTTCGGACAATCTTACAAATAGATTTCAATTGCCTTGTTTTGATTGACAAATTAGGAAAAAGTAATATAATATATACTGTTAAAGAGTGCATAATACATTTTTCGATTTTATTCACTTGCAGGCGGGCGCCTGTGCATCACAAAAGAGATAGGATGGTATAATAATTGTTTACAATTTTGAAAGAACATCGTGGCTTTGGAAAGCAGATTTTGCTCCTTGCCAAAAACGAACTTATTAAAACCTACAAAGGCGCCGTAATCGGTCCTCTTTGGGCTGTTGTTAAGCCTGCGTTTACAATTTTTGTTTACTGGTTCGCTTTTTCCTGCGGTATCAAACAGCTTAAAACACTTCACCTTGACATCGGCGGAGCACAGCCTTTTTCCATTGACTTCTTTACTTTTATGTTCATCGGTATCATTCCGTGGTTCTTTATTCAGGACAGCATAACGCAGGGTGCAAAGGAGCTGAGAATCAACCGTCAATTTATTACAAAGGTTAAGTTCCCCGTTTCAACAATCCTTACTTATACAGAGGTTTCAAGGCTTTTTGTTCACCTGATTCTTATGGTATTTATGTACGCATATGTACTTTTCACAATCGGACCGAGCTGGTACAATCTGCAATTTTTCCTGTACTGTCCGTTAATGTTTATCTTCTTCCTTGCACTCACATGGTCAACAGCCCCGATGTCTGCGTTCAGTAAGGACTTTGAAAGCCTGATTGTTTCCGTTATGTCAGGTATTTTCTGGTTATCGGGTATTATGTACAACTCCTACGGCTTTGATTCGCCGTTTCTCAACAAGCTTATGCTTATCAATCCGATTAACTTTTTCGTAAACGGCTACCGCAACTGTTTTCTCTACAACAGACCGTTCTATGCAAACAAAACGGAATGTCTTGTGTTTGCAATTGAATTTGTTGTAATTTTCGCCCTAGGTATTTTCAACTACAACAGACTCAGGAAAAAACTTCCTGATGTACTTTAAGGAGGTAATATTATGGCTGAAACAAAAGTATCCGATCCGATTATTACCTTTAAAAATGTCAGCAAAACCTATACTCTCTACAAAGATGACAAGGCAAGATTCAAGGCTCTTTTCTTTAAACCGAGAAATGCAAAAACAAATAAGGCACTTAACAATGTTTCAATGGTAATCAACCGTGGCGAATCGGTTGGTATTGTCGGCGATAACGGTGCAGGCAAGTCAACTCTGCTCAAGATGATTACGGGTGTTGCATTTCCCGACGAAGGCGAAATCACCGTTGACGGCAAGGTTGCCGCATTGCTTGAGCTCACTGCAGGCTTTTCCATGGAAATGACAGGCAGAGAAAACATTTATTTGAAGGGTTATGTTCTCGGTCTTGAGGACAGCTACATCAAGCAGATTGAGGAGAAAATCATCGACTTTGCAGAGCTTGGAGATTACATTGACCAGCCTGTAAGAACATACTCAAGCGGTATGAAAATGCGTCTTGGTTTTGCTATCAATGTCAACATTGAACCCGATGTTCTTGTTGTTGATGAGGCGCTCTCGGTCGGTGACGCAACCTTCAAAAAGAAGTGTAAAAATAAAATTAAAGAGATTATCGAAAGCGGTGTAACCGTACTTTATGTAAGTCACAATGCCGCTTCGGTTAAAGAAATCTGTGCGCGTTCAATCTTCCTGAAAAAAGGAACTGTTATGTTTGACGGCCCGACAGATGAAACCCTCAGAGTTTATGAGGAATCAAAAAAGAAAAAATAATTCCGTTTCGGAATAAAGCAAAAGCTCCACAATTGCGGAGCTTTTCTGATTTATCTGAGAGGTAAACCCATATGGACTGTACCGTAAAAGGCAATCTGCCCTCCGAAATTTTTGAGGACATTAAAAAAATTGCAGACAACAGGATAAATTTTCAACAGTTAAAAAACAAGACTATTTTCGTGTCGGACTGTCACGGACTTATTGCATATTACATTATATGCACATTGCTTGAGGGCAATGATTTTTTTGAAAACAACACAAGGGTAATTGCCCTTGCAAAAAGCCGTGAAGATGCCGAAAAGCAGTTCGGCAACCTTACTCTCCGCAAAGATTTTGTTGTTGAAACCGGAGAGTCAAAGAACTTTCCGGAGATTGAAAGAGCCGACTTTGTAATATACTGCAACTGCCCGTGTGAGGTTGCAGAGGAAGATTGCAGTAATCCTGAAATTGCGGATACAATCACTTCGGGCTTTGCAAATGTGCTTGAATATGCAAAAGAGTCAAATGCCGAATCGGTTCTGCTCGTATCTTCATATATGGTTTACGGGGAGGTTTTCAGCGGTAAAAATAACATTTGCGAAAACGACCTCGGCTATCTCGACCCGACCGATGCCGACAGTGCATACGCACAAAGTATGCGTTCAGCCGAAACGCTTGCCGTCTGCTATGCTGAAAAGTTCGGTATGAATGTAAAAATCGCCCGTCCCTGCCCCACACTCGGAGGTGTCAGAATGAGCGATGAAAGAAAATGGGCAAAGCTGATTGTCAGTGCGGCAAAAAATCAGAGCATTATGCTTACAGATAACGGCGGCGAAAAGTTCAGCTTTTGCTATGTGACGGACACGGTTTCTGCATTGATTGATATTTTGCTTAACGGAAAAAGCGGTGAGGCATACAACATTTCAAACGATAACGCAAATGTGACAATGCGGGAATTTGCACAGCTTGTAAAATCGGCAAATCCCGAAAAGAATCTCTCTGTAGTGTTCGTTCACAGAAAAGACGAAGAAGAACCCGAATTTTCTCCGTCATCACCCACACCGTATGTTTTGTGCAATGATAAAATAAAATCACTCGGCTTTAGTCCGAAAACCACGCTTAAAGACGGAATAAAACGCAGTATAAGAGCAACAGAGCTGCGTGCAGAATTGCGAAGGATAAAGTAATGCGTATTAAAGATTTTTTAAACGAATTTGAGGTCGACAGGGCGGCATTGCCCGGGGTTGAAAAAGAAACTCTTGCAAAGCTCAGAAACAAAACAATTGTCATCTCGGGCGGTGAACTTGCAAGGTGTCTTTGCTATGCCTTTCTGTACAATAACGAGGCTAAAAGGCTTGGAATAAAAGTTATCCTTCTCGGCAAATCACGCAACGCAATGGCATCATACCACAGCGAACTCTTGTTAAGAGATGATTTTGATTTTGTTGATTATAATTCCGCATCAGAAATTTCAAGTGCCGACTATGTAATTACAACAGGAATCTGCGGTGAACATACAGACAACAACCCACAGATTATGATTGACGGCATTGCAGAGATAAATGCCTGTGCCAAAATTGCAAAAGCCACAGGCGCAAGAGTTGTCGTTGTGAACGACAGCAGAATTTACGGCAAAGCCAAACCGCACAGAGTTTATTCCGAAAACGAGTACGCAGAACTTGACGCAACCTCTCACTCATCGCTTGTAGGACAGCTTATGAGAACGAGAGAAACCGCCTTGCACTCGGTTTTGAAGAACAGCGAATCAACCGTTACAACGCTAAGAACGGGCATAATTTTGGGAGCGTCAAGCAACTTTACAAGCGTGCTTGATCCTGTTTTTGACGATATAGCCAACCGCCGTGACACAGTTGTTCCGGCAACAAGGGATCGCTGCACCTTTGTTTATATCAACGATGTTTTAAAGGCGATTGTTTTCGCAATGACAACTCTTAAAGAAAACGCAGTTTATAATGTCGGCGGCAAAAACTGCAACGCATCGCTGATTATGATTGCGGCTATTCTCAACGATATTTACGGCAGTCGCTGTACAATTGAGTCAGGCGATTTTACTGAGCTTGACGGCTGTGCAATTAATTCAAACAAGATTTCCGTAAACGAATGCACTCCCGACATTGACCTTGAAACCATGCTGAAAATCTGTATAATGGACAAGATGAAGTCCGAAAAAGTTCTGCGTATCCCCCACTCACACGAACGCAGACTTGATTCAATTCACGAAATTCAGCTTGCATTTCTGCTTGAAACCGACAGAATTTGTCGAAAGCATAACATAAAATATTTTCTCGGCGGCGGAACACTTCTCGGTGCAATCCGTCACAAAGGATTCATTCCGTGGGATGATGATGCCGATATTATGATGTTGCGTGAAGATTTTGACCGCTTTTGCGAGATTGCGCCAAAGGAACTTCCGAGCAATATGACCTTTCAATCGTACCATACGGACAAGGCTTGTTTCTATGAATTTGCCAAGGTCAGACTTGACGACACTTTCTTTGCAACCGACTTTGCAAAGGATCACCATGCAATGCACAACGGAATTGCGTTTGATATTTTCTGTCATGATAACACAGCCAATTCAGCAATCGGACGAAAAATTCATATGGCAATGACCTTGTTCACAAGAGCGCTGGTGTTCAATAAATGGAACAATCGCAAGGCTGAAAACGGCAGTAGAATCCAGAGCATTGTAACAAATTTCTGTAAAAAAATATTTCCGCTCAGATTCAGTATGTGGCTTGAAGTTCGTACTTTAAAATTCTTTAAAAACAAAAAGAACGCAAAATATCTCTATGACGGAATGGGAAGAAATATTTATAACGGCGCTTTTCCAAAGGAATATCTTGACGGTGTTGCTTATGCCGACTTTGAGGGTTACAAGTTACCCGTGCCAAAGGAATATGACAAGTACCTTACCTTCCTCTACGGCGACTATATGGAGCTTGCACCGCTGTCAACAAGAATGGGTTGTCACGAAATTGCCCTCTGCGACATCGGAAAATACGACGGTTTCAAAATCCGCAAACCCGATTCTGAAAAATAATCAGCGTAAAACAGACCGATAAAGTAAATGTCACTTGACACTTACCTGTCGGTCTGTTATAATAATATAGCACATTTTGGGTGTTGCACAAATAATGGATGCTAAGAGTGACCAACTGCCTTCTAAGCAGTAGGTCAGGGGTAGCGTTGTGGCTATATCTCAGGTTGGCAGATATGTGGTTAACTCACAACTAATTTGTACAACAAAATTAAATAAGCAGGTATGGCGGAATTGGCAGACGCGCATGGTTCAGGTCCATGTGAAAGCAATTTCATGCAGGTTCAAGTCCTGTTACCTGCACCAGTAAAGGTGGTTTTTTAACCACCTTTTAT
>CAJMRT010000007.1 GCA_905215855.1 uncultured bacterium
CGCATTGCGACTATATTTCAGACGGTAGAACGAGGTTCGCCGCTACAGTATGACGGTTGTTTTGCGGTCTTTATAAAATTTGTTTTAACATATAGTAGTTTACACTATTACTTGCGGGCGTCCGATGAACGCCCCTACTGATTAACAATAACTTTCATATAAAAAACAGGCTGACAGGTTATAAAAAATCTGTCAGCCTTAAATTATTTTATCAAGTTTTCGCTACGGATTAAAATCAATAAACAACAACACGGGTTCCTGAGGAAATGTTGTTATAGATTTTCTTAACTGCGCTGTACGGTGTATTTACACAGCCGTGTGAACCGTGACCCTTGTACCTTGTTCCGCCGTATTCCCAGCTTGAACGCCATGACGCGTCATGGATTCCGCAGCCGTCGGATGTGAACGGGAGCCAGAATGTTACATGGGAATTCTGCATAAGTGTTGCAGGAGATGCCTTGTAAATAATTGAATATGCACCCTTTGGCGTATCGTTTGTACCGTAGTTGCCGGTTACAACATCTGTTTCAACAACGAGCTTACCGTTCTTGTAGTACCACATATGCTGCTGATTGATGCTGATTTCAACATATGTGCCGCCGACTGAAACACCGTAGGCATTCTTACTGATTTTTACACCCTTTGTTTGATATGTTCCGAGTATCTTGTATTTCTTTGGATTGCTGCTTGAACCGACATATCTGTAAGCACGAACACGGAAGTAGTAGGTTTTGCCTGCTGTGAGCTTTTTTGTGTTATAAAATGCATTCTTTGTTTCACCGAGTTTCGTATATTTGCCGTTCTTTGAGGTTGAATAGAAAATCTCATAGGCTGTAGGAGTAACAGGCGTCTTTTTCCATGTGAGATTTGCCCTTGAAAGCTTTGAACCGATTGAAATGGAAGGGGCGCTGAGGCCTGCCATACATCTTATTGTTGACGGTGACGAATAGTAAGTGTTCTTTTTGATTGCACGGTAAGCCTTAATCTGATAATAATAAGCCTTGCCCTGCTTGACGCCGGTATCCCTGTATGATGTTGTTGAATTTGAAGTGATTGTCTTATAAAGAACATATTTTCCGTTTGTGTTCCTGCTCATACGGTAAATCTTGTAGCCTGTTGCCTGCGGAATCTTATTCCACGAAAGCTTGATGGCAGAGCCTGATTCTTTGAGCGAAACGCTTACGGAGTTCGGCAATGTTGCTGTTCTGTATGTCTGAGATTTACCCTCATACTTTACACCGCCCTGTTCAACATAAGCGGCAATTCTAACATCGTACCATGTGCCTGACTTAAGCTTCTTAACTGTACAAGCATTTGACTTGATGTATGTAAGTCTTGAAAAATTCTTGTGTGCGTCATTGTTGCGGTAGTAGATTACATAGCCTTTTGCACCGTTTACTTTGTCCCACTTGAACGAAAGTGAGTTTGTTGTAGATTTCGTTCTTGTGAGGTTTTTGATTGCACCGACACTCGGCTTGATAGGCTGAGTTGGAGGAACTGTAGGAGTTACAGGCGGCTCTGTGGTCGGTTCTGTTGCAGGCTGTGTTGTCGGTTCTGTAGGCTCGGTAGCCTCAGTTGCCTGAGTGGGTTCAGTGTCCATATCCGTTATTTCAGATGAAACTGTTTCCTCTGTTGAGGACTGTGCGCCTGTTTCTGCGGCAGAAACAGCCAATGTTCCGGCAACAGAACAAACTACTGTAAGCACTGCGAGCATTGCAGCCAAAGCGTGTTTGAATTTGAATGTCATATATTCCATCCCCAATCGTTTTTGATAATTAGATTATATATGTTTTTTTGAAAAAAATAAAGAGTATTTAGTAAAAAATTTCAAAAATCTTCCACCAATTACTCTTACTTTATCTTGTCATTTTTATTCAGTTTTGAAATGCGTTCACACTCGGCAATCAGTTTGCTTTGTTTGAGCCTTCTCTCGTCCTCAAGCACAGACTCACGAACCTGCTTTCGCAGTCTTTCAAAGGGGGTGTCACGGTTGCTTGTTATCTCTTTCGGGGTGAGAATTTTGGGAGCAAGGTTTGACGCTCCGGGTCGTGTGAGCATTTGAATTGTTATATGTTCGTGCTGAATGAGAGCGAAAAGCTGGCTGAGAGAGGTACATTCGTCAATTGCCTTGACGAGTTCCTCGGTTGTTTTGTGACGGTATCCGTGTACCTTTGTTTCCTTCAATTTTGCTCACCGCCCTTTGTTGCCATTGCAAGGAAATATTTCTGTCATTAAGTTCTCAAATGACTGCCGCTGCCTTTTGGGCGAGTGACACTTGTATCTTAGATTATACTTAATTTTCACAAGATTTTCAATATTTATTTTCGGTTTCTTTGTTTACATCAACACTTTTTTATGATATGCTGACTAACAGATACGCAAAATGCCCTTTTAATCGACATTTTTCAGCGTTAAAAAACTTTTTAACAGGAGAAAGACAATGAAAAAAACTATTTGTGCCGTAACTACTGCAATACTTGCACTCACATCGGTTTTGTGCGGTTGTTCAAGCAACAGCGAAAGCAGTTCACAATCAGGCAGTACAACTTCGGCAACTGTTGCCACAGACACAACGGTCAAGACTACAGGCGAGAAGATACATATAAATGACAGCACTCTCGGCGAAATTTGGATTACCGAACTTGACGGTGTACCGAAAAACACACTCAACAATGATAACTTTACTGCTGATGACACTTTTAAATACTACAGCGAAAACGGCAAAGCCGCATCAATGGAGGGAATTGACATTTCCTCATACAGCGGAACAATCGACTGGGACAAGGTTAAAAAGTCGGGTGTCGATTTTGTTATGGTTCGCATCGGCGGAAGAGGTTACGGTTCTGACGGCAAGATGTACTCGGACGATTCTGCCCTATCATATATAAAGGGTGCTAAATCGGCAGGTCTTAAAGTCGGCGTATATTTCTTCTCTCAGGCTGTCAACAATGATGAAGCTATTGAAGAGGCTGACTATATAAAGACACTTCTCGGTGATGAAACAATCGACTTCCCCGTTGCATATGACTGGGAAATCATAAAAGATGATGACGCAAGAACCGACAGCGTTTCAGCCGCTCAGGCAACAGCTTGTGCAAAAGCATTCTGCAGCCGTGTTAAGGAACTCGGCTACACACCAATTATCTACTCTCCGAGCAAGGAGCTTTACTTCAAATATGACCTCACTCAGCTCGCTGATTTTGACATTTGGTACTGTGAATACGCAAATGTGCCTACATTCTATTATCAGTTTTCTATGTGGCAGTATTCATCATCGGGCAAAGTTGACGGAATTGAGGGCGATGTTGATATGAACATCTGCTTCACAAACATAGCCGATTACGATTAAGAAAGGATAATATATATGAAAAAGATAGCAAGCTTTACAATCAACCACAACACACTTATGCCGGGTGTTTACATTTCAAGAATTGACGGCGACATTACAACATATGATATGCGTTTTGTAAAGCCGAACACACCGCCGTATCTCCCGAATCCCGTTATGCACACAATTGAACACCTTTTTGCAACATATGCACGCAACAGCAAATTTGCCGACAATGTAATCTACTTTGGACCTATGGGATGCAGAACAGGTTTCTATTTTCTCGTTCGTGATATGTCAGAAGAGGATGCTTTGCAGCTTATTAAGGACACAGTAAAACAGTGTGCGGAACACAAGGGAGAAATTCCCGGAACAACGGCAATTGAGTGCGGAAATTACCTTGAACACGACCTTGACGGTGCATTAAAAGAGTTAAATAGATATTACTCTTTGTTGAAAGATTACACTGTTGATAACTTAAAGTATAATTAAAATAGGGAATTATTGTTGATTTTACCCTGTTTTTTGTAACCTTCTCCCCTATTATATTATTGATTGTGACATTTTTTAATTCTCATATTGCAATTTCGTAACTATTTGGTATAATAAAGGTATCGTGTTTGTTACAAAAATGTAACGGTTAATGAGATAGGAGAAATTATTTTGGAGACAAAGTTCATTGGTTTGGAAGGTTTCAATGAAATCGAGAGTCTTCCGACAAAAAAGAGCAAAGCTTGCAAGCGTGAGCTTACAACAGCACAGAAAACTGTTCGCTTTGTAAAAAGAGCAACAACATTTTGTGCAAAGTCAGTTGTAAGAATGTCAAAAAATACCGCTGCAAAGCTTGCACAGGCAATTAAGAACAGGAAGGGTTCTTTAAAGTCTGTTACAATCAAATCTGTTAATCCGTCAAAAAAGACAAAAACGGCAAAAACACAGACATTGGCAATTGACAGAGCGTTCAGCGAATCAAGAAACGGCACAACCAAAAGTGCAAGAGAAATTGTATCCGGACTTTCGTTCAAGAGTGAAAAGCAGTACGCGCACCTTGCACCGTCAACAGTCCGTTCACAGAAGTTGCTCAAGAAAAAGGCAGTACTTGCAGTTGTTGCATGTTTCAGTGCAATCACACTTTCATGTGTCACTGTTGCAAGCGCACTTGATGTGAAAGAAACAAAGACTAACGGAAATGACACAAAGCCTGCTGCAGCTGTTGTTGCAACAAGTGACGAAGCAGTTCCCGATTACACCGAAATCAGCGGTGAATCCGCTGACCTCAATGCAATTTCACCGTCATGTGCAAGTCTTTACATTGACGGCAAGTTCATCGGTGCAACAGAAGAGGTTGACGAGCTCAAATCTGATCTTGATCAGGTTCTTGTTGATTACCGCAAGGATTACGATGACGAAACAACAACAGAATTTGCAAATTCAGTTGAAGTTGTAACAGGCAACTCAAGCGGAACAGACCTTGTATCCGCAGACGAGGTTATGGCACTTGCTGACGGCAAGTTCTCAATCTCACTTTCAACAGACATTGTTTACACAAGAGATGTTGCCTACGATACAAAGGTTAAGTATGACAAGGACAAGTCTTCTTCATACAAAAAGGTAACTACCGAAGGCGTTAAGGGCGAAGAAGAGGTTACAGTAAGAACTACATATGTTGACGGTGTTCAGACAGACGCAGTTCAGACTGATTCAAAGACTATTAAAGAAGCAGTTGACGAAGTTGTTGTAAAGGGCAAGAAGAGTGAATCTTCATCAAGCTCATCTTCATCAAGTTCTTCATCTTCTTCAAAAAGCAGTTCTTCAAGTTCGGCTTCATCAAGCTACACAACAAGTTCATCAGGTATGTTTGCATGGCCACTCCCCTACACACATACATTGACAAGTACCTTCGGCACACGCTGGGGCAGACTTCACGGCGGACTTGACATTTCAGCCGGCGGTGTTTACGGACAGCCTATTTATGCATCCGCAAGCGGTACCGTAACATTCTCGGGCGGTGACAACAGCGGCTACGGCAACTATGTTATCATCGACCACGGCAGTGGCTACACAACACTTTACGGTCATTGCAGTTCACTTGTTGCAGTAACAGGTCAGTATGTAAATCAGGGCGACCTCATCGGTTATGTCGGTTCAACAGGCAACTCAACAGGCCCTCACCTCCATTTTGAAATCCGCCTCAACGGCGAAAAAATGGACCCCCTCGGCTACACAAGCTGATTTAATTAAATATACAATGTAAAATTATAACCCCCTATTCACTTGAATAGGGGGTTATTGTTTACTCATCTTCGGCTGATTCTTCTTTTAAATTTTCAAGAGCTACCCTTACCGCTTCCACAACAAAGGCAGAAAATGTGCAATCCGTACCGACAAGGACAGATTCTACTTCATCAATCACATCATTCGGAAATCGTATACTTTTGCTTGTTGTTTGGGGAATTTGCGGAATTTTAAACTTTTTCATTGCGTGAACTGCTCCTGTATTACATTATATATTACTATTGTATGCAATTTACACAAAAATTGCGTATTACTTTTGTCTTGCATTTAGTATTACGCAATGTTATAATTGAATCAATGAAGCTTCATATCTAAAAAATTTAATAAGGAGGCAATAAGTGATTACTGTTATTGGGTATATTCTGACAACTCTCGGCTTTGGCGGACTTGCATATTCGTTATTTACTGTGAATACAAACAAAAGATATTCGTGGACATCTCCATTTTCTTCATTTGAAAAAACAATTATTGCAGTTGCTATAATTTCATTTATTATTCTGCTTGTAGGAATTATTATGGTTATATTTTCTTTTGTTAAAAAGAAAAATGAGGATAAGCTTAATTCACTTAAAAATTTAGGAAATAACAATAAATGTCCAAATTGCGGTCTTAATGTTACCGCAGGTATTAACGAATGTCCACGATGCCACCAAAAACTTAATAATATTGACGGAGGTTTTTATAATGGCAAGAACAATTATTAACCTGCCACTGCGAAACAGTGTTGATGAATCATACAACACTGCTGTAAATATTTTGCAGGCAAACGGTTTTAAAGAAGTTTCCTACAACGGCGAAACTGTATGGAAAAAGGGTACAGGACTTTTGACTGCTATGCAATACATAAAAATTGAATTTACAGATACAACGCTCGTTGTATCTGGTTGGGTACAAGCAGGTGTCGGTAGTGTTGGCGGAAACGAAATGGCACTTAACGGTATTGTTGCCGCTGTACCAAAAAAATCTGTTATGAAGGTCATTGAACAGATTAAGGCAAGTCTGTAAACAGAGGTAACAATATGATAAAATTAAGAAAAATATCAATGGTGTTATGTATAATTACGATGTTGTTTGCGGTTATGTCATTAAGCGGTTGCAGTAACAACAGCATAACCGGAATATGGGCATTTGTTGACGACGATGGGCAAGTTAGCGAAAATTCAAAAATGTATTTTAATGATGACGGTTCTTGCAATAATATTGATTATCATGGTCCGACAAGTGCTGACCCTGTGTCATACAAGGTCATGAGTGATGGAAAACTTGTATTCACAATGGAATGGGACGGCACATCATCATTTGACCTTGCTCAAAGCGAAGAGGAAGCCATGAATGATTATCACAAATATTATATTTCAGGCGACACATTGATTTTCAGGAAAAGCACATACAAGAGAGTATAAAATTACACCCCGATTCGTTTGAATCGGGGTTTTGTTTATGATGAATATGATTTTATCTGAACATATACTGTGCGGTGTCGAGGACTGACTCCATTGTCTTAAAGGCTTTGTTTGCCTTTTTCTTGAGTTTTGGGTTGCTGTCTACCATATTTTTGCCGACAATACCCATGCAGACGCCTGCCGTCATTCCTATTGCAACGCCTTTCATCACATTCATCATTGGACTTGTATTCATAATCACACCTCCGTATCTTGCAAATTCATTGACAAAATGTGTGTTTTTTCATCTTTGTCACACGGCTTTGTCAAAAAAACTTGCATTATTATTGTTTACGATTTAAAATGTATTTAAACAGAAAAAGAATGGAATAATAAAAATTGGAGTGATAACTTTTGGCAACTCTCAACCTTGTGCTTGTTGAACCCGAAATTCCGCAGAACACGGGCAATGTGGCACGAACCTGTGCCGCAACGGGAACAAGACTTCATCTTGTCAAGCCTATGGGCTTTGAACCCGACGATAAAAAACTCAAAAGAGCCGGACTTGACTACTGGCACTTGCTTGACATCACATATTATGAGAACATTGACGATTTTTTTGAAAAAACAAAGGGCGGAAAATACTTTTTCTTTTCAACAAAAGGAACTCACCGCCACAGCGATGTTGAATATCCCGACAACTGCTATCTTCTTTTTGGCAAAGAAACAAAAGGCTTGCCCGAGGAGCTTTTAATGCAGCATCCCGATGACACTTTAAGACTGCCTATGATTGACGAGGCAAGAAGTCTTAATCTTTCAAACTCGGTTGCAATTGCGGCTTATGAAGTTTTAAGGCAATGGGATTATCCTGCTTTGCAGAACAAGGGCGAGCTTCACAATCACAAGTGGAGCGACCTCAACAATATGACATAAGGATAAAAATAATATTCATAAACTTCCTTAAAATCAGTATTTGTAAGGACAATGCAAAAAATACCTTTGCAGGCGAATTTTTTAAAGTTTTCTATTGATAAAAAGGGGTTTTTGATATATAATAATGGTGACTGTAAAAATACTAAATTTTTACAAATTTCTTCTTACACGAAAGGAATGTATATTATGCAGCTCAACAAAGTATCTGTTGATGACATCAATGTAAAAGGTAAAAAAGTACTTGTTCGTTGTGACTTCAATGTACCGCTCAAGGACGGCGTAATCACAAACGACAACAGAATTACAGCAGCTCTTCCTACAATCAAGAAGCTTATCGCTGACGGCGGCAAGGTTATCCTTTGCTCACATCTCGGCAAGCCGAAGAACGGTCCCGAAGAAAAGTTCTCACTCGCTCCCGTAGCAGTAAGACTTTCGGAACTCCTCGGTCAGGATGTTGTTTTCGCTAACGATGACGAGGTTGTAGGCGAAAATGCTAAAAAGGCTGTTGCAGAAATGAAAGACGGCGATGTTGTTCTTCTCCAGAACACTCGTTTCAGAAAAGAAGAAACAAAGAATCTTGAGCCATTCTCATCAGAACTTGCTTCACTTGCTGATGTATTCGTAATGGATGCATTCGGTTCGGCTCACCGTGCACACTGCTCAACAGTAGGTGTTACAGACCACATCAAGGACACAGCAGTAGGTTACCTCATGCAGAAGGAAATTGACTACCTCGGCAATGCCGTTGAAACTCCTGTTCGTCCGTTCGTTGCAATCCTCGGCGGTGCTAAGGTTGCTGACAAGCTCAATGTTATTTCAAACCTCCTCGAAAAGTGCGACACACTCATCATCGGCGGCGGTATGGCTTACACATTCCTCAAGGCTCAGGGCAAGGAAGTCGGTCTTTCACTCGTTGACGATACAAAAATTGACTACTGTAAGGAAATGATGGCTAAGGCTGAAAAGCTCGGCAAGAAGCTCCTTCTCCCAATCGACACAACAATCGCTGCAGGCTTCCCTGATCCTATCGATGCTGAAATCGAAGTTAAGGTTGTTGATTCAGACAAGATTCCTGCTGACATGGAAGGTCTTGACATCGGCACAAAGACACAGGAACTCTTTGCCGACGCTGTAAAGAGCGCAAAGACTGTTGTTTGGAACGGTCCTATGGGCGTATTTGAGAACCCGACTCTTGCAAAGGGTACAATTGCTGTTGCTAAGGCTCTTGCCGACACAGACGCAACAACAATCATCGGCGGCGGCGACAGCGCAGCTGCTGTTATTCAGCTTGGTTTTGCTGACAAGATGAGCCACATCTCAACAGGCGGCGGCGCATCTCTTGAATATCTTGAGGGCAAGGTTCTTCCGGGTATCGCAGCAATCGCTGACAAATAATTTAATCAAATAAAAGGGCGGATTTTTCCGCCCTTACTGATTTAACCCTGTTACTTTATTAATAAAAACATATTCTGAAAGGAAAATTATCATGGATAAGTCAAAGAGAAAGGCAATTATCGCCGGCAACTGGAAAATGAACAAAACTCCAAAGGAAGCTAAAGAGCTCCTCAACGCTATTACTCCCCTCGTTAAAGATGCAGGTTGTGAAGTAATCGCTTGTGTTCCTTATGTTGACCTTGCAACAGCACTTGAGGCTACAGAAGGCACAAATGTTAAAATCGGTGCAGAAAACTGTCACTGGGCTGAAAGCGGTGCTTTCACTGGCGAAATCTCAACAGGTATGCTCAAGGAAATGGGCGTTGAATATGTAGTTCTCGGTCATAGCGAGAGAAGACAGTATTTCGGCGAAACAGACGAAACTGTAAACAAGAGAACAAAGGCTGCTCTTGCCGCAGGTCTTAAGCCAATCGTTTGTGTCGGCGAACTCCTCTGGGAGCGTGAGTGCGACATCACAGAAGAAGTTATCGCAAGACAGATTAAGCTTGACCTCTTCAATGTAACAGAAGAAGAACTCAAGAATGTTGTTATCGCTTATGAGCCTGTATGGGCTATCGGCACAGGCAAAACTGCAACAGCTGATCAGGCTGAAGAGGTTTGTGCATTCATCCGTGCTACAATCGCTAAGCTTTACAATCAGGCTGCTGCTGACACTGTTACAATTCAGTACGGCGGTTCAATGAATGACGGCAATGCTGACGAGCTTCTCTCAAAGACAAATGTTGACGGCGGTCTTATCGGCGGTGCATCACTCGTTGCCGAGAAGTTTGCCGCAATCGTAAAGGCTGCAAGCAAGTAATTTAAACAGTATATTCAAACACAATGCCGTGTCCTTTTGGGCACGGCACAAAAGTCTGTAATCGGCTTTTGGATTTTGTTTTTTGCATAACAAGATTGTGTATGCTTTATGGAAAGGACACGCAAAATGAAAAAACCGGTAATTTTAATGATTCTTGACGGCTTTGGTATTGCTCCCGAAAAAGGCAACGCTATCAAGGCTGCTAAAAAGCCAAACATTGACAAGCTTTTTGCATCTAATCCGCTCACACAGATTGGTGCGTCGGGTATGGATGTAGGTCTTCCTGACGGTCAGATGGGTAACTCTGAGGTCGGTCACACAAATATGGGTGCCGGCAGAATCGTTTATCAGGAACTCACAAGAATTACAAAGACTATCAACGAGGACAAGCTCAAAGATAACGAGGCTATTGTTGATGCAATGGACAAGGCTCTCAAAAACGGCACGGCACTTCACCTTATGGGACTTCTCTCAGACGGCGGTGTTCACAGCCACATTGAGCATCTCTACGGTATTCTTGAACTTGCTAAGAAAAAGGGTCTTAAAGATGTTTACATTCACGCATTCCTTGACGGCCGTGATGTTCCGCCTTCAAGTGCCGCTGAATATGCTGACAAGCTTCTTGACAAGCTCAAAGAAATCGGCATAGGCAAGGTTGCCACAGTTGAGGGCAGATACTACGCAATGGACAGAGATAACAACTGGGACAGAGTTGAAAAGGCATATGCCGCTATGGTATATGGCGAGGGCAACAAGGCAGACTGCCCTGTTTGTGCAATTAAGAACTCTTACAAAGACGGCGTAACAGACGAATTTGTTGTTCCTTGTGTTATTGAGGGCGGTGCTCAGGTTAAGCCAAATGACAGCATCATCTTCTTCAACTTCCGTCCTGACAGAGCAAGAGAGATTACAAGAACATTTGTTGACCCTGATTTTAAGGGCTTTGAGAGAAAGAACGGTTTCTTCCCCGTAAACTTTGTTTGCATGACTCAGTATGATGCAACAATGCCTAATGTTGAAGTTGCATTCAAGCCAGAGGTTCTCAAGAACACACTCGGCGAGTATGTATCAGACAAGGGCATGACACAGCTCAGAATTGCAGAAACAGAAAAGTATGCTCATGTAACATTCTTCTTCAACGGCGGTGTTGAAAAGCAGTATCCCGGCGAGGACAGAATTCTTGTTAAGTCACCTGCTGTTGCAACATATGACCTTCAGCCTGAAATGAGTGCTTACGAGGTTACAGACAAGCTTGTTCCGGCAATCAAGAGCGGTAAGTACGATATGATTATTCTCAACTACGCTAACTGCGATATGGTTGGTCACACAGGCGTATTCGAGGCAGCCGTAAAGGCTGTTGAGGCTGTTGACACCTGCGTTGGCAAGGTTGTTGACGCAATCAAAGAAATGGGCGGTGTTGCTCTTATCACAGCCGATCACGGCAATGCAGATAAGATGGTTGCAGAGGACGGTTCACCGTTTACTGCTCACACAACAAACCCTGTTCCTTTCTGCGTAGTAAACTACGACTGCGAGCTTCGTGAGGGCGGCAGACTTGCCGATATCGCTCCGACAATGCTCCAAATTATGGGACTTGAGCAGCCCAAAGAAATGGACGGCACAAGCCTTATTAAGTAATAACAATTACTGAGCATATATTTAGTCACCAAATAAAAGGCGGACATCATGTAACAGTTAACGGGCATGGTAGGATAATCTACCGTGCCTGTTCTTGTATAATTTATTTCTTGTAACAAAATAAATCGACAACTAAGAATTTGACGAGGTGAATATTGTGGAGATTTGGGACGGATATCTGAAAGATGGAACACTGGCTAACTATGACCTGGTACGAGGGGAACCTATACCGAATGGAATGTATCACCTTGCAAGCGAAATTTTGGTCAAACATATTGATGGTGACTATCTGCTTATGAAAAGAGATACAAGAAAATCTAACTATGGAGGTTATTATGAGGCAACGGCAGGTGGTTCTGCATTAAAAGGCGAGGATAAAATATCATGTGCCAAGAGAGAATTGTTAGAAGAAACGGGAATTTCTTCTAATAATTTACAGGAAATTGGTCATTATACTTCACATGACACCATATACTACAACTTCTTATGTGTCACCGATTGCGACAAGTCATCTATAACCCTACAGAAAGGTGAAACAATATCATACAAATGGATTTCTGAAAGTGATTTTATTGCTTTTGTAAATTCAAATGAGATGATTGATATACAAAGGATGCGCTATCGTAATTTTTTTATAAAAATGGGCTACATAAAGTAATAAACTCCAATTTGCTGAGTAAATTTAAGGGTGCATTTCTCCGATTATGTAGTGCAAACAGCAAATACGCCAAGCTACTTTTGAAGTAGCTTGGCGTTAATTGTTTTACGGATGCCAGCAAGTAAAGGCACATACATTATAGTATATACAAAGCGTATAAATGTTGCAAAGTAATTGTTCAACGGTAGCGGCGAACAGTGTTCGCCGCTACAGACAATACCTCACTTTCATAACATCAAATGATTTTATTTAAACATGAAATTTCATCTAAGCGGGAGAACGAGGTTCTCCCCTACATTAGAATACACTATTCTTATCACATCACAAGACATGTATAAACAAATAAATTCAGTAAGACAACACCGCCGCAAATTCCCGCAACGCAAAATTTAAGTTGTAAAATATCGTTAATCGGTGTAAAATAATATTACTTATGTATTGTTACTTTTATGGCAGAGAAGGGGAAATTTTGATTAAGCTACGAAGATATCTTGCATACTACAAAAAAGAATGTATCATCGGTCCGCTTTGCAAGCTGTTTGAGGCAATTTTGGAGTTGCTCGTTCCGCTTGTTATGGCAGGAATCATCGACAACGGTGTGCGAAACGGCGACACGGCATACATCTGGAGAATGGGCGGTCTGCTCGTTATTCTTGCAACTGTAGGACTTTGCAGTGCACTTGTGTGTCAGTATCTTGCGTCAAAGGCATCTCAGGGTGTGGGAACAAGACTTCGCCGAGATTTGTTTTTGCACATCAACAGGTTATCTCACGCAGAGTTGGACAAGCTCGGCACTCCGTCACTTATAACACGAATCACATATGACACCAATCAGGTTCAGCAATCTGTTGCAATGGCTATCCGCCTGCTCACCAGAGCACCGTTTATTGTTATCGGTTCAATGGTTATGGCAATGACAATCAACCTTGAAATGTCAATTATTTTCTTCATTGCGGCTATATTGATTGCCGTTACTCTTTACCTCATTATGACAAAGAGTATTCCTATTTTTGAAAAAATGCAGAAAAAGCTCGACAAAATCAGCCTTATCTGCCGTGAAAATCTTTCGGGCAACAGGGTTATCAGAGCCTTTTCAAAGCAGAAAAATGAGAAAAAGCGTATTGATGATTCAACCGAGGATTTGGCTAAAACTTCAATCAGAGTAAGCATCCTTTCGGCACTTTTAAGCCCTGTCACCTACATCATCACCAATGCTGCAATTATTCTCATCATTTGGTTTGGCGCTCAGAATGTAAACGCAGGCAACGGAATGCTTTCGGGTGACATCATCGCCCTTGTAAACTATATGACGCAGATTTTGCTTGCAATGATTGTTGTTGCAAACCTTGTTGTACTTTTCACGAAGGCAAGTGCAAGTGCGGCAAGACTTAACGAAGTGTTTGAAACTCAGCCGAGTGTGTGTGAAAGCACTACCGAGAACATTGAAATTTCAGAGAGCGAAAGCACTCCGAAAATCGAATTTGACAATGTAAACTTCACATACGGCACGGGTGATGATGAGCTTGAGGACATCAGCTTTAAAATCAAGCGTGGTCAGACGGTCGGTCTTATCGGCGGTACAGGTTGCGGTAAGAGTACGCTTGTCAACCTTATCCCCCGTTTTTACGATGCAACACAGGGTACTGTAAGCGTTGACGGCAGAAATGTCAAGGACTATCCGTTCTTACAACTCCGTTCACAGATTGGCATTGTTCCTCAGCAGTCAATTCTTTTCAAGGGAACAATCCGTGACAATATGAAATGGCAAAACGAAAATGCAACTGACGAGGATATTATAAAGGCTCTAAAAATTGCACAGGCATACGAGTTTGTAAGCAAGCTGAACAAAGGGCTTGACAGCTTTGTTGAACAGGGCGGTAAGAACTTCAGCGGAGGTCAGCGTCAGCGACTTTGCATTGCCAGAGCACTCACAGGCTCACCGAAGCTTCTCATTCTTGACGACAGCTTTTCGGCTCTTGACTTTGCAACAGATGCGGCACTCCGAAAGGCTTTGCGTGAAAGCACAAAGGATATGACCGTGATAATCGTTACACAGCGTTGCTCAACAATTAAGAACGCAGACCTTATTCTTGTGCTTGATGACGGCAGACTTGTAGGCAAAGGTCAGCACGATGAACTGTTTGAAAGCTGCGAAACCTACCGTGAAATCTGTCTTTCACAGCTTAGTGAAGAGGAGGCAAAAAGATGAAAAATTCAGCAAAAAAAACCTCCTCTGTAAAAAAGGTACTCAAAAAAATAAAGCCGTATTCGTTTTATCTGATTTTAGCTCTTGTGAGCGCAATCATCAGCGTTTCGCTCACGCTCTATATTCCGGTTCTCACAGGTAACGCAATCGACAACATCATTGACAAGGGCAATGTTGACTTTGCAAGCGTTATTCAGATTCTTGTGTACATCGGTGTAGGCATCGGCGGTGTGGCACTTTTCCAGTGGATTATGACCTACTTTACCAACATTGTCAGCTACCGCACTGTTCGTGACCTCAGAAGAGAGGTTTTTGAAAAATTCAACACAGTTCCCCTCTCCTACATTGACACAACACCTCACGGCGACCTTATCAGCCGAGTAATCAACGATGTTGACGCAGTTGGTGACGGTCTTACACAGATGTTTCTACAGCTTTTTTCGGGCATTGTTACCATTGTCGGCACGCTTGTATTTATGTTGACAATCAACTGGAAAATCGCCCTTGTGGTTGTTGTTCTCACACCGCTTTCGCTCTTTGTTGCAGCATTCATCGGCAAGATGACGCATAACCGCTTTACCCGTCAGCAGGCACTCAACGGTGACATCTCGTCATATGTCGAAGAGCATATCGGCAATCAGAGAATTGTAAAGGCTTTTTCATATGAGGACAGAGCCTTTGAAGAATTTGAAAAATACAACGATGAGCTTCTTGAAGTGGGATTCAAGGCACAGTTTGCAGGCGCACTTGCCAACCCGTCAACAAGATTCGTAAACGCATTGGTTTATGCCGCAGTAGGCATTATGGGTGCTCTGTTTGCCGTTGCAGGCACACTTTCGGTCGGACAGTTATCATGCTTCCTTACCTACGCAAATCAGTACACAAAGCCGTTTAACGAGGTTACAGGCGTACTCACACAGTTGCAGACAGGCATTGCGGCGGCAGGACGGGTTTTTGAGGTTCTTGAGGCAGATAACGAAATTCCCGACAACAGTACAAAAGAGCTTGAGCATTGCAAAGGCAATGTCAAGATTGAGAATGTAAACTTCTCCTACACAAAGGAAAAACCGCTCATCACAAACTTTTCGCTTGATGTCAAGAGCGGCAGTCACATTGCCATTGTCGGTCCGACAGGCTGCGGCAAGACAACATTCATCAATCTTCTTATGAGATTTTATGACACGGACAGCGGCAAAATCAGCATTGACGGTGTTGACATTATGGACATCACCCGTGACAACCTCAGAAAATGCTACGGAATGGTTCTTCAGGACAGCTGGCTGTTCAACGGAACAATTATGGAAAATCTGCGTTACGGCAACGAAAACGCAACCGAAGAAGAAGTTATTACCGCCGCAAAGGCAGCATATGCGCACTCATTCATCCGCCGTATGTCTGACGGCTACAACACCGTAATCAGCGAGGACGGCGGTAATCTCAGTCAGGGACAGAAACAGCTTTTGTGTATTGCAAGGGCGATGCTTACAAACCCATCAATTCTTATTCTTGACGAGGCAACTTCATCAATTGATACCCTTACCGAAATCCGTGTTCAAAAGGCTTTTGCCAAGATGATGAAGGGCAAGACGAGCTTTGTTGTTGCCCACAGACTTTCAACAATCAAGGAAAGCGATGTTATCCTTGTTATGAAGGACGGCAACATCATTGAACAGGGCACACACGAGGAGTTGCTCGCCAAAGGCGGATTCTATAACAAACTCTATAACAGCCAATTTGCAAAGCAGTAAATGTAGCGACGAACCGTGTTCGTCCGCCCGTATGCAACGCATACGGATTGCTCTTTTACTTGCGGGAGAACACGGTTCTCCCCTACACAAGATTACACAATTTTCATCAAATCAGAAAAATATATAAAGCGAGGTCATCAGCTAAAAACCGATGACCTCTGTTTTGTATTATGAACTTTTAATCAGAAAGGGATTTTTCAACATTTATTATCGGATAAAGCTTTTCGTCAATTGACTTGATTTTCTCGATTGCACTCTGTTTAATCTGTCTTTCTGTAAGGTCAAGTCCATACGGAATAACCATATCAAAGACAACATTTGTATGCGTACTGCCCTTTACAATTCTGAAATCGTGGATTGAATACTCCGGATTAAGCTCACACAAGCCCTCCTCCACCTTCATTTTAAGTTCATTTGTGAACGCATCGTTTGAGGCAATCGGATCCATATGTATGGTTGCAAAACAGTTGTACCTGTTTTCAAGCTGTTTTTCCGTCAGGTCAATTGCGTCGTGAGCTTCAAGGATATCCTCGTCACACGGTACCTCTGCATGGAGTGAAATAAAGCATCTGCCCGGACCGTAATCATGAATAATCAAATCGTGGATACCCACAATCATATCATTTTTCAATACTGTTTCCTTGATTTCATCAACAAATTCAGGGTCGGGCGCTTTGCCGAGGAGCGGAGAGAGGCTCTCTTTGAATGTGCTGACACCCGTAAAAAGTATGAACAGCGAAACACACACACCGAGCCATCCGTCAATCTGAACTCCTGTTGAGGCAGAAATAAGCAATCCTATTATTACAACCGAGGTTGCAATGCAGTCGGTCAGCGAGTCAAGCGCCGCCGCCTTGAGTGCGGTTGAATTTATTTTTCTCGACAATCCCGAATTAAAAAAGTACATCCATAATTTTACGAAAATTGACGCAATCATTATTGCGAGTGAAAGCGTTGAAAATGCCGTTTTATCCTCGGGAGTAATTATCTTTTCTATCGAACTTTTTATAAGCTCAACACCCATTAAAAGGATTACAACGGAAATTCCCATTCCTGCCACATACTCATACCGACCGTGACCGAACGGATGCTCTCGGTCGGCAGGACGGCTTGCAAGCTTAAATCCGAGAAATGTAACAACCGAACTGCCGGCATCCGAAAGGTTGTTGAGTGCGTCGGCAATGACGGAAACCGATGCCGAAACTATTCCCGCAAGCAATTTTCCTCCGAACAGAAACAGGTTCAGAATTATTCCGCAAATGCCCGAAAGGTTGCCATAGGCAGTTCTTACCTTAGGATTATCGCAATTATTGCTGTCTTTAACGAACAGCTTTACAAGTAATTTTGTCAAATAAAACACCAACTAAAATTTATTTACAGCGAATCGTTTCGGCTGAAAACATCGGCAACCTCCGTAATTGAAATGTACGCTTTCCTGTCGATTTCACGCACAATTTCCTTCAGCTTGCCAATCTGGAAACGGTTGACAACAAAGTAAATCATCACCTTGTCCTTGCCTGAATATCCGCCCTGAGCCTGCATTACGGTAACACCGCTCTGGAACTCTTCCGAAAGTGCGTTGCAGATTTCATCGCAACGGCTTACAGACGCAATAATCGTTGCCGCCTTTGCCCTGTCAAAACCTTCAACAATGAAGTCAATCGTTTTAAGTGCGGCAAAATATGTAACAATCGAATAAAGCGGAAGAATCCAGCTTTGCAGAATGAAACCGCATACAACATAAAGTACGATATTGTATGCCATAACGAATGAACCAACCGATACACCGATTTTCTTCGCAAAGATTACTGCCATAACCTCGATGCCGTCCATTGCACCGCCAAATTTGATTGCAAGACCGCTGCCTATACCCGAAATCACACCGCCGAACACGGCACAAAGGAGCAAATCGGTTCCCGCAAGCGGAGACGCCATACTGACATCAACGGGCAAAACATCGGTTATCAGCCATGAAACGAACGAATAAACTGCAACCGTATAAATTGCGTAAAATGTAAACTTCTTTCCCTGCTTTTTAAGTCCGAACAAAAACAGCGGCAGGTTAAAAATTATAAGAAAAAGTGAAAGCGACAGGCTTTCGGGTGTAAGTTGTGCGGCAAGCATAGCCGTACCTGAAATTCCGCTGTCGTAAAGGTTCACGGGATTAAGAAATATTGTAATTCCAAACGCATTGATAATTCCGGCAATTGTGAGAAAAAGCATATTTTTGATTTTGATTGTTTTTCTCGCTCTTTGTAAAAGATTTTTCATTGTCATCATCCTTTGCAATAAATCTCCGTCCCCACCATTCACATAAGTACAGCCTAATTGTATCACAATAATGATATTTACGCAAGAAAAGCAAAAGGCACCGAAAAATCGGTGCCTTAATCAGCTTATTGATTATTCCTGAGAGTCAGCCTTGGCTTTCTCAATAATTTTTTGAGCAACATTTGCAGGAGTATCCTCATAACGGACAAACGCAAATTCAAATGATCCTCTGCCTTGTGTTACCTGGCGAATGTAGGTTGCAAAGTCATCCATTTCTGCCATAGGAACTTCCGCCTCAACAATCTGCGTGCCGTTTTCGCCCGGCTGCATACCGAGTACACGACCTCTACGCTTGTTGACCTCGCCCATTACATCACCCATATTTGCATCCGGAACATTGGCTTTAAGGCTTCCGATTGGCTCAAGAAGCGTCGGAGAGGCATTCGGAATACCGTTCTTATAAGCAAGAGATGCCGCTGTCTTGAATGACATCTCGGAGGAATCAACAGGATGATATGAACCGTCATAGAGAGTAGCCTTAATGCCTACCATCGGGTAACCGGCAAGAACGCCCTTCTTGATTGAATCCTGAAGTCCCTTTTCAACAGCAGGGAAGAAATTTTTCGGAACTGCACCGCCGACAACTCTTTCGGCAAATACAAGACCGTCCGAATCACACGGCTCAAATTCAATCCACACATCACCAAACTGACCGTGGCCGCCCGACTGCTTTTTATATCTGCCCTGTGCGGAAACCTTTTTGCGGATAGTTTCTCTGTATGCAATCTTCGGATTTTTGAGGACTGCGTCAACATTATACTTTGTTTTAAGTCTTGAAATTACAACATCAAGGTGCTGTTCACCGAGTCCCGAAAGGAGCATTTCATGGGTTTCGTGGTTTGAAACGAGCTTGATTGTCGGATCTTCGTCCGCAAGCTTTGCAATACCCTGAGCAACCTTATCCTCGTCACCCTTCTTTGCGGGATAAACAGCCATTGTATATGATGATGACGGATAGTCGATTCCGTCAAGAACAACCTTTCTGAGAGGCGAACAGAGTGTGTCGCCTGTTTTTGTTGATGCAAGCTTCGGGATTGCGCCGATGTCGCCTGCACCGATGTACGGAACATCCGACTGCTTTTTACCGCTTACGGAAAGCACCTTTGTAATTCTCTCCTGTGCGCCTGTACGCATATTGATGAGAGGAGCGTCCGAGCTTACCTTGCCCGAAACAACCTTTACATATGAAAGTCTGCCGATGAACGGGTCTGCAACTGTCTTGAATACAATTGCGGCAGCCGCACCGCCGTCATTAACCGAAACATCAACGGGTTCACCGTCAAGGTCAACACCGATTTCACCGCTCTTGTCAGCCGCTGACGGAGCAAGCCATGTAAGGCTGTTCAAAAGCTGATCAATTGCGAATGTATTATGAGCGTCACCGCAGAATACGGGGCAGATTGTGCCGTCCTTAACACCCTGACTTACACCGAGAATGATTTCTTCGGGAGTAAACTCCTCACCCATAATAAACTTGTCAAGAAGTTCCTCGCTTGTTTCGGCAACAGCCTCCTTGATAGCCTCACGCAAGCCCTCAAGCCTGTCGCCCATATCAGGAAGCGCAGTCTGTTTTACACTACCGTCTGTGCCGTACTCATAAGCCTTGTAATCAAACAAATTAACATAAGTGTTTGCCTGACCGTCAACAATGTACGGAACAACAACAGGACAAACAGACGGACCGAATGTAGCCTTCAAGCTCTCGAATACACGATAGAAACGGGCGCTTTCGTCGCAAAGACCGTTTACAAAGAACACCTTTGTAAGCCCTGCCTTTGTTGCCGCCTCAACTGCTTTTTCGGTACCTACACAGACACCGTCCTTGCCCGAAACAACGACGAGCGCTGTGTCAGCCGCTCTCATGCCCTCTGCAACACCGCCTGCAAAATCAAAAAGGCCGGGGGTGTCGATTAGGTTGATTTTTGTATTTTTCCATTCAATCGGTGCAACCGCCGTCATAATTGAAGTCTGTCTTTTGATCTCCTCGCTGTCAAAATCAAGGACTGTGTTGCCGTCTGCAACCTTACCGAGTCTTTCGCTCATCTTTGAGAGATAGAGTATTGACTCCGCAACCGAGGTTTTGCCGCTGCCGCTGTGTCCTGCGAGGGCGATATTAAGAATTTTTTTAGCGTCGTATTGTTTCAAAAGTGAAATCCCCTTTCGTAAAATTTCTATTCTAATCAAGCTTATTTCGACAAAATTAAACAATAGTGTCAATTAATACGGAATTATTATAGCATATTTGTATAAAATAAACAACCGAATTATGGCAAAATAAAAAAATTCACCCTTTGCCCAAATGGACAAGGGATGAATTGTGCAACTTGCTTTTTTATTTTATGTTAAGCTGAAAAATATACAGATTTTTGCAAGGTCAATTGTGCATTTTAACGATTGGGTTTCCTAAAAAAACAATTTTTGACAAAAGGAAAGGCTCTCAAAACGAGAGCCTTGAAAACTTGATTATTCGAGAACCGCACCCTGTGCGCCTGATGTAACAAGCTTTGCATAACGAGCAAGGTAGCCTGTTGTAATCTTGGGCTGACGGGGCTTCCATTCTGCCTTACGCTTTGCAAGCTCTTCGTCAGAAACGAGGAGATTGATTGTGTTTGCAGGAATGTCGATTTCAATCATATCGCCCTCTTCAACAAGTGCAATCGGACCGCCGACTGCTGCCTCGGGAGATACATGACCGATAGCCGCACCTCTTGTTGCGCCTGAGAAACGACCGTCTGTGATAAGAGCAACACAGTTGCCGAGACCGCTGCCCATAATAGCGGAAGTCGGGTTGAGCATTTCTCTCATGCCCGGACCGCCCTTAGGACCTTCGTATCTGATAACAACAACCTCACCGGGATTGATTTTGCCGTCATAAATTGCACTGAGAGCGTCTTCTTCGCAGTCAAACACTCTTGCTGCACCCTTGTGGTGCATCATTTCCTCTGCAACGGCACTTCTCTTAACAACAGAACCGTCAGGAGCAAGGTTACCCTTGAGAACAGCAATACCGCCTGTCTTGCTGTATGGATTTGTAACAGGGCGAATGATGTCCGTGTCCTTGATTTCACAACCCTTAATGTTCTCGCCTACAGTCTTGCCTGTTGCCGTGATAAGGTCTGTGTCAAGAAGTCCAACCTTTGTAAGCTCGTTCATTACGGCATAAACACCGCCTGCCTCGTTGAGATCCTCCATATATGTGTGACCTGCAGGAGCAAGGTGACAAAGGTTAGGAGTCTTTTTGCTGATTTCATTGGCAATGTCAAGGTTAAGCTTAACACCTGCCTCTTTTGCGATTGCAGGAAGGTGGAGCATTGTATTTGTTGAACAGCCGAGAGCCATATCAACAGTCAGAGCATTCATAAATGCTTTTTCTGTGAGAATGTCACGAGGACGGATATCCTTTTCAAGAAGTTCCATAACCTTCATGCCGGCGTGCTTTGCAAGCTTGATTCTGTCTGAGTAAACAGCAGGAATTGTGCCGTTACCCTGAAGTCCCATACCGATTGCCTCGGTAAGACAGTTCATACTGTTGGCGGTGTACATACCCGAACATGAACCGCATGACGGACAAGCCTTGTTTTCAAACTCGGCAAGCTCTTCGGCAGTAATCTTGTTTGCCGTGTAAGCGCCGACTGCCTCAAACATACTCGAAAGACTTGTCTTTTTGCCCTTAACATGACCTGCAAGCATAGGGCCGCCGCTTACGAAAACTGTCGGAACATTAATTCTTGCGGCAGCCATAAGCATACCCGGAACATTCTTGTCGCAGTTAGGAACCATTACAAGTGCGTCAAACGCATGAGCCTTTGCCATAGCCTCTGTTGAGTCTGCGATAAGCTCACGGGTTACGAGAGAATACTTCATTCCCTCATGTCCCATGGCAATACCGTCACAAACAGCGATTGCAGGGAATACAATCGGAACTCCGCCTGCTAGAGCAACACCCTGCTTTACGGCGTCAACAATCTTATCTATATTCATATGTCCCGGAACGATATCGTTCTTGGAACTTACAATACCGATAAAAGGTTTCTTAATTTCTTCTTCGGTAAGACCGAGAGCATTCAAAAGCGAACGCTGAGGTGCGGTACTTACGCCGTCCTTTATAACTGAACTTTTCATTGTAAACACCCTTTCCATAATTATCAAATCGGAACAAAATTCACATAAAAGTCCTTCAATTGTTCCATAATAAAACACAGTGAAAATTTCTGTATTATTAGTTTTAATTTTAGCACATTGGCTGTTCAAAATCAAGTAGAGAACCTATATTGCCAAAATCATTTATTGCGGCTCAATCGTTGATTATTCTGCCCTTTTCAACATTGGGCATAATAAAGTTATCCCTTGAATATTCCCACAGCTTTTTTGAGCCGTCGGCGGTGTTTTTGTTACGATTAAGAATACTGTGCAGGTGAACAATATGCTCTACCCACGCCTTGCCGTCGGTTGCGTCATTGAGCATTGCGGGCTGAATGTTATCCATTGTGTGAGCAAACTTTGCTTCGGCAGTTTCACCGCTTTCAAATTCAAGCCACAGATTCATCATCTTTTCGCCCTGATCTTCCGGAAGAAGTCCGAAAATTCTTTTTGCGGCTTTCATTTCACGCTCTGCCTGAGTTTTCTTAGCCTCTTCATCGTAGGCATATGTATCTCCTGCGTCAATCTCGACAATATCGTGAATCAGGAGCATTGTCATTGTTTTAAGCACATCAATTTCCGAATTTGCATATTCGGAAAGCATAACGGTCATTATCGCCATATGCCATGCGTGCTCGGCATCGTTTTCCTTTTTCCGAGCATCGGAAAGGTAGGTCTGACGGGTAATGAATTTTTCTTTATCAATTTCCTTTATAAAATCAAATTGCTTTTCAATTCTTGATTTCTCCATAATGTTCCCTCTTAAAATTCAGGCCTGCACACGGGCATAGTGCAGGCCTTATGTGATTATTTATTTACTACAGGAATTTTGGTTTTATCGTATTCATCCAGTCTGTTGCCGTAAAGGTAATAGTTAGTTTCTTTTACAACAACAGGCGAAAGCACAACTACGGCAATAAGGTTGGGAATTGACATAAGTGCGTTGAAGATGTCAGCCATTGTCCAAACAAGGTCGAGCTTGATAACAGGACCGATGAGAAGAATAAATACAAAAATCAGCTTGTAAGGAATCATACCGCATCTGCCGAAAAGATATTCAACACAGCGTTCACCGTAGTATGACCAGCCGAGGATTGTTGAATATGCAAAAGCGGCAATACCGATAACAAGAATCGGTGTGCCGATTACGGGAATCTGCTGAAAGGCTTTGTATGTAAGGTCGCCGCCGTCGGAAACATCAATTGCAGGATTTTTGATAATTGAGCTTACAAGCACAAGACCTGTCATAAGACAAACAACAACCGTGTCCCAAAAAGTACCCGTTGAAGAAATCATAGCCTGACGAACAGGGTTTCTTGTCTGAGCGGCAGAGGCAACTATCGGAGCAGAACCCATACCGGATTCGTTACTGAAAAGACCTCTTGCAATACCGTAACGAGCGGCAAGCATAAGGCTTGAACCGAGAAAACCGCCTGCAACGGACTTGAGAGAAAATGCGTCCTGAAAAATCATTTCAAATGTCTTGCCGAGAACATCAAAGTTCATGCCGAGGATAATAAGACAGCCGAGAACATAGAAAACAGCCATAAACGGCACAAGGAGTTCGCAAACTCTTGAAATCGACTTGATGCCTCCGAAGATTACAACGGCTGTAATTGCGGCAACAAGAACACCTACAATAATCGAAATAACCGAAGCGTCCTGACCGAAAAGATTCACCGTACCAAGATCAAAGGTGTTGTTCATAATGTTTGAAATCGCATTAACCTGAACACCCGAACCGATGCCGAAAGATGCGAGCAATGCAAAAAGTGCAAAAAGAACGGCGAGAATTTTGCCGAGAGTCTTAAACTTAAATCCTCTTTCAAGGGCATACATGGCACCGCCGAGCATTCTGCCGTCAGAAGTCTTTACACGATACTTTACACCGATGAGTGACTCGGAATACTTTGTTGCGATACCGAAAACACCGGTGAGCCAGCACCAGAACACCGCACCGGGTCCGCCGAGTGCAATCGCAGTACCTACGCCTATGATATTACCCGTGCCGATTGTTGAGGCAAGTGCTGTTGCAAGAGCCTGAAACGGGCTGATATCACCGTCTGAATCGGGATCCTTGGTCACCGAAAGTTTGATTGCCTTAAAAGTTTTTCTCTGTACAAATTTTGTGCGAATTGTGAGGAAAATGTGAGTTCCGAGAAGAAGGATAATCATAAACCAACCCCACAGGAAGTCGTTGAAGCTATTCATCACAGCTGAAATCGCATCCCACATATTGTACGCCTCCTTGTTTTAGTATAAACCTACCCTGTTTAATATACAAAAGCAAAGCCTGCTTTATGTCCGTTAATGTTTTTTACAAAAATCGTTTTACATCAATAAGGTTGTCTGCAACTCCGTAAAGAAGGGGAATTGCCTCTGCACTCGGACGGTCAAGGTCGGGAACCATAACCGTTTTACACCCTGCTGAGCTTGCCGACTTTATGCCGTTGAGCGAGTCCTCAAGTGCAATGCAGTTTTCGGGAGCAAGTCCGAGTTTTTCTGCGGCATAAAGATAAATGTCGGGTTCGGGCTTTCCTTTTGCAACCATTGACGCACAAACTATTTCGTCAAAATAATCGTAAAGACCGAGAGCCGAAAGATATTTTTTCGTTCTCTCCGGAGCGGTTGCGGTTGCAAGGGCAACCCTGTAGCCGTTCTGCTTTAAAAAGCCGAGAAATTCAGCAGCACCGGGCTTTGATTCAATGCCGTTTTCCGAGATGAACTTATCCATAAGCTCAATTCTTTTATCGTGAACCTTGCAATAGTCAAAATCCTCTCCGAAAAAGCCCTTTAATTTTGCAATTGCAAACGGGCGAGCCATTGAGCGAATACTGAGTGCGTGATGCGTTTCCATAGGATAGCCGTAAAAATTTGCCGCCTCACACCAAAAACGGACATACAGCTTTTCTGTGTCAAGAATGACACCGTCCATGTCGGAAATAATACCTTTTATATCAGGATTCATATTTTACCTCCCGATTTTTTTAGATTCATATTTACAAACGCAATTCCGAGTGAAATCAGAACAAGCGATATGAGCGTTTCGATTCTGAAAACATTTTCACCGAGCATAAGCCCCGACAAAACTGTTCCGAACACGGGAACAAGCAGATTGAAAACGGAAATTCTGCTTGCATCATGAAATTTGAGAAGCCCTGTCCACAGCGAAAATGCCGCCGCCGATACAAACGCAAGCCAGAGCAACACGGAAACACTTTCAACATTTATCAAACCAATACTGCCACCGCAGCATATGCCCGACACAAGCAATATAAAACCGCCTGTTAAAAGCTGAAAAGCGGTTACAGGGAACGGATCTCGTCCTGTTGTGACTTTTTTCGCAACGATGTTGCCTGCCGCCGCAGATATTGTTGAAAAGAGAATCATCATATCGCCGAACCAAGTGTCCGTGCTGACAGTTCCGCCGAAATTGATTGCGATAATTCCGCCAAATCCGAGAATACAACCGATAATTTTCATCAGCGTGAGCCTGTCGTTTTTGAAAAACAACGGCACGAAAAGTACGGTAAAGAACGATGCACAAGCCGTTATTATTGAGGTGTTCGTTCCGCTTGTAAAACCGATTCCGATGTATGTAAAAATATACTGCAATCCTGTCTGCACCACTCCGAGTGAACAGACGGGCAGTATATCTTTTTTTGAAAGCGTCGGCGGTTTTCTTTTTGATATCCACAAAAAGAGAAACACCATAAATCCAGCCAACATAAAGCGCATTCCTGCAAAAATCAACTTTGAGCCGATATCCGACTCCTCAATCTCAAAAGCAGAGTAGCCGACCTTTATAAACGGAAAAGCCGTTCCCCACAAAAGTGTGCAGAAAATTGCTGTTAAATATGCTATTTTTTTATTTTGTAACAGTTTCATTTTATTCATCCGGAAAAATTAACAATATCAAGTATAGTATACCATAAAAATCAGAAAAAGAAAACCTTACAATTTCAAAAATTTGTTTATTCCGTAAACAGAATTTGCACCGTCACAACAGGCGGTTATAATTTGCCGCAAATTTTTTGTGCGGATATCCCCTGCAACAAAAATTCCCGACACGGATGTCTGACAGGTTTCATCGGCAATCACATATCCGTTGTCATCAGTTTTTACAAAACCCTTGACACATTCGGTTCTCGGTTCAAGACCTACCGCAACAAAAACTCCGTCAGTTTTCAGAATTTTCTCATTATCAAGCGTAACCGATTTAACCTTTTCGTCACCGTCAATTTTCACAACATTGGTGTTGTAAAGAATTTTGACATTACCCGATTTTTCTAGCTTTTGCACAAGCACTCTGTCGGCTTTCAATGCATCGCCCCTGCAAATAAGAAAAACCTTTTTGCAGATGTGCGACAGATAGATAGCCTCGGTAACAGCGGTGTTTCCGCCACCGATTACCGCCACGGTTTTGTCCTTGAAAAAATAGCCGTCACACACGGCACAATAGCTTACTCCTCTGCCCTCAAACTTATTTTCGCCGTCAATTTCCAATTTTTTGTGGGTTGCGCCCATGCAGAGAATAACAGATTTTGTCTTGACCTCACTGTCGGAACATTCAAGAATAAATCCGTCATAATTTTTTCTTATCCCGACAAGCGCCTTTCTGACGAAATTTGCACCGAATGACTTTGCGTGCGAATAAAAGTGCTGAATGAGGTCAAAGCCTGCAATATCGCTGAAACCCGTGTAGTTTTCAACTGCATCCGTAAGGGCAATTGAACTGCCCTCGGGTGATGACGGATCAAGCACAATGCAGTCAAGTCCGCTCCGAGAGGCATAGAGTGCCGCCGTAAGTCCTGCCGCACCTCCGCCGACAATTACAAGATCATACAAGGCTCTCACCCATCTTTTCTGAGATTACGGAAATTATTCTTTCCTTTGTCTGAACTCCCGACATCCGCAAAATTTCCTTTCCGTCCTTAAAAAGCAGAAGTGCAGGGATTCCTGACACTCCGTAATACTCTGTCAGTTCGGGATTTTCGTCAACATTTACCTTGACGGTTTCAAAATAGTCGTTGTACTCATTATGAATTTCTTCAATCGTTGGGGCGAGCATTTTGCACGGTGAACACCATTCGGCATAAAAATCGGCAAGCACCGGCTTTGATGATTTTATTAAGCTTTCAAATTCATTTTTTCGTATGTTTTGAACCACAATATCACTCCGTAAATCGTTTTTACTATTGTTCCCGATTTAAGGGTAATTATTATATCTTTGTCTGCGTATTCAAATTATGTGTAACTGCAAACCGATTTAATTGTAAAAAGGCGAAAAAAATCCCCCCGAAAAGTCGAGAGGACTTTAAATTTTTTAATTTTGCAAATTGCAATAGCAACAAAAATTTTTGCATTGATTTATTTTAAGGCAAATGTCATTCAAAATACAAATTTCTCAAAACCGAAATTTCTTTGGCATAACCGTCAAGCTCGTTCGGGGTTTCAAGGAAAAACGGAAGATTTCGCAAATTTTCATTATTTATAATTTTTCCGAACGCATCAATTCCGATATTGCCCTTGCCGATTTTCTGATGCCTGTCCTTATGACTGCCAATCGGATTCATACTGTCGTTAAGGTGAATTGCTTTTAGCCTGTCAAGACCGATTACACGGTCAAATTCATCAAGTGCACCATCAAGATTATTGACAATGTCGTAGCCTGCGTCAAAAATATGGCAAGTGTCAAGGCAAACACCGATTTTATCGTTTCTTTCGACACGGTCGATAATCATACGCAGCTCTTCAAAGGTTCTGCCGACTTCTGTTCCCTTGCCCGCCATTGTTTCAAGCAACACGGTTGTTGTCATATCATCAAACATTGCTGTGTTCAAGGCATCGGAAATCTGCTCAACTGCGGTTTCAACACCCTGTCCCGTGTGACTGCCGGGATGAAAATTATAAAGATTATTCGGAAGATATTCCATTCTTTTCAAATCGTCTGTAAGCGTGTTCAGGGCAAATTCACGGGTTTCGGGTTTTGCCGAACAGAGGTTCATTGTGTACGGTGCGTGGGCAAGAATTTTCGCAAAATTATTTTCTGACATAAGTTTAATAAGTGCGTTAACATCTTCTGCATCAATTCTTCGTGCCGCACCGCCACGAGGGTTGCGTGTAAAAAATTGAAATGTGTTTGCACCGATTGAAAGCGCATCCTTGCCGATTGCGTAAAATCCTTTTGATATTGAAAGATGAGAGCCGATATTAAGCATATTTTCTCCTTTTGCGTTAATTATTTGCAGTAAGCAGTTTATCGTAAAGAAAAAAAGCCTTTCTGTCAAAAGACAAAAAGGCTTTAGTTGGTCGGGATGACAAGACTTGAACTTGCGACTCCACGCCCCCCAGACGTGTGCGCTACCAAACTGCGCTACATCCCGATGCAACATTAATATTTTAGCAAAATGAGAGGCTATTGTCAAGGTATTTCTAAAATTTTTTCGACTAATCGGGCAAAAACGGCGATTAAGCCGAATACAAACAACAAAGCAAAACGGACACTGCCATGTGACAGTGTCCGAAAAATGCTTAGCTAAAAGAACAATATTTTAAATTATTCTTCTCTCTTCTTTCTTGCAAGGAACATAACACCTGCTGCTGAAACCATAAGACCTGCCATTACGAAAACGATAGTTGTTTCAACGCCTGACTTAACTGCGCCTGTGCTTGAAGAACCTGAACCTGATGAGCTTGAGCCACCGTTGCTTGAGCTTGAACCGCTGTTGCTTGAGCCTGATGAGCTTGAACCCTTGTTGCCTGATTTCTTAGCGTTGTCGAGCTGAGTCTTGTCAACCTTTTTACCTGTTGTAGGATCTGTGCAACCTGAGAGAATCTTCTCAACTGCAGGAGCAATCTTATCCTTATCAGGGTTCTTTGTAGCGTTGAGCTTATCTGTTACAGCACCCATAACCTGTGTTGGGCTAACCTTAAGTGTGTTAAGAAGGTTCTGTGTAAGATCTGTCTTAGCAGGATCGTTGTAGTAAGCGATGAGGTATGTAGCCATCATTGTTACATCTGTTTCGCCTTCCGGGAAAGCTGAACCAACAACATTACCTGTTGATGTGATTTTTCTCTCAGGACCACAGTCAGAATTCTTTTCCCACTTTGCTTCGTTTGCCTTCTTCTCTGAGTCCTCAGGGTTTTCAATCTGATTACCTGTGCAATAGAGTGTGTCACCGATGCAGTTACCGCTCATGATAGCGTTGTATGACTGCATACCTGTGTTAGCACTGAAGATTACGCAGTAAACTCTTCCGTCTGACTTAGAAATTGTGTTACCTGTCTTTGAAAGGTCGTATGTAGCAATACCTGTTGAAGAATTGTATGTACATTTCTCCTTCTTTGACTGCCAATCAGGCCATGTGCCTGTACCGTCAGCCTTCCAAACATGGCAGTAAACTGTCTTTACATTATTCCAACCTGACTTCTTAACATCAAAGTTGATTGTGTTACCTGCGCCAACTTCTGAAGAAGCGTCGGCAGAAACCTCTGAAGAACCTTCAGCTGAAACTTCACCTGACTGATCTGCTGCAGCTACAGCAGCGTCATCTTCTGCTTCTGCAGCACTTGCTGTGATGGCAGCTGAACTGCACATTACTGCTGCTGCAAGAAAAAGACCTGCAATTTTCTTGAACATTTTTAATCTCCTCCTAAAATTGTTCATACATATCCAAGATAGATATTCATATCTTAGTATTGTTATTATACAATAAAAATTACAAAACTGCAATAGGTTTAATTCAAAACCGTTTCTCTCAATTGCACAAGATTTAATATGTTTGTTTGGCTATTTTCCACAATTTGGGATTCAAACAAACCATAATGTGCAATTTTTGGTTACTTTAACATACCGTATACAGTTTCTTTAACGCTGTCAAGAGCCTCAGAAATTTTCTCCGGCTGCTTAGCGCCTGCCATAGCCATATCGGGCTTGCCGCCACCGTTACCGCCTGCTTTCTGGGCAACAGCCTTAACGATTTTGCCTGCGTTTGCACCGAGAGCGAGAGCCTCTTTACCGCAGGCTGCGGCAAATGTTACCTTGCCGTCATTCTCTGTTGCAAGAACGCATACGCACTTTGGAGCAAAATCTCTTGCCTTTTCACACATTGTGCGGAGAATATCGGCATTAGCCTTGTCAATCTTGCCGGTAACAACTCTTACACCGTGTTCCTCTGTTGTGCCTGCAAAGAGCTGGCCAATCTGAGCAACGGCAAGCTTTGAGTTGAGTTCATTGATTTCTCTCTGCTGTTCCTTAATAAGCTGTTCGGCTTTCTGAACGCCCTCAACAACTGCCTTTGGATTTGCAATTTTGAGTGATGAGCAAACATCCATAATAACAGCACTCATACCGTTGATGTACTTGAGAACGCCCATACCTGTGAGAGCCTCAATTCTTCTTACACCTGCGGCAACCGAGCCCTCCTGTCTGATTCTGAAAAGACCGAGGTTAGCAGTATTCTTAACATGAGTACCACCGCAGAATTCAACCGAGAAGTCGCCTACGCTTACAACACGGACAACATCACCGTACTTTTCGCCGAAGAGTGCCATTGCACCGAGCTTTTTAGCCTCTTCAATAGGCATTTCCTGTGTTGTAACAGGGATAGCCTCAAGAATCTTTTTATTTACAAGGTTCTGAACCTCAATGAGTTCTTTGGCTGTGAGAGCCTCAAAGTGAGTAAAGTCAAAACGGAAGTAATCGTCGGAAACAAGCTGACCTGCCTGCTGAACATGGTTGCCGAGAACCTCACGGAGAGCAGCCTGAAGAAGGTGAGCAGCTGTGTGGTTTCTTGTAATGTCGGCACGACGCTCTTCATCAACAGCTGTTGAAACTTCTGCGCCCACATTGATACTGCCGCTCTTTACTGTACAAGCGTGAAGGTAAATTGTGCCTGACGGATTCTTTGTTGTGTTGTCAACATCAGCTGAAAAACTGCCCGACTCCATAACACCTGTGTCGCCAACCTGACCGCCGCCTTCTCCGTAGAACGGAGTTTTGTCGAGAACGATAATAGCATTTTCGCCCTCACCGATACTGTCAACTCTCACACCGTCCTTAACGATTGCAAGAACCTTTGAAGTTGACTTAAGTTCTGTGTAACCGACAAACTCTGTATTTGCAACATCGGAAAGGTCTGTTGTGTCAGAAATCCAAGCGTCTGCACCTGCGTTCTTTCTTGCGTCACGGGAACGCTTTTTCTGCTCCTTCATAAGCTCACGGAAACGCTCAACATCAACCTTGATACCTTTTTCGGAGAGAATTTCTTTTGTAAGGTCAATCGGGAAACCGTAGGTATCGTTAAGCTTGAACGCATCCTCACCGCTGAGAATCTTAACATCCTCGTTGTCCATAATGCCGTTGAGCATCTTAAAGCCCTGATCAATTGTCTTGGCAAAGCTTTCTTCCTCAACCTTGATAACCTTTGTGATGAACTCCTGCTTTTCCTTGAGTTCGGGATAAGCTGTGAGATTTTCCTTGATAACCGTATCGCAAACCTTATAAAGGAAAGGCTCGTTGTAACCGAGAAGTCTGCCGTGACGAGCGGCTCTTCTGAGCAAACGGCGGAGCACATAGCCCTTGCCCTCGTTTGACGGAAGAACACCGTCACCGATCATAAATGTTGTACTGCGGATATGGTCTGTGATAACACGGAGTGAAACATCGCTCTTTTCATCTCTGCCGTACTCAACACCTGTAATCTGTGAGATGTGTTTCATAATGTTCTGAATTGTGTCAACAAGGAAAAGGTTATCAACACCCTGCATAACACAGGCAAGTCTTTCAAGTCCCATACCTGTATCAATGTTCGGATGTTCAAGAGGAGTGTAGTTACCCTTGCCGTCATTCTCAAACTGAGTAAATACAAGGTTCCAAACCTCAACAAAACGGTCACATTCGCAGCCTACATGACAGTCGGGTCTGCCGCAGCCCTTTTCGTCACCACGGTCAAAGTAGATTTCCGAACAAGGACCGCATGGACCTGAACCGTGTTCCCAGAAGTTATCTTCCTTGCCGAGTCTTACCATATGTGACGGATCAACGCCTACTTCCTTTGTCCAGATGTCAAAAGCCTCGTCATCGTCCTCATAGATTGAAACATAGAGCTTTTCGGGAGGCATTTCAAGAACCTTTGTAAAGAATTCCCATGCCCATGCTGTAGCCTCGTGCTTAAAATAGTCACCGAATGAGAAGTTGCCGAGCATTTCAAAGAATGTACCGTGACGGGCTGTGATACCGACACGCTCAATGTCGGGAGTACGGATACATTTCTGACAGGTTGTAACACGCTTGCGGGGAGGTGTTACCTCACCTGTAAAATATTTTTTCATAGGAGCCATACCGCTGTTGATGAGCAGAAGGCTGTTGTCGTCCTTTGGAACAAGTGAAAAGCTGGGGAGTCTTAAACAACCCTTTGATTCAAAGAATTCAAGGAACTTTTCTCTTAATTCGTTAAGTCCTGTCCACTTCATAAAAAATCTCTCCTTATACAAATTCACAGGGGAATACAATATTCGTTCAAATTTGTTTAAAGTATGCAACCGAGCAAAATAAAAAATCCCATTGTATAAAAATACAATGGGACAGGAATATCCTGCGGTACCACCCAAATTGACGCTAAGCGTCCGCTTTGAGTAATCGTCATATAGATTACATTTCCTTAACGCAGAAATACGCTGTGCTTAATCACACAGAGCTCAGGGGCAGCGCACCGAAACTTCACATAAAAGCCTTGCACCAAAACGGCTTTCTCTCTGAAATGCTGACATCTCGGTTAATCCCGTCACAGCCGAATATTGTAATTCAATTGTAGCAAATAATTTAAATCAGAGCAACACTCTGCTTTGCTTGCAAGGAGCAGAGTTTGCGACAGATTGCAATCAAGTGCATAGGAGCGTCAGCTCCTCAGTATTTCAGCGGGAGATTTGCTCACGCTGAAAGGCTGAATTGTTCCCCACCGTTTTTAAGGTGGGGAACACCAGCACTTAGATTATAGAACTGTTTCTTTGCGTTGTCAATAGCAAAATTCGGGTTTAATCACGCTTTTTTCTGATAACCGAGCCTGACGGAACTGGTGCGTTGCACTTCATTGTAAGTCTTTGCATTGGATGCGGCGCACTTTCAACGGGCATACCCTCGTCTGTTGTAAGCGACTCGCACTTAATTTCAAACGGTATTCCGCTCGGCGGAAGCACATCGAGTGTGTCGCCGACATAGAATTTGTTACGCTGAGTGATTACCGCTGTTGTATCGTCAACAAGTTCTTCGCACAATGCGACATTATCATAATGACGGATATATCCGCCGTTGCCTGTAACCTGACCGGGTTCTCTGCCAAAATAGAATCCTGTGTTATACTCACGGTGGCTGATTTTTTCAAGCTCTTCCTTAATCCAAGGTTTGAGAGTATAATTATCACCCTCGGCAAAATAATCGTCAACAGCGTGACGGTAAGCGTTTGTTGTAACAGCGGCATAGTAAGCCGACTTCGCTCTGCCCTCAATTTTAAAGCTTGAAATACCTGCCTTTACAAGTTCGGGGATATGCTCAATCATACAGAGATCTCTTGAATTGTAGAGGTATGTACCGTCGCCCGCTTCTTCAACAGGGAAATACTGCCCCTGACGATTTTCTTCGTAGAGATGATATTTCCAACGGCACGGCTGAGCGCAGTCGCCGTGATTTGCATCTCTGCCAGTCATATAGCTTGAAATAAGGCATCTGCCTGAAAATGAAACACACATTGCACCGTGTACAAAGCATTCGATTTCAAGTTCTTTCGGAACTTTTGCACGCATTTCGGCAATTTCATCAAGCGGAATTTCTCTTGCAAGCACAACTCTTGATGCACCCATATTGTAGAGTACATTTGCCGCTGCATAATTTGTAACTCCCGCCTGAGTTGAAATGTGGCGCTGAACCTTTGGCGCATACTTTTTAGCCGCCTCAAAAACACCGAGATCGGCAATGATGAACGCATCAACTCCGCAAGCCTGCGCATTCTCCATAAATTCCTGAAGATGAGGAATTTCGTTGTTGCGTGGGAGTGTGTTGCAAGTCACATGGATTCTTGCCCCCTTTGCATGGGCAAGGTCACAAGCCTGTTTGAGCTGGTCGTTATCAAAATTCTGCGGTGCGGAACGCATTCCAAACATTTTTCCTGCAAGAAAAACTGCGTCTGCGCCAAAGTTTAAAGCGGATTTAAGGCAATCCATATCACCTGCCGGTGACAAAATTTCGGGTTTTTCAAAATTAGTTATCATAGCTTTCAATATACTCCAGATTTGCGTTTTGCTGTTCAAGTGTTGATGCGTAATAAGCCTGTCCCTTGCTGTCGTGACAGAAGAAGTAGTAATCAGTGCTGTTCGGGTTAAGTGCGGCAATTATCGCATCCATACCGGGGTTGCAGATTGGGCCGTAAGGAAGTCCCTTCTTATCATATGTGTCGTATCTGCTCTTGTATGTACTTCTGTCATTTTCGGGAACATCTTCAAGGCTTCTGTAAGGGTAAAACTTTGTCGAATCAAGACCGAGGTTTGACACACCGGCACTGCTGTCGGCTGTAAGACGGTTGTGAAGAATTGATGAGATGTAGTACATATCCTCTTTGTTAGCCGCCTCTGCCTGAATGATTGACGCAATTGTCATAACCTGATCAAGCGAATACTTTGTATCGCTCTCCTCAACCATTTTCAAAACTGTTGTTTTCTTTGAATAGCCATCAACAGTCTGCTTTTCGTTTATCTTTGTTTCGTAGTTATTAAGAAGCTTGTAGATTACGGACTCTGCATTTTCATTTTTGTAGAATTCGTATGTATCGGGGTAGAGATAACCCTCCAGCTTGTAGTAACGCTTGTCCGCATTTGTTTCAGCCTTGATAAAATCAAAATCGCCGTCAAATTTGTCGGAATTGCACAATGAAAGGAACTCGTCCTTGTCACCCAAAGCACCGTTCTTTTTGAGAGTGTCGGCAATTTCAAGAACGCTCTCACCCTCGGTAATTGTAACGGAAACCGTGTCGGTTCTGTTGTTGTTACTCGAAAGGAAGTTGACAATTGCCTCGTAGTCCATATTTTTGCGGATTTCATATGTACCCTGAGTGAAATCATCGGCTGACTTTGTAACTTTGACAAAAAGCTTGAAATATGACGGCTCACCGATTACCTTGTTGTCGACAAGCACCTTTGTAACATCGTCAACTGTCGGATTTTCGGGAATCTCAATCTTGACTGTCGAAGAATCGGTTCTGTTTACGGCAAGCAAATCGTTCATACCTGTTATCATATAAACGGCAGCCATTGCACCGACAATCACAACCGAGATTATCCATGTAAGGCGGAAAATTCTGCGGTTATGTTTATTCTTCGCTTTAAGAGCCTTTTTTTCTTCCTTGTTCTTCTGTTTAAGAACATGCTTTGACTCTCTTGCCATCTGCTTTTTAACATCCTGACCGCTGTATGAATTGAGGTCGGACGGCTCACTTTCGGATTCACCGTACATATTTTCATCTTCGTACTCGGTTTCGTCAATGTTAAGTCTGAAATTTTCAGCTCTTTTGCGACGCTGAGCGTTAAGCTCCTGTTCGCTCATATTAAAATTATCAGGGTTCATAATGTATCATTCCTTTACAAACTCGTTATTTGTTCGGTTGGTATATTTTTCGGTAATCACGGCATCAACGGGGCGGTCGAACACTCCCGAGGGCAGGGTATGCTCTATACATTTGGAGTAGCAAAGTCCCACGCTTGTTCCCGAAAATTTCTGCAAAAATCTGTCATAGTAACCTTTGCCGAATCCAAGGCGGAATCCCTGCGTATCAAAGCAAAGTCCCGGTACAAGGCAAAGTCCGTGTGAGAAATCCTCGTACTTTTCGCAGACTTCGGGGTTTGGTTCCATAATTGAAAAAGCACCCTTTTCAAGCTGAGAAAGTGAGGTCACAAGGTAAAAATCCATTTCGCCGAAATTGTTTTTGCACTTTGGCAGAGCAAGTTTTTTGCCGTCTTTCAGCGTTGTTTCAAGGATGAGCGAGGTGTCAACCTCAATCGGTGATGAAACAAAGGCAAAAAGCACATCACAGCTTTTGTATTCCTCACTTGCCAGAAAAGCGTTCTGCAAGGCGAGGTCAAGCTGTTGTTTCTTTTCGGGAGGACAGTTTTTGCGGATTTTTTTATATTTTGCACGGAGCTGACTTTTCAGCTCACGGACATTTTTTACAGGCATTGCATATCACCGATAACCTTGTCGGCGGCATCCTTTGATACTGCGAGAGAAACAATTGCGTGACCGAA
Source organism: uncultured bacterium (assembly GCA_905215855.1). Taxonomy (GTDB): domain Bacteria; phylum Bacillota; class Clostridia; order Oscillospirales; family Acutalibacteraceae; genus Ruminococcoides. The sequence continues at coordinate 37,206 of CAJMRT010000007.1, forward strand.
TTCAATCGCACAGCCTGCGCCCTTTGCGGTAATAATATTGCCGTCCGTTACGGTGTGAGTGCCTGTATAGTCTGCACCCTTGAGTTCCTTTTCAAATCCGGGGAAACAGGTTGCCTTTTTGCCGTCAAGGATTCCCAGGTGACCGAGAATTGACGGAGCGGCACAGATTGCGGCAACGATTTTACCGTTCTCATAGCTATATTTAACAGCCTCAAGAACCTTTTCGTTTGCCTCAAGGTTGAGAGTTCCGGGCATACCGCCGGGGAGTACAACACCCTGAACATCGTCAAGGTCGATATTGTCAATTGCGATATCGGCTTTTACAGGCACACCGTGTGAGCTTGTGACACATTCGCCTGTTACACCGACTGTTTTAACATTAAGCTTTGCCCTGCGCATTACATCAACGGGGGCAAGCGCCTCTGTTTCTTCAAAGCCTTCTGCAAGAAATACATAGAACATAGTAAACTTCCTTTCAGGAAAGAGTAATCCCGATATAGACATCGTCGGGAATTTTATGGTTTTTGTCGAGTGATTTAATCATTCCGCATTTTTGTAACCGACAGTTTTCAAAAAGAGCGTTGTCGGATTTGCCCGTAAACACAAACTTTTCGGATTTTGTACTTTTTAGCAAAAGTGCGGAAAGGTCGTTTATATTTTTATAAGCCGAGTAAAAAACATCGGCAGTATTTTCGTTTTCATCAAATACGGCAAAGCAGTCATTCTTATTTATCACCTTTGAGCCGTAAATCTCATAATAGGACCTTGCAAATTCAAAAAACCTCTCATTATATATGAAAGAATTTTCTTTTGAACAGCCGATATTCAAGCCCTTATCTGCAAAATTTTCAAGCGTTTGCCTTGAAATTTCACGGCTTTTTACGGTACAGTTCAAAGCATATCCGAGCTTTGCGTAAAAACCGTACAAGCCGTCATTTGCAGGGAAAAGCAGAGAATACACATCACCGTTATTCTTTGCGTCATCAAGTGCAAAATCAATCAGCCTTGACATTATCCCGTTGCCACGGTAAGATTCATCGGTTGACGCACCGCAAAGATAATGCGATTTTTCGCCGTTGAGCGTACCTTTTACAAGGTAAAGAGCCGAAACGATTCTATCGTCAACAACGGCACAGCAGCCGTCAAAAAGGTCTCTGTCAAAAATCAGATTGACGGCAGTTACATCCTCGTCAAAACACGAGAGCCACAGCTTTTTAAGGCTTTCGGTATCGGATTTTTCGGTTTTGCGAAATATCGTTTTCATCGTTTTTTCGGTATTGCATTCCAGCGGTCAAGGATAATAACGGGATTGTATGAAAGTTTAGACTTTTTTAGTCCCTCAAGTCCCATATCTTCCTCACGGTTGATGTACTCGTACTGCGTAAGAGTTTTGGCAAATTCGTTGTTGATTACGGCATAAACACCGTCATATTCACGAAGTGCCTTTTCAAAGTTAATGTCATACACCTTGGGTGAAATTTCACTTCCGAGAGTCATGGCAACAGGCTTTGAGTCAACATACAGTACAGCGCCCTTGACATTATATTCGTCTTTGAGGTCGCACATTTCCCTGATTGCCGTAATTTCGCTTGAAGCTTCGGGATCGGTGTCATTTTCCGCACACCACATTTTTGCAACCGTCAATGCATCGGGAATATTTGAATCCGACAGCGTTTCAAAACGGGTGTCTGTGTAGGTTCTGTAAAATTTTGAAATGTGGTTACGCTTTGCGTGAAACCTTTTGCCCGCAAGGGTTGCAAGGTCACGGGAAGTGTAGATGTAATCCTGATTTTCAGGCGAACGAACATAATCAAATTTGTCGGGAAACATTGTTTCAAGCATTGCACGATTGCCGTTTGTCAGCATAACAATTTGCAAATTGCCGTTTCTCTCCTCGGCATCTTTAAAAACTTCTTCAAGCGCACCCTTTATATTTTTGCCTGTAGGCATACAGTAACCCCAAACAGACTCGTCGGGATTACAATACACCTTAACAACAGTATCATCATAAAAAGCAAATTTAATATTGTATTCGTTTCGCCAAAGATAAGCGTTCAAAAGGTTGGTATCGCAACCCATGCACTCATCATAATCGTAGTATTTTTTAAGTTTGTTTATGTCACTTTGCTCAATTTTTTTAAAGCTCAGCATAAATTTCAGCCGCTGCCCTCTCTATCTCTTCCGATATTTTTTCTATACTCTTAATCTCTCCGTTTTCACAGCAATTAATAACCTTCCAGCCGCATTTTTTAGCGGCATAAACTGCACTTTTTCGACAATCAAGAAGAAAACGGAGGTTTTTCTCATGCAAATCTTTCTTGCTGTTGTCACCGCCGTAGCGTTTTTCCATAAGCTTCTGCGAAACCTCAGGCTCAACATCAAGATAGATTACAAGATCGGGTTTCGGAATCCCGAGCTTTTCGTATTCAAAATCGTTCAGCCAATCAATAAAGCTGTTCCACTCCTCTTTAGGGAGTTTGGACATCTGATAAATTATATTTGAAGTCACATAGCGGTCGCTTAAAATCACACCGCCGTTGTCACATTCCTTTTTCCAGAGCTGAAGATAGCTTGCAACACGGTCAACCGCATAAAATGCACTCGCCGCATAGGCATTGACATCATCGGGCTTGTCGCCGAATTCGCCGTCAAGATACATCTTCACGGGAGCGGCGGCAGGGCTTTCATAATTCGGAAATTCAAGCTTTGTGACATTTTTGCCGAGAGCGGAAATTTTTTCGCACAAAATCTTTGTCTGCGTAGCTTTTCCGCTGCCGTCAAGTCCCTCAATAACAATAATTTTGCTTTTCATATATATACCTTACTTTTCTCTGCCGTATTTCTGACGCATTTCCTTTTGCTTTCCGCAACACATATTGCCCTCGGGGCATGGTCCGAACAGACAGGACGGACCGCAGTTTTTGAAAAGATGCGGAGCAACCTCAAGACACTGCAAAAGCATTTGCTCGGCAACCTCACGGATTTCCCATTGTGCTCTGTTGCAGCAACGGTGTGCAAAAAAGTTCTGCAAGCTTCTTGCATTGAAAGTGCAGACAATTTTTGTTGTCGATGCATTCGGTAAAATAAATCTTGCGTCCTCATTCGCTTTCTTAATAAAAGCGTTGCAGTTTTTTTTATCGTCAGCCTTGTAGGCATTGATAATTTCTTCATCGGTTCCGCTGTACTTATCGGGACATTTCTCGTTGATGTAACCAACAGCAAGTGCATCTCTGATTTCCTTGTAAGCGTCAGCCTCAACCTTGAGAGCCTTTTCATAAGCGGCAAGAGCCTTTTCGTTCTTTGCAATCTCGGGCGGAGTTACAAAGTCAAACCTTGTGCCGTCAACATATCGCTGTGACTGCTGACTGTAGGACGCAATTCTGTGGCGGACAAGCTGGTGTGAGCAAGCCCTTGAAATGCCCTCAATACCGAATGTAAAATATGCGTGTTCGGTCGGGCTTGCATGACCGAGGCTTGCAAGCATATCAATAAACGAGGAAGTTTTTTCCTCGTCAAGACCTTCTCTTATATCTTCAATACCTGACGGTGAGTAGCAAAGCTTTGCCGCCATTGCAACCGTCTGTTCGGGGTTTGGTGTGTGTGTAAGGAGTGTTACCTTTATTGCCATTTTTCGTTTTCATCTCCCGTTTTCGATAAAGTTATTCACAATTTCCTATATTCAGATTTATTATAACATTATTATTCAGTCTTTTCAATGGTAAAAACGAGCAAAAATCCCGACAGCACAAAACCTGTCGGGATTTATGATTATAATATTATTTTCTTGTAATTGACCAACCCTTTGAGTTGTAACCGCTTACCGTTTTGCCTTTTCTGTCAATACAACGAACTGTGTAGGTTACCTTCTTACCCTTTTTAGCACCTGAATCTGTGAAAGAGGTTGAAGTTGTATCCTTAACCTTTGTCCAACTTCCGCCGTCATATTTTCTGTAAAGTCTGTAGCCGTAAACGCCTGCGATTTTATTCCAAGTTACGCTTACACCCTTTGATGTGTTTGAAAGCCTTGTAATTGTCGGAGCAACGGGAGTATAGGTCATCGACCAACCCTTTGAATAAAAACCGCTGACGGTGTTGCCGTTCTTGTCAATGCAACGGATTGTGTATGTTTCGGTTCTGTTAGGACTTACTCCCGAATCGGTGAACGATGTGGCAGTTGTGTCCTTAAATCTCTTCCAACCACCTGACGATGTTTTATAGTAAAGTCTGTAACCGTAAACGCCTGCGATTTTATTCCACGAAATTTTGATACCGCCCGATGTGTTTTCAAGTTTAGAAATTATCGGGACAGCGGGTGTGTATTTTTTTGACCAACCGTTTGAGTTAAAACCACTGATTGTGTTGCCGTTCTTGTCAATACAACGGATTGTGTAGGTTTCGGTTCTGTTAGGACTTACTCCCGAATCGGTGAACGATGTTGCGGTTGTGTCCTTAAAGCGTTTCCAACCACCCGACGCAGGCTTGTAATAAAGTCTGTAGCCGTAAGCGCCCGAAACCTTATTCCACGAAATCTTGATACCGCCTGTTGTGTTTGCAAGACTTGTAATTTGCGGAGTGGGAAGATTTACGGTAACCTTGCAGTTCGCTGTTTTTCCGTTGGAAGTTTTCACCGTAATTGTTGCTGTTCCCGACGCTTTGGCAGTTACCTTGCCATTTTTGTCAACAGTTGCAACGCTTGTGTTTGAACTGCTCCAAGTGTAGGAAGTCACGGCATTTGACGGTGAAACCGTCTTTGTAAGAGTATAACTCTTGCCGACATCTAAAGTTAATGCTGTTTTGTTTAATGATACTGAGGTTGGTTCGGAAATTTCAATAAACTTAAATCCATTTTCTTCCGCATATGTTTCAGCAACTGTACCTTTATATCCATAAATTGAATTCAAAGATGTTCCAAATGTGTAAAGAGATATTTCCTTAACACTCTTCGGTATTATAACTGCTTTTAGATTTTCATTGAGAGTAAATCCCATTGGCATGGATAATTTACTAACAGAATCGGGTATTGTATATATTTCATCTTTCTTAGCAGGCGGATATTTTAATAGTTTTTTCTTATCCTTACTAAAAGCCACCCCATCAATACTACAATAATATTTATTATTTTTGCTAATATCAATACATTCAAATGAATGACTACCATTTAAATCATATGTATCAAAAAAATTTTCCAATCCACTACCTAAAGTTATTTCTTTTAAGCTATCACAAAATTGTAAAAAGCCACCACTTCTTGCATCTCCTGATCTAACAATATACATAACACTATCAGGTATTGTAATTTCCTGTAAATTTGTACAACTATCAAAACATAGTGCACCTATTCTTAGAACACCATTTGGTATTATGACACTTCTAATATTTTTATTACTCAAAAATGCAGTATCTGATAATGCTGATACCTTATAACCGTAAATCGTTGATGGGATAGTAACATTAGCCGCAGAACCGTTATATCCTGTAATCGTACAAGTGTAATCATCTTCAAGGGTATATTCAAAATCGCCGTAGGTTGCGCTTACGCTTTCCTGCGATTCGGCGGCTGAGGCTGTAATCGGCACGGCAACCGCAAAAGTTGAAAATGCCATTATACCCGAAAGGACTGCACATAATAATTTTTTCATTTTCTTTCCTCCTGACAAGAATTTTTAATAAAATAATTATCTTATTAAGATAATTATATATTCCTATTTTGCAATTGTCAACATATTTTAATCTGATTTGGCTATTATTTTTATTATTTATGAAACAAATGGTATAATAAATCAAAGAAACTAAATTACAGGCAAAGGTGTTATTATGGAGTTTTCAGTCAGATTAAAAGAATTGCGTGTTGACAACGATATGTCACAGACTGAGCTTGCGGAAAAGCTTAATTTAAAGGCGAGTGCAATTTCAAAATATGAAAAGGGCATTACACAGCCGTCTATTGACACGCTCAAAAATTTGGCGGAAATTTTCAGCGTTACGGTTGACTACCTTATCGGTATGTCAGATATCAAAAATCCATACAGCAACTCACAAATCACACCGAGCGAAGCCGATTTGATTGAACACTTTAGGCAACTGACCTACGAAAACAAAATCCGAATTGATGAAAGAATTAAAACAATGGCAGATGCGTGATACTGCGTAATATATAGTAAGATGTAAGCGGAGAGTATCCGCCTTTTTTATTTTAGAACGAAATTTGATTAAAAAATTGATTTGCAATAATAAATCGGTTGGTGATAAGGGTATATAAGTTAAATTAAGTATAATATAGTGTGTCGGGCGATCAAAAACCGCCGTTTATTTTGCCCCAAAACAGTTGGAAATAAAATTTTATTTCGCTTGCAGAATTATCCAAATAAGACAATTTTAATCAATTGCAAAATTGTAGTGGCAGACATCGAATGCAGACAAGTAACGGTACAAATTATATATTAAAATAAATTTTATGAGTGCCGCAATCCTGTAGGTGCGGATATCATCCGCCCGCCTTGACGAATGTTTATGTTTATGCAAATATTTTGGTATAACCCAAACTGTGTGTTCAAACTTGCACGCATTGCGTGCAAATCGTGTGCAACGCACACGAATGGGAGAACGAGGTTCTCCCCTACGATTGATTTGTGTTTGCGCACAAATCAAATGGCGGTCACTGACCGCCGCTACAGTATAGCAATCACATTGCAACATTTACAAAAATTATGTTTATCATAAATTTTGTGTGATTACTTGCGGGCATCCAATGAACACCCCTACTGGTTTGTACAAAAAATTGCGATGTCATGCTCGGGTATCATATGTTTTTTGACATTATAAACCATATACACGAACTGGGAACGGCGGCTCGCCGTGCTACAGGATTGTATGGACAATTGCAATGTTACGCTCGGGTATGATATGTTTTTTTTACACCATACTATCTTCACGAACCGGGAACGGCGGCTCGCCGTAAAACTAAACTGCCCTCGGCAGTGCATGCGCTGTCTGAGGGCGGTTCGGTTTTACAAGGGGTTTCCGGAAGTTATCTTACTGAAATCAGTTGTTTTTAGGGGTTTTACTGTTGTAGATTTCCTTGTTGAGGCAATGCTCTTTTGCACAAACTATAACATTAGTAGCGGCATCACCGATAACATTAAGTGTGATAACAGCCATACCGGGGAGGTAGTTCATAGCAAGAATGAGTGAGTAGCCAATCATACAGAGGTCTGAGTTCAAGCCAAGTCCCATCATTACAACATAAACCATTGTTGTACCTGCAACAGGGATAGCCGGAGTACCGACTGCTGTACAGATTGAGAGGAATGCTGTAAGACAAAGGGTTGCGGGAGTGATATTAACGCCTGCGGCTGTGGCGATGAATGTAATGGCGATCATATGCATTGCGGTTGTACCGTTCATATTGATTGTCATACCTGTCGGAAGAACAAAGCTGCTGATTTCTTCTGAGCAACCGAGTTCGTTGATACAAGTTTCCTTGTTAAGAGGAAGTGTTGCGGCAGATGAGTTTGTAGCTGCTGCGAACATACCGATTTTAGCTGCCTTTTTGAGGAAGATAAACGGATTAAGACCTGTTGTAATGAAAATGCCGATTGGGTAAATTGTGCAAACAAGAAGAAGGCTTACAACAATTGTTACAACAATCCACATCATTGTCGGTGAAATGTACTCAATTCCGTAAACGGCAAGTGCTCTTACGATCATACAGAAAATTGCGATAGGTGCGATTCTGTTGATGAGGAAGTTAAGGAACATCTGAACGATATCGTTGATGTTTTCAAAAACTTTCTTGAGCGGATCTGCTTTTTCGCCCATCTTTGTCATACAAAGACCAAAGATAATTGCGATAACAACAACGCAAAGGATTGTGTTGTTAGATGACATTGCGTTAATCATATTGCTTGGAACAGCGTTTACAATTGTAACGAGCGGGTTGTAACCCTCCATTGTAACGATATCCTGAGCCTGCTGTGCCGGAAGATGTACATCGAACCAGCCAAGGCTCTTTGCAAGATAAGCTGCTGCGCCTGCAAGAGCTGCTGCTACGATATAGAAGCAAAGATAGGATACGAATGTTTTACCTGCGATTCGGCCGAGCTTTTTCGGGTTTGCAAGACTGCAAAGCGCAAGTGTCAGCGAACAAAGAACAAGAGGAACAATCATCATCTGAAGTCCCTTCATAAACAGCTGACCTACGATATAGAACAAGCCGAGTCCTTCAATATCTTTTGTTGCGGTGATATCCTGGAATAAAATTGCCTCAACAACTTTCCAGGCTCCTTCGCCGTCTGTTCCCATTACCGCACTTTTAATCAGCAGACATATAAAACCAACTGCAAAACCTGCGACAACGGCAATCATCATTTTCTTGACAATTGAAGCTTTCTTCTTCTCCTTTTGTTTTGTCATTTTTACATCTCCTTATCTGTGAATTTGGGTAACCCCTTTATTTCGGAACTGCCGAATAAACTGCATCAAAGAATATTTGCACATTCTATCATCATATTTAATCGGTGTGTCCTTAATGTGACGGAAACCGTCTCCGATTGGTCTCCCGTCTGCAAAAATAACCGTAATTAATAGAATTTCCATAGTGATATATAAAATAATCACTATGTTTAAAATTCAACTCAGATTTAACAATACTATTCAATGATAATAAAAATATTTCCAATGCGTTCTCAAAACTGTTAAATCTGCTAAAGTTTTGACAGCGCAAAAGCTCCTGCCGTTTTTGATTAAAAAGAACAGGAGCTTTAATGGGTAAAATTATAAAAAGCACTGACACAAACTATGTACCGGACAAGGTAAATCAGTACATGAGTTTTATTTTCATCTGCTCACAAAACTCAAGCCATTCCTGTGACGGCCTTTCGTCGGTAATCAGATAATCGATCCTATCCCAATCCAAAAAATTGACAAACGCAGTATGATTGAATTTTGAATGGTCTGCACGTAATACCACACATTCGGCACGGCTTGCCATCTCAGACTTCAAATCAGCCTCACCTTCGGAAGAATCAGTTATGCCTCTTTCCATATCAAGCCCTTTGCATCCGAGGAGAACAAGGTCAACATTGTACTTTTTCATAGCCTCTTTTGCAGGTTTTCCGTAGAAAGAACGGGTTTTTTCATCATAAAGTCCGCCGGTTGAAACCAGCTTCATCTTACAAGTGTCGAGTTCCTGAAAAATCTGTGCAGAAAAGGTAATTGCGGTAAGATTTTCATTGTCCTTAAAAAGCTTAACAGCCTCAAGAACAGTTGTGCTGTTATCAATCATCATCGTGTTCACACCGATAAATTTATCAACAAGCAGCTTAGCAATTTTCTTTTTGCCCTCAAGGTTAATCCCCTTGCGTTTAAAGAAATGCACTCTGTCATTCTGAGGAGTTGTGTTAAGAACAGCTCCTCCGAAAGTTCTGGTAATGATACCGTCATTCTTCAGCTTTTCAAGATCACGCCTGATAGTTTCTTCGGTTACATTATATATTCTGCTTAAATCCGAGACGAAAACCTCGCCTTCGGTTTCAATCTTTTGTCTGATTTCATCAATTCTCTTTGCCATAAACATTACCCTCAACTTTTATTACATACTAACATAATTATCAACAAAAGTAAAGGGAATTCGACTGTTTTTACAATAATTTTAACAATCGGGAGCGGATTCCTTAACCATATACACAAAGGTGTATTAAGCAGCCCTTAATTATTTGTCGATAGCTTCAACCATATCACGCATCATTGCAACATCAGCGGAATCGAGTTCAAGTTCTGCCGACTTAACATTCTCGGCAATCTGATCTACAGTTGTAGAACCGCTGAGAAGGTTGATGAAGTCGCCCTGAGCAAGAATCCATGCAAGAGCAAGGTTAGCAATTGTACAGTTATATTTTTCACAAAGAGGCTTCCACTGATCCATAACATCCATAGCCTTCTGCATATTTTCGGGCTGGAACCATTTCTTTGGAATCTGTGCGCCGACAGGCTTGTAATCTCTTGGGAATGTACCCGAGAGAAGTCCCATTTCGAGCGGTGAATAAGCCTGAATTGTAACACCGTTTTCACGACAGCAAGGAATGATTTCGTCCTCAATGCCACGGTCAAGAATTGAATACTTGGCCTGAACGATATCAAGCTCACCCCACTTGAGGTACTCCTGAATCTGCTTGATATCTACATTTGCTGCACCGATAGCCTTGATTTTGCCCTGAGCCTTGAGATCGTTGAGAACCTCCATAGTCTTCTGAATCGGAACATAATACTCGCTGCCCTCGATTGACTGCCAGTGTGTCATATATACATCAACATAGTCTGTGCCCATTCTCTTGAGCGATTCTTCAATTTCTCTCTTGATTGAAGCACTGTTGAGGTTCTTATAAAGCTGAATGCCGTTAACCTTGTTGAAAAGGTCGCCCTTCATCTCCTGATCCCATGTAACACCGCACTTTGTGATGATTACAACATCTTCACGGTTCATGCCCTCAAGAGCCTTGCCGAGGATTTTCTCGCTGTTGCCGAAGTTGTAACCCGGAGCTGTGTCGATAAGGTTTACACCGAGCTTTGGAGCTTCACGGATTGTATCTACAACAACCTGAAGGTCGTGGTCGCCGCCCCATGCTGAGCCGCCTCCGATTGACCAGGTGCCGAGTCCCATTCTTGAAATATCAATGCCTGTTTTGCCAAGCTTCATAGTCTTCATTTTGCATCTGCCCTTTCTTTAATGTATTGTTGGGGGTTTGCCCTGCATTCATAGGAACGCAGGGCCTAATGTCACAGATTTATTACTATTAAAGGATATAATCTTTTTTATACTTTTTAAGCATTTCTTCAACCATTTCTTTGTTCTGAACGCCTGTTGTTGCACCGACATACTGAACTGAAATAGCCGCTGTGCAGTTAGCATAGATACCGCAGTCACGAATATCTTTGCCCTGAAGAAGTGCCGAAATAAAGCCTGATGCAAAGTTGTCGCCTGCACCGATTGTGTCGATTGCGGTTACACCCTTGCAGGCAGGAACAATCATTGCTCCTGCGGCATTGCGGATGTAGCATCCACGCTTGCCTATCTTCATAATTACATTCTTAACACCGCACTCAAAGAGCTTGTCGGCAACCTTTGATTCTTCGGTTTCGCCTGTCATAAGGCAAGCCTCGTCAAAGTTTGGGAAGAAGTAATCCACATAGCTTAATGCTTCTCTGATATCGTCAAGAGTTTCACCGAGTCTTGGCTTTATCATATCGGCGGTAATTGTCATACCAGCCGCCTTTGCCTCTTTGAAAATCTTTACAAGCGTCTTGCCGTCAAGAAGAGGACAGTTAAAGATACTTGCGAGGGAAAGGATTTTTGCCTGCTTCATTTTTTCAAAGTCAACATGCTCAATGTTTTCTTTCCACAAGCTGCCATTGCGGTTTGTAACAAAGGTTCTTTCACCGTCATCGGTTACAAGACCAATGTTCATTGAGGTGTCGATTGTCGGATCAATCTTGATGCCTTCAACATCTATGTTGTCCTTCTCGCAGGAGCGAAGGATAAACTGACCTGCAGCGTCATCACCGATACAAGCGATAATGCCTGTTTTAAAGCCTAAACGGCTGATGATTGTTGCCTCGTTCATTGCGTCACCGCCGACAGACATTGCAATTCTGTCAACCGGATATGACTCGATATCAAAAATATCTCTTGATACCGGACGGAGAGGAATGTCAACTACCGCTGCGCCAAGACAGATAACATCAAGTTTTTTCTCTGTATTACTCATATTACTCATCTGCTCTGCCGTCATCGCCAAAGAGCTTAATCTTGTACATTGCACGCTCTTTAACAGCCTTTCTTACTTCACGCTCAACAGCAAGGAACGGCTCGTCCTTGTGAGCATTAATAGCTTCCATAGCAGCCTGGCAAAGCTCTGTGTGAATGTTGATTTTAGCGATACCGAGTGAGATAGCCTTTTTAATGTCCTCATCACCGATACCCGATGCACCGTGGAGTACGAGCGGAACATCTACTTCTTTGGCAACTGCCTCGAGTACATCGAAAGCAAGCTTTGGCTCTGAAGAATATACGCCGTGAACATTACCTATTGCAACTGCGAGTGAGTCACAGCCTGTTCTCTCAACAAATTCCTTAGCCTTTGAAGGATCTGTGTACTGGTACTCTGAAAGTGCCTCTTCATATACTGTTTCGTTACCTACATGACCAAGCTCAGCCTCAACAGGAATGTTGTAAGCGTGGAAGTAGTCAACGCATCTCTTGATTTCAGCAACATTTTCTTCATAAGGAAGAGCCGATGCGTCACGCATTACCGAATTCATGCAGTGATTAACAGCGTTCTGAAGAATTGTCATATTTCTGCCGTGATCCCAATGCTCAATTACAGGAACAGTAGCCTTCTTTGCCATTGAATCCATCATGTAGCAGAAGTCTTCAAAAGAAGTGTTGCCTGTGAAACCTGTACCGAATGAAATAATGATTGGAGCACGAAGCTCTTCGGCTGCGTCAATAACACCCATGAGCATTTCTGCATTCCATACATTGAAGTGAGGAATAGCGTAGTGTCCCTCTGTTGCCTTCTTTTCCCAATATCTGATATCTGATAACATTTTAATCACCTTTCCTTATGAAAATTTTAATAAATCTGTGTATATCAGTCGGCTACCTTGATAACGCCCTTAACCATATTGGCTTTCTTTTCGGGGTCGATAGCGTCCATAAATGCCTGCTGAACATCTTTGTAATCATAGATGTTTGTAACCATATCCTTAACATTGAACTTACCGCTTGCGATTGCCTCGATTGTCTGCGGGAAGTTGTTGCAGTAACGGAATGATGTCTGAATCATAACCTCACGGTTAATCTTGAGGAAGTCAATCGGAACAGGCTTTGACTGTGTGCCGACCATCATAATCTTACCGCCTCTTGCAACGATCTGAACAGCCTGCTGAGCTGTGAATACAGAACCTGCTGCCTCGAATACGAGTTCACAACCGTGATCGCCGAAATATTCGGGTGAACGGAGAAGTGCAACCGTATCCTGCTCTTTGCCGTTGATAACTCTGCTTGCACCAAGCTTTAATGCAAGGTCAAGACGATTCTGCATAATATCAACAACGGTGATGTCTGTTGCACCGAGGCTCTTACAAGCCTGAAGTACCATAAGACCGATTGTACCGCCGCCGAGGATAACAATGCTCTTACCAAGCTGTGCGCCGCCGAGGATTGCTGCGTGCATACCGACTGCTGCCGGCTCAACGAGAGCTGCTTCCATTGTTGTCATACCCTCGGGAATGTGGTATGTCCACTCCTCGGGATGTGTCATATACTGTGTGAGTGCGCCCTTGTAGTTAGGCTGTGTAGCCATAAAGTCAACATCAGGGCAGATGTTGTATCTGCCTGTACGGCAGTATTCGCATTTGTCATCCGGAACACCGGGTTCGATGAGAACCTTGTCGCCTGCTTTGAATCTTGTAACCTTTGAGCCAACCTTTACAACCTCGCCTGCAACCTCATGGCCAAGACCGATTTTCTGGTTAGGATCCTTAGGCGGAATGAAAGGACCGAATTCAAAGCCGTGAATATCGGAACCGCACATTCCTACATACTCAACTTTCATAAGAATCTCGTGATCCTTTGGCTCGGGAATGGGACATTCCTGAATTTCAAACTGCTTTGGAGTAACTAAGATAGCTTCTGAATTTTTCATAATAATCTCCTGCACTTTCTTTAGAATAATTTATTTAAGCATTTGCACCCGATGTGCTTTCTGCGTATGTTCAAATTTAATTGCCTATGGTTAAATAATTGATGATTTAGTGGGTAAAAATTTAAAGATAAAAATCTTGAATGTTTTAAATTGCTGTTTTCATTGAAATAAGTTTTACGGTACGGTGCCTGATGCACTCAGGCACCGTATCTGACATTTAAATTATGTATCGGACTAAGTTTTGCTGAAATTAGTCAACATCACCGATGTCTTCAACTGATTCACCTCTGGTTTCAACACCGAGGAAGATAATTGATACTGCAATTACTAATGCAATAATAGCGATAACGATAAATACTCTTTCAGGAGTAGCGAATGTTACACTGCCGCCTTTGCCTGTCTGTGTGCCTGCAATCATCGGGATAAGTGATAAGAATACAACATTACTTACACGACCCATTGCATTGCAGAAACCTGAACCTGAAAGCTTTGCCGATGTAGGCCACATTTCAGGAACATAAACTGCTGATGCGTAGCAAACATACATATAGATAGCTGTGTTGAGAAGGAATGTCATTACAATAAGACCTGTCATTCCGAGTGACGGAGCGAGTGTAGCTGTTGCAATACCAAAGCCCGCCATAACAGCCAACAAGCCAACGCCCATAACCTTACGAGGAATCTTATCCATGATAAGGGAAGCAATCAAGATACCGAACGGAGCACCGAAAAGACCGAACATTGTCATGAATTGAGAACTTGAAGCATCGTGACCCCAACTCTTAAGAAGTGAAGGCATCCAGTTCATAAGTGTGTACTGAATTGTGTTCATACCGATGAGTACGAGAGAACCAACGATAGTTCTTCTGAGGAGTTTGCCCTTGAAGAGAGCTGTGAAAGGAAGCTTCTTGACAGGTTTCGGTTCTTTAACCTCAACGGGTGGGAGAGGCTTGCCTGTTGATTTTTCAATTTCCTTTTCGATGCTTGTCATAATTGCGTCTGCTTCTTCAAGTCTGCCCTGTGATTCGAGCCATCTCGGTGATTCAGGGAACTTCTTGTAGATAAAGATGCAAGCGATGATTGAAAGGATTGAAGGAATCATAAACTGGATTCTCCAGTCCATCTGAGTACCTACGCTTGTAAGACCGATGATAAGAGCAATACCGTTGCAGATTGGGTGAGCCCAGTTGCCGATGAATGATGTACGGCTTGACCATGTACCACGGTTCTTACCCGGAACATACTCTGTGAAGCCTGCAAAAAGAACTACGAGGAGAGCACCGAGTGCAAGACCCTGTAAAATTCTGAATACATAAAGTACATAAATGTTAGGTGAAAGTGCGCCACCAATCATAGCAATGATGTGAACAGCTTCGTAAATAAGGATACTCTTTTTACGGCCGATTTTATCGCCGATAGGACCGCCGATGAGAGCACCGAAGAGCTGTCCGATTGTGTATGAAGTACCCCACATACCGAGGAGCCCTGCACTGCCTGCGAACCAACCGATATCGTTTAGACTTGTCTGAACGGCACCGCCGATACCGTTTGACCAGCATACTAAGAGTGCGAAAGCTGTAACCAGCCACATCTTAATATGCCATTTTGATTGGGGCAAGCGGTCAAGTCTTGCGCCAATGTTGACAGAAGTTTTGTTAGCCATTTTTCTTCTCCTTTTAATTTCCTCTTTGACTTTTTATTTCAATCAGATTTTTCTCTCAGCACCGTCAAGCTCTCGCTCAAGCTCACTTTCCATTATGTCCCAAGCCTTATTGAAATCCGTGTCCTTGTTCCATAATGCCGGAGGTCCCAGAATTACGAGATCTGCGCCTGCCTCGTAAAGCGGACGGTAAAGACTGCTGTTCATTGAACCGTCGGCTTCAATTAAGAAGTTAAGACCTCTTTCCTTTCTGATCTTAGCGAGTTGGTTGATTTTTACGAACATTTGCGGATCAACCGGCTGACCTGCTATGCCCGGATCAACAATCATGATTGTAACCTTATCAAGCAATGGGAGGTAATATTCAATAGTAGAAAGCGGAACCGAGGGACTTAATGCAACGCCTGCTTTGCAGCCAAGCTCTTTGATCTTGTGAATCGTTACAAATGCGTCGCCTTCGATGCAGTCTGTGTGAGGTGTTATGTAAGCAGCTCCTGCCTTTGCAAAGGTTTCAAGATACTGCTGAGGATGTTTTACCATAAGGTGAGCATCCATTGGTTTGAGATTCTCAACATGCTTGTTAAGGTAGTCGAGATAATCAGGACCGATTCCGTAACTCGGAACATAAACACCGTCTTTAATGTCCATGTGGAGGTAATCTGATTTTTCGTTAATCAACTTAACCTGTTCTTCAACATGGAACAAATCACAGCAACCCACTGATGGGGCAATCATAAGCTTTCTCATTTGAAAATCCTCCCTGATGCGTATTTACTTTAATCAGTCGTTATAATCGTAGTGGAAAATAACCTTGATAGCCTCTTTCTTAGCCATCTTGTCGAAACCTTCCTGCCACTGTGAAAGACCGAGACGATGAGTAATCATCGGCTGAACCTTAATCTGACCGGACTGGAGAAGTCTGATGCAGTTTCTCCAAGATGTTGAGTCATAAGCCATGTGACCGATAATGCTCTTGTTCCAAGCTGTAATGTCGTTGATTGAGAATTCAAGTGGTTTGAAGCCCATACCTACACGAACGATTTCAGCGTTTGGTCTTGTCATTTCGATTGCCTGCTTGAGAGCTATGTTAGCACCTGAACATTCAATTACGAGTCCGAGGTTATCTCTGCCGCAGATTTCTGTACATCTTGCAACTACATCTTCCTTAGAACCGTTTACGCAATGTGTAGCGCCAAGCTCTTTAGCAACGCCGAATCTTACTTTTACATCGTCATCAAGACCAACCATTACGATGTTTACGGCACCCATAAGCTTTGCAACCTGTACTGAGAAGAGTCCGAGAGGACCTGTACCGAATACTACAACATCCTGTCCGGGGATAAGATGTGACTGCTGAGCAACTGCCTTGTATGCGTTACAGATAGGATCGAGTACACAAGCTTCTTCGTACTTGATGCCCTCAGGAATTTCCCAGATTGCGTGTTTGTGAATTGCGAGGATTTCGCCCGGTACTTTACAATACTTTGAGAAACCGCCGCCCCATGTGTTGTTGTCAAGTCCAAGGTTTACTTTATGTTCGCAACAGAGGAAGTCGCCCTGCTCACAAGCCGGACATACGCCGCAAACATGTGCGCTGTTGTCTGAAACAACTCTCTGACCGATATGCCAGTCTTTTACATTTTCACCGACCTTAACGATTTCGCCTGCGAACTCGTGGCCACGAACTGACTGCTGCTGATCAGGAGTGATGTTTGTGTCATCATAACCGTTGTCAACACCCCAGTGTTTCATATCGGCACCGCAAATTGCGGCTGCCTTGATTTCAAGAATAATGTCGTCCGGACCACATTCAGGAACAGGGTAGTTTTCCATCATTTTGTATCCGCCGAAAGCTGTACCGAATCTTTTTAAAGCATGCATAATATTTTCTCCTTTTCTTTATAAAAATAAGATTTAATGTTTCCGATCCGTTTGTTTGATTTCCGTTTTCCGAATCGGTTATTTCCTTTGACACCTATATGATACAACATAAAAATGTGGATTTCAAGCATTGTTTTCTGTTTTTCGCAGATTTGTAGTAATGCCTAAAAACCAATACGGTTCTTTGTGCAATTAGCACATATACATATTTTTATTTCACATATCCGTCATTTTTATTAAGATTAAACATAGCAAAAGCAAAAATCAGCTTGTAATCCGACCTATAACCGCTAAACAGCTGTGTTCCTGCACAAAATCAACTGCATATTGTATAAATTGGAAGAATTTGGATTTCAAAAAGGATTATTCTGTATTTCGCAGATTTCGCTTTTAAGTCGGACAATTCTGCGTTTTGACTTTTCCTGACCGTTTCGGATGTTATTTTGTTCGTGGAACAAACCATAGTTACGGATATTTTGTAGCAGCGAACCGTGTTCGCCATTTGTTTTGGTTGTAAAACCAAAACAAGCAAAAAGTTTGCGTGTGTTTTAATAAAAAGCCTAATAATCAATAATTTGTATTAAGTCGAACCGATTTTACAATCGTTTCGATTGGCGAACGAGGTTCACCGCTACAATATAGCAATCATTTTGCGACATCTAAATTATATTTATCATAAAATTTGTGTCATTACTTGCGGGCGTCCGATGAACGCCCCTACTGATTATACAGACAATCACAATGTAATGCTCGGTAATAATATGTTTTTACATTACAGACTGTCTACACGAACATAAAAAAGCTGAAAGAACAATTCTGTTCTTTCAGCCTTTGATTATAATTTTATTCTGTTTTATCGGATTGCCGAATTATTTGAGTGCGGCAATTGCGGCCTCGATAAGAGCAATCTGCTCTCTTTCCTTTGCGGCCTGTCCCTTAACCTTTTCAATTACAGCCTCGGGAGCTTTTGCAACAAAGCCCTGATTGTTAAGTTTGCCCTCGCTCTGTGCAAGACGCTTTTTAACCTGCTCAAGCTCTTTGTTGAGTCTTGCAAGCTCCTTTTCCCTGTCAACAAGCTCGTCCATAGGAATGTAGATCTTTGCGTCTGCCGTTACAATGTTCACAGCACCCTCAATTTCAAAGCTTTCTGCAACTTCAACCTCACTTGCTGACGCAAGCTTCTGAATGAACTGTGTGCCGTCCTTGAATGTGTCGGCAAACTTTGTTGCAACATAAACCTTTGCTTTTCTTGACGGCGGAACATTCATCTCTGCACGGCGGTTACGGATTGCACGGATTGCATCCATAATTTTTTTCATTTCGTCCGATGCCTCGGGATAATCAAGCTCTGCGTTGTATTCGGGATACTTTGCGAGCATTACTGTTTCGCCCTCGTGAGGAATTGTCTGCCAGATTTCTTCTGTGATGTACGGCATAAACGGATGGAGAAGTCTGAGAATTTGATCAAGCACATAAAGAAGCACCTGTCTTGCATTCTGAGCGTCCTCACCGTCACTTGAAAGTCTTGTCTTAACAAGCTCAATGTACCAATCGCAGTAGCAGTCCCAGATGAATTCATAAATCTTCTGAACAGCAATGCCGAGTTCAAACTTCTCAAGATTTTCGTTTACTTCTTTTGCAACTGTGTTGAGAGTTGAAACAATCCACTTGTCCTCCGTTGTGAGAGTTTTCGGAAGTTCATTCTTAACATCGTGGTCGTCAATGTTCATGTGAACATAACGAGATGCGTTCCAAAGCTTGTTTGCAAAGTTAGCGCAAGCCTCAACACGCTTGTCGGAATAACGCATATCGTTACCGGGTGTGTTGCCTGTTGCAAGGAAGAAACGGAGTGCGTCTGCACCGTATTTGTCAATAACTTCAAGAGGGTCAATACCGTTGCCGAGAGATTTTGACATCTTGATGCCGTTTTCATCTCTTACAATGCCGTGCATAAATACGGTCTTGAACGGAGCCGAACCCATATTTTCACAAGCTGAGAAAATCATTCTTGCAACCCAGAAGAAGATGATATCATAACCTGTTACAAGAGTGCTTGTGGGATAGAAATACTCAAGTTCGGGAGTTTTGTCAGGCCAGCCGAGTGTTGAGAACGGCCAAAGTGCCGAACTGAACCATGTGTCGAGAGTGTCCTCGTCCTGATGAATGTGTGTACTGCCGCACTTACAGCACTTTTCGGGTGCATCTTTGGCAACCATAACTTCACCGCAGTCATCGCAGTACCATGCAGGGATTCTGTGTCCCCACCAAAGCTGACGGGAAATACACCAATCCTTGATGTTCTCCATCCAATGGAAATAAACCTTTTCAAATCTTTCGGGGATGAACTTTGTGTCGCCCTTGCGGACAACATCAATTGCAGGCTTTGCAAGCGGAGCCATTTTTACGAACCACTGCTTTGAAACCATAGGCTCAATTGTTGTGTGACAACGGTAGCAAGTGCCGACATCGTGAGTAAGCTCTTCAACCTCTTTGAGAGCACCGATTTCTTTAAGGTCGGCAACAATAGCCTCTCTTGCCTCCATTGTTGTCATGCCTGCGTATTTTCCGCAGTCGAGAACCTCGGGTTCGTTTTCGGCAAGCTGTCCCTTTGCCTTTAACTCGTTGTATTCTTCAACATCCTTTGCACCTGTAAGGTGACCGTCATATGTAAAGCAACGAACAATCGGAAGATTGCAGCGCTGACCGACTTCAAAGTCGTTAGGATCGTGTGCAGGAGTGATTTTAACAACACCCGTTCCCTTTTCCATATCTGCGTGTTCGTCACAGACAATCGGGATTTCCTTGTTAAGGAGCGGAAGGATTACATGACAGCCGTGGAGGTGCTTGTAACGCTCATCGTCCTTGTTGACGGCAACAGCAGTATCACCGAGCATTGTTTCGGGACGGGTTGTTGCAATTTCAAGGTACTCGCCTGTTTCCTTAACCTGATAGAGCAAATGCCAGAAATGACCGTTCTGCTCCTTGTATTCAACCTCGGCATCCGAAATTGATGTACAGCAATGAGGACACCAGTTTACCATACGGTTGCCACGGTAGATTTTTCCGTCATTATAAAGGCGAACAAAAACTTCTTTAACAGCCTTTGAACAGCCCTCGTCCATTGTGAAGCGCTCACGCTCCCAGTCACAGCTTGAACCGAGCTTTTTAAGCTGACTTGTGATTCTTCCGCCGTACACCTTTTTCCATTCCCATGCACGCTTTAAAAATTCTTCTCTGCCGATATCCTCTTTAGTGATACCCTCTTTACGCATTGCCTCAACGATTTTAGCCTCTGTAGCGATTGACGCATGGTCTGTACCTGGGAGCCAAAGTGCGCTGTAGCCCTGCATTCTTCTCCAACGGATAAGAATGTCCTGAAGTGTTTCGTCAAGTGCGTGTCCCATATGCAGCTGACCTGTGATGTTTGGCGGCGGCATTACGATTGTATAAGGTTTTTTATCTTTGTCAACCTCTGCGTGAAAGTAGTTACCTTTCAGCCAGAAGTCGTAAATTCTGTCCTCAAACTCTGACGGGTTGTAGGATTTAGCAAGTTCCTTTGCCATAGTCATTACTCCTCTTGATTTATTGTTCGGATAAACCGAGTTCATATACCTTTTTATTATCTCATTTATGTGTTGATTTGTCAATTATCCGCAAATAAAATATGGCATATAATTTCAATTTTATAACATTTAAAGTTTGACGAATAAAGCGTAAAATGGTAAAATATATTGCATAAGAGGAACAAACAAATTCAAGGGTGTGTATTATATGAAAGTCAGGGTTATGTGCCTTGTGCTGTGCGTGTTTGTTTTCGCATCAATTTTCTGCGGATGCGGAAGCAACGGAAATACCGAAATAATCGGCAAATGGGTACCGACAACAGCAAAGACAAACGGCGAAACAATTTCATACAGCGAACTCGGAGTTGACGAGGATCAGTTCGGGCTTGAATTTAAAGACAGCAGCAACTGCACCGTCACTCTTGCAGGGATTTCATGCGATTCAACATACACCTTCAACGGAACTTCCGTTGACCTCTCGGTAAATGGCACGGCATACAAGCTGAGCTATGACAGCGGAGTACTTACAATGGTGCTTGATTATGATAACGACAGAATCGAATTTTCGTTTTCCAAGCAAAGATAGTTTTGTAAATTTAAAATTAAAAATTTCGGTCGGGCAGCTGCTTTGCAAAATGCAAAGTTATGTTGCCCGACCGTTTTATGTTGCCCGACCGTTTTTTATATATGAAATTTTCGGTTCGTTTGCAACATTACTTATTTGCCAAAGCATAAACCTTAATCGGCACATTTTTTCTTTTGCAATTCTCTATAACAAATCGTGTTCCGTGTGACATACCATCACAAAATGCAATAACTTCATCGGCATAATCAATTATTTGCAAATTTCTTTTCAAAGGTGCTGACCGCCCGTATCGTTCGTATTCGGGTAAAAATTCTTTTAGTTTAATATTATGTGTCTTAGCGTAATTTCTCGCACTTCTGTCAACACCAATAGCACCACCGCTTACTATTTCAGTTGTATTCTCAGGTAAATAATCGCCTAAATTATTCACTGTAATACTTCTTGAGCCTACTATCGCAATTTTCATTTTTTCACACTCCTAAAATTATGACACCATTATGACATCATAATAGCACCATTTTCGTTTTGACGCAATAATTACATTAAAATAGTGTCATAATAACATTTAGGAGTACCGATTATGGATGATAATATTTTACGATACACTCTGAGAGTTAACCGCACGCTTTTTCAGAAATTCAGATATGTTGCCGACTATGAAGGTCGTTCCGCAAATCGTGAAATTGAGCAGTATATAAAGCAAAGGGTTAAGTCCTTTGAAGAAGAACACGGCGAAATTGAAGTAAAAAAAGATTAAACATACGCATAGATTAACACCCTTTCGGAGTATTTCCGAAAGGGTGTTTTTTAATCAAACAAAACAATTTTCAACTTTCAATTTTCCATTTTCAATTTACACAAGAAACTTTCCTATCACCGCAACTGCGTCGGTATGACACAACAGATTTGCGTTTTCACGCACCCTTGCCGCTGCATTGCGGTGCTTTTGTCTTTCACCGTATTCCGACAACACCCGTATCATATGCTTCGGCAACGAAAAATAATCAAACATAAGGTAATAATTTCCAGACATTTCGTATGCGGAGCTTTTTCTGCAACATATATTACTGCGGTACAAAGTCTCTACCGCATTCAGAAAATCCGACGCATTCGCCATTTTCCAGCACAGACCGCTGTCGGACTTTTTCAGCCTGTATTTTCGCTTTTTCGGATTTGCCGTAACGAGGATACAACATTCATTGCCGAGCAGAAAAGCCTCTATTTTCACATTTTTTCCGTTCGTGTCAAGTCCCGCCCTGCAACAGGCAAGTCGCATAAGTCCGATAATCACCTTTTGATTATCACCGTTTTCAAGGCTCATTTTTCCGAAATCAAGCTCAAAATTTTCCATATCCGATTCATCAAGCTTAATCAGCAGTTTATTATCACCGAGTTTGTCAACAGTCAAAATACTCCCTCCCCTAAATTCCGATACACATACATCTGTTTACATATTATGATGGGCGGAGCATTTTTGCAAGTAAATATTGTTGGAATAAAATTTGGCTGTTTTTTCACACATAATTGTCAGGTTTTGTGTATGCAATGCAAAAAGGTTGCCAACATAACAATTTAATGCTACAATGATGCCGTAAGATACAGCCACAGAAAATAAAAAGCGAAAGGAATGATTTTTTATGCCAAACTGGCTTAATGACGCTGTTTTCTATGAAATTTATCCGCAGAGCTTTTGCGACACCAACGGTGACGGAATCGGTGACATCGAGGGTATCATCAGCAAGCTTGATTATGTAAAAAGCCTCGGCTGCAACGCAATCTGGCTCAACCCGATTTACGATTCGCCGTTTATGGATGCAGGCTATGATGTTCGCAACTACAAGAAGGTTGCAGAGCGTTACGGCACAAATGATGACCTTGTTCGTCTTTTTGACGAGGCTCACAAAAAGGGAATCAAGATTCTGCTTGACCTTGTTCCGGGTCACACATCAGACCAGCACGAATGGTTCTTGGAGGCTAAAAAAGCCGCAAAGAGCGAATATTCAAACCGTTACATCTTTACAAAGAGCGTATGGGACGCACCGCCGCAGTACCGTATGATGTGCGGACTTTGCGAGCGTGACGGCAACTATATGGTAAACTACTTCAGCTCACAGCCTGCGCTTAACTACGGTTTTCACGAAATCACACATCCCGAATGGCAGTTGCCGTGTGATCATCCCGACTGTCTTGCAACAGCAGAAGCTATGAAGGATGTTATGCGTTTTTGGCTTGACAAGGGTGCTGACGGTTTCAGAGTTGACATGGCTGACTCACTTGTTAAGAACGATGACGATAAAATTGCAACGGCAAAAATCTGGCGTGGTGTGCGTGATATGCTCGACACAGAATATCCGAATGCCGCAATGGTTGCAGAGTGGTGCAATCCCGAAAGAGCAATCAACAACGCAGGTTTCCACATGGACTTTTATCTTGACCACTACGGCAACGGCTACAGCAGACTTTTCCGCTACGGTGAATTCGGCGATCAGGCTGTTTTCAATCCGAACGGCAAGGGTGATATCAAAGCATTTGCAGACGAGTATCTTCCTAACTACGAAAAGACAAAGGACAACGGCTACATCAGCTTTATGACAAACAACCACGATATGCCGAGAGTTACGGCATATCTTGACAAAGAGGCTATCAAGCTTGTGAATGCATTCATTTTCACAATGCCGGGTGTTCCGTTCCTCTACTACGGTGATGAAATCGGTATGAGATACCAGAAAGGCATCGTAAGCAAGGAGGGCGGTTACTCAAGGACAGGCTCCCGTACTCCTATGCAGTGGAACAGCGGTAAGAACCTCGGTTTCTCAACAAGTGACGAGCCGTATCTTGCAGTTGATAAGAGTGCCGACGCTCCGACTGTTGAGAATCAGAAGGACGATCCCGACAGCATCTACAAGGTTGTAACTGACATCATTGCACTTCGTCACAAGTACGATGACCTTAAAGGCAACGGTGAGCTTGAATTTATGTATGAAGAAGGCAAAATTCCGTTTGCATACAAGAGAGGCAACCTCGTTATGTACTTCAACCCCCTCGGTGAAAGTGCAGTAATGAACGCAAAATATACAGGCAAAACAGTATATGCCCTCGGCAACGCTGAATTTGCAGACGGCAAAGTAACAATGTCGCCGCAGAGTTTTGCTCTCGTTGAAATTGACGGCTGATTAAATATAATTTTATAGTTTAAGCATAAAAACACCCTTTCGGAATTTACCGAAAGGGTGTTTTAAGTTGAATTTTATTATAATTGACTTCCGCATTTAACACAAAAACTGCTGTCGGTTTCATTTTCTTCGCCGCAGTTTGGGCAGATTTTTTTCATTTGCGAAACCTGCGTTGTTGATTTTAGATTATATCCGCAGGTTTTGCAAAATATATCATTCTGACCTATCGTATTTTTGCAGTTTGGGCAATACAGGTTGACGCTTTCTCCGACATTATTATATGAAACTGGCATATTCGGAAAAACCATAACATTATTTTTTGGCTTTATGCACACCATAACAATGCCTGCAATAACCATTACCACCGCAAGAGCCATAAATATGTAACACGGTATTGAATTTGTCGCATTTGTTCTTGCCTGATAGTCCTGCATAAACCCCTCAGCCCAATGAGTTCTTGTGGACTGCACATCATAAAGCTGAACAGCCGATACAATAAATGTTATCACTCCTGCCACAATCAAAATAGCGCCTATCACTTTTAATGCAGAATTTCTTTTTGTTTTTCCCATATATTTCACCTCATTCTGCTGCTACTTTGTAAACAGCGTATCCTCTATCATTATGCTGTCTGAAAAATCCGTTTCCAAATGCTTCAATTTCAGAATCGCTGTCACTTGTATAGATTACAGTTCCGTTTAAATCGACTATTTCACTTTTTACAACATCTTCATCTGAGTAATAAGTGATTGTAAACAATCCCTTTTCATCAACGGGATAGACTTTAAATCCCATATCTTGTTCTATTGTTTTAGAATATATAACTTTTCCGTTAATATCTATCAAATTAGTACCTTTTTCGTCATATGTGATACAATATCCATTATAAAAACCACCCATACGCGAACTACCTCCGGCAGCTTTTTCCGTAATCAAATTGCTATCTAAATCATAAATTATACTATCCAACGATTTTATTGTTTTTATGTATGTTTTATCCTGATACAAGCATATTACCCTGCCGTTCTCAAGATTACTTTCTGTCATCTCAACATTAATGTCTGATGTATTGCCATTTTTATCAATTAAAACTACTTTATCGTTTTCATCTACTGCGACTGTATATTTATTGATATTTTTTTCAAAACTTATCAATTCTTGAAAATTGCCCCACTCACGGCTACCGCTTCCTTCTACACCTGTAAACGGCAGTATCTTTTTGTACTTGATATCCGCAACAACTTTGTTATTAAAATCAATAAGTCCAAACCTATCATTTT